>CAZJUO010000010.1:0-25096 GCA_964549245.1 uncultured Gammaproteobacteria bacterium
GATATGGCGGTCAACGGCCAGCACAGCACCAAAGTGCAGCTCTACTTCGACGAAAACCGGGTCAGTTTCAAAACCCTTGATAAAAAAGCCCAGATACCGGAAGAAGAGCTCGCCTCCTTTTAAAAATATGCTATACTAAATTTATTATCAAAAAAATATGCTGGACAAAATAAAACAACTAAAAGACCTTCGCGCCCAAGCCAAAGAGCTTAAGCAAACATTAGCCCAAGAAACTGTACGCGCTGAAGCAGCTGGCGGAAAAGTAACCATAGTCATGAACGGAAACCAGGAAGTTACGGCCTGTGAAATAAGTCCTGATCTGCTGATATCAGAAAAGAAAGCAGAACTGGAACAAGCCGTAGCCGAGGCGGTAAATAGCGGAATTAAAGACGTACAACGCCTCGTAGCGCAAAAAATGCAAAGTGGCGGTTTCAACATACCAGGTCTGTCATAATATGGCACAGTATCCCCCCTCAATCCAAAAACTAATCGAGACGTTTGCTCATCTGCCCGGATTAGGCCCCAAGACAGCCGAACGGATCATCTTTTACTTGGTCAAAAAAAATCAGGGGTATATCAATGACCTGACGGATAACATTCAAAAATTGCGTAAGGACATCAAAGTCTGCGGGCAATGCTTTAACATCGGCTCTTCTGACCCTTGTGAGATATGCGCTGATCCCAAACGGGACGCTACTACGCTGTGCGTGGTGTCCGAGCCGCAAGATATCATGGTCATAGAAAAAAGCGGAGAATACCACGGTCACTACCACGTCTTGGGCGGCGTCTTAAATCCAGTTGAAAACATTACCCCGGAATCGCTTACTATAAAAGATTTATTTAATCGAATCCATAAAAGTGCCCCCAAAATTACCGAAGTTATCCTAGCTACCAATCCCGACCTGGAGGGCGAATCAACAGCTATGTATTTGAGCCGTAAACTCAAGCCCACCAAAATCAAAATCACCCGTTTAGCAAAAGGATTGCCAATGGGTGCCACTATTGAATACGCTGATGAAGTAACCATCAGCAATGCCTTAAAAGGGAGAAGTGAGCTATAGTACTACTTTTTGGTACTGATTTTTTCTATCACTACTTTTGAAAAATGCTGACGATGCCCCTTGTTGCGTCGATAGCGTACTTTGGATTTGTATTTTATGACGCTAACTTTTTTAGCCTTACCCTGACTGACCACTTTTCCGCTCACCGTTACGTTCTTCAGCATTGGCGAGCCAACTTCTACTGTTTTTCCATTCATAAATAATAAGACTGCGGGGAAGCGAACCGCACTGCCCTCTTTTTTGTCAAGCGACTCAAAAGAATAGGTTTTGCCTTCCTCAACTTTATACTGCTTGCCTCCGGTTTCAATTATAGCGAATTTCATATAGTTTATTAAGTGAAAATAAATAGACCGTGCATATATCGGACTTATTACACTACAGTGTAACAAAGCAGCTATTTCTTGTCAAACGTGATGGCTACCTGATTTCCGATTTGCCAGCTGCTGGCCGTCCCGGCCGATACCTCCAAAACATAATTCGCTTCTACCGCTGGATTTATCTCAAGCGCTTCCGGCTGGGCTTGCCGCTCGATAGCTACAATAGTATCATCCAAAATCCAAATAATATCAAGGGTTATTAACACTTCCTGCATAGTAAAGGAATACTCTCCTGCCTGGCCAAAAACAAACAGCATTCCTTTCCCGGGGGCTACATACTCACGCCCCTTGAGTCCCTTGGTTCTGCTTTGGGCCGTATCCGCTACTTCAGCCTTGATAACCGTTTCCCCGATAGTTACTTCGGCAGTTTCCCGTAAAACATTTTTTAAGTAATATGGCGCCTCATCTTTGATCCTGCTCCCCCCAGCAGACCAAAAAATTATCCCTACTACGGTAGCTATTACCAATAATATCCAGATACCTTTATTTCCCATACTGTTTGAATTTAGTATTTTTTTTAAACCGATAAATCACGAAAACGCCCAGAAGAACCATGATACCCAGCAGGACTGCCAAAGCTATCAATTTTTGCTGGGTTTTAAGAAATAATGCCGTGATGCCAAATAATAAACTAATCACATATAAAAACAGAACTGCTGTTCGATGCGACCAACCAATATCAAGCAACCGAAAGTGCAAATGTTTTTTATCGGCGGTTTTAAACGGCGATTTTTTTTCAAAAAATACCCGCCTGATAATAACCCAAACCACGTCTAATATCGGTATGCCCAGAATGAGCAAAGCGGTGGCAATTTTTGCACCCGATATGATCGATAGCACCCCCAAAATGAATCCGGCAAAAAGGCTGCCCCCCTCCCCGAGAAATATCTTAGCAGGATAAAAGTTGAACATTAAAAAGCCCGCCATCGCACCGGCCACAATGATTGCCAGTAGAGCCGTTTCTGGCTGGGCCACTTCCTGGTTTAAACTTAGGAAAAATAAAATCAAAGCACCGATGGTGGTAATGCCTCCGACCAACCCGTCCAGTCCGTCCAAAAACTTCGTTGTGTACATCATGCCCATTAGCCAAAAAAAAGCAAACAAATCGGCAAACAATGTTATGTAATACGGGATGGCTTGGTAGCTAAAAAGGTATATTTTTACTTCATCGAGGTAAAAAACACCGCCGAAGGGGTTAGTAATGTAGGTAATGCCGATACCCGAACCAATAACGGCCAAACTAGCGATGATGGGCCAGATGATTTGATGCTGGGGTTTGAGGTCGTATTTATCATCCAAAAAACCGCCAAGCATCAATAGACCGCCCGCTATCAACATACCCACCAGGTATTTGGGGAGCATATAACCGCCTATCAATCGATCGGTAAACAAAGCATAATACCCGGTTACCAAAACGATGCTGATAAATATCGCCAAACCCCCTAGGAGCGGAATTGACCGGGAATGTATTTTGCGTTCGGGAAATTTCTGGGGCCGATCAACCACCTTAATGCGCAGAGCCATTTTGCGGACGAGCAGCGTCAGGATGACGGCAACACCAAAAGAGAGTATAAAAGGCAAGCAATAATTAGTAATTGATAACGTATTATCCATGCTGTTTTTCTAAATATGATTGTAATAGTAACTGCGCTACTGTTTGGTCGAGCTTCCTTTTGGAATCCTTGTTGGCTATACCCGCTTGGTGATACAACGCGGAAGCTTGGCGGCTGGAAAAACGTTCATCTTCATAGACGACATGAGCAGAAATAATCGAGGCTATTTTTTTCCCAAATTCCTGCACTGCCTTAGCCGCTTTACCTGGCCGGCCGTCTTGGTCAAGCGGCAGACCGATAACAACCGTACCTACATGTTCTTCGCGGCAGATATTTTTAACAATTTCAAAAACGTTTTCAGAAGAAGTAATCGTTTGGCGCATAAAGGCATATCGCTGTTCATCATCAGTAATAGCCAAACCAATGCGTTCTGCCCCATAATCAATGCCTAGTATTTTTTGCATACTATTATTAACCTTTGGTAATAATTTCAGGACCCTGGTCAGTGACAGCAATAGTATGTTCAAAATGAGCGCACCGCAAACCATCCGCCATAACTACCGTCCAACCGTCTTTTTTTGTCTCAACCTCATAACTGCCGAGGGCAACCATAGGTTCTAGGGCCAAGACCATGCCGGTCTGTAATTTTGGGCCCGTGCCTGCTTGGCCAAAATTCGGTACACGGGGCTCCTCATGCACTGCGTGTCCCACCCCATGCCCCACCAAACTGCGGATAACCCCGTACCCAAATTTTTCTGCGTAACCCTGGATAGTCTGGCCAATATGGCCGATCGTATTTCCCGCTTGCGCCTGGTTAATGCCTTGATGCAGCGCTTCTTTAGTTACTTGCAGTAATTGCGTAATTTCATCTGCCACCTGTCCGATCGGTATAGTGGTAGCCATATCGGTAAATAACCCCTTATACCGCAAACCAACGTCAATAGAGACTATATCACCTTCCTTGATGACTTTATCACCACGGGGGATGCCATGAACCAGCTCCTCATTGACTGAAATACAGCTAGCCGCTGGAAATCCCTGGAAACCTTTAAACGAAGGCTGGCCGCCTGATTTTTTGAATAATTCATCAGCTTTTTTTTCAATTGCCAAGGTAGTCAACCCGGGACGAGTAAAATCAGCCAGCTGGTCCAAAATCGCTGACAGTCTCTTCCCTCCTTCCTTTAACAGCCGTATTTCTTCTTTGGTTTTTAGACTAATAGATGCCATGCTAGGAAACCAAGGTTAATATTTTTTTCGTCACCACGGGTATAGGCGGCTCGCCGTTAACGGTAATTAATAATTCTTTTTTTCGGTAGTAGGCGATGAGTGGTTTGGTTAGCCGGTTGTAAACCGCTAACCGATTGGCAATAGCCCGTGGCTGGTCGTCCTCACGCTGATATATCTCCCCTCCGCAGCGGGGACATTTTTTCCTGCCTTTGGCAATGGTTGTACCGGCAATAAATACCCTTCCGCATCGGCGACACGTTCGGCGCTTTGATAGGCGTTTGATGGTGGTTGCCTTAGAAATCGGCAAATAAATGACATGGCTCAAATCCCGTTTCAAAGAACGCAGCATGCTATCTAGGGCTTTTGCTTGGCTTAAGTTTCGCGGATAGCCGTCAAACACCACGCCTTTCCCAGCCGGCAGTTTTTTTAGTTCTTGTTTTAATATTCTGATAACTACCGATGTCGGTACCAGCCCCCCCTCTATATTTATCAATCGGTTTACTTTTCTGCCCAAGGGGGTGGTTTTTTTTGATATGCTTCTGAATATCTTTCCTGTCTCGATGTGTCCCAAGGCAAAGGTGTCAGATAATATTTGAGCTTGCGTGCCCTTGCCTGATCCTTGGGGACCCAGCAGGACAATGTTTTTGATAATCCCAATGCGCTTTTTAATATCATTCACCGCCTTATCAACTTTTTTGAACAACGAAGTAAGGTCTTTGCTATTATCAATGCTATAATCGGCCATGCCCATTACTTTATCAAGCTGCTGCTGGTTTTTTGAACCTGTGCGTTCGGATCGTTCCTGCGCCCTGAAGGTGGCTAGGGTTACTCGATCATCCAGTTTCCCGCGCTTTTTCGCACGTCGAAACCGTATGGCCAAAGGAGCGGTGACGGCTACTACAAAAACCGTACCCTGCTGTTTGAGTGCCTGTATTTCATACGGGCTCCTAATGCTCGATAAAATAATTTTATCATTCTTGCTTTTTAGCGCTCGCTGCATGGCTTTTTTCGCCAAATAGCCAGGGCCGTAGCGTTTCCGCAATTCATTTCCCACCCGTATCAAATCATCTCTTCCCCGGTAGGTACCACGCTTACGGCATATTTCACGGAGAATATCGGAGAGGGAAGTGTGCACAAAACCTTGTTGGGATAAATAATCAGCTACTGTATCCTTCCCAGCTGAATATAGGCCCACTAAGGCAATGATTATTTGTTTTTTTCTCATACGCTTATTATACACGATTTTATTAGATAGTAAAAAACGACTTTAGCATCAAAGTCGCTTCCTGGTTGGCCATATGACCATATTTTAAAAACCTTCGTAGTTGCGCATGACCAGTTGAGATTCTATCTGCTTGACTACTTCGATAACCACACTGACCACAATAAGCAAGCTCGTACCGCCTATTACCAGCGTATTGATATTAGTAGCCGACTGCACAATATTTGGTAAAACCGCAATGATACCTAAAAATAAAGCGCCGCCCAAAATAATCCTGCCGGAAACAAAGCTTAAAAAATCTGAAGTTGGTTTGCCGGGACGAATGCCGGGAATAAACCCGCCTTGTTTCTGCAAATTTTCAGCGATTTGCGTGGGATGAAAAACCACGGCAGTATAAAAATACGTAAAAGCCACTACCAAAATAAAATATAATACTGCGTAAAACAAGTCATTATCAAACAAATTAACCACGAACTGCGCCGCACTAGCCAGCCAAACCGTATCCGACCCTATAAAAAAATTTGCAATCATTGGCGGGAATAAAACAATCGAAATAGCGAAAATAATCGGAATAACCCCCGCTTGGTTCACCCGTAATGGCAGATGTGTATCAACACCGCCATACATTCTCATGCCGCGTATCCGCTTGGCATATGACACCGGAATGTTCCGCTGACCTTCAGTAATGATGACAATAGCCGCCACGGTAATAATGCCGATAACTACAAAAGCGATTAAGGCTCCGAGGTTAGAAGCGTCAAAAGTAGCTATTGTCTGCTGCACGCTCGTCGGCACGCCGGCAACAATACCGGCGAAAATTAACAAAGAAATACCATTACCAATCCCTTTTTCAGATATCAATTCACCGATCCACATCAAAAATACCGTCCCAGCCGTAATGGTAGCAATAGTAGTTATCAATTGAAATATTGACATATCATCGATAATCCCGGCTCCAGACTGCCTAAGAAAAGTGATCATCCCATATGAAGAAAGAATGGCCAGCGGTACTGTCAGGATACGCTGGTACTGGTTCAATTTTGCCCTACCCGCCTCGCCTTCTTTCTGCATTTCTTCTAATTTCGGGATAATCATGGTCAATAATTGGAAAATAATGGTAGCGGTAATATAGGGAGCCACACCCAGCATGACTACGGAAAAATTCTGCATACTGCCCCCGGAAAAAACATTTAATAAGCCTAGTAACTGGTTTGACTGGAAAAAATCCCGCAAGTTTTCTACATTAACTCCGGGAATCGGCACATGAGCAGCAATCCGGAAAATAAAAAGCATTCCCAATACAAACAGTATTTTTTTTCGCAGGTCTTTGATCTTCCAAATTTGTCTAATTTTTTCCCACATAACGGTCTATTGCTTTTTAGCTCCTTTATTATTACTTTTTTTACCAATTATTTCAACAGAACCTCCGGCTTTTTCAATAGCCTCTTTGGCAGCCTTGGAAAACCGGGAGGCTTGTATAATAAATTTATTTTTTACGGCACCGCTACATAATATCTTTATCGGGCCACGCCGCAATGAAGCAAGCCCAGCTTGCTGAAGGCGTTTTGGGGTAATTCTTTCTCCAGACTCGAACTTTTTTTCTATACTCTGCAAATCAACAGTTTGAATATTCTTATTTGGACTGGTAAAACCGCGCAGTTTAGGTACCTGCTGTAAATACTGCTTAACACCCCGGCGCAATAATTTATTTTTTCCGCCAGAACGCGATCGCTGGCCTTTCATGCCCCGACCTGCGTAGGTACCCCGTCCGGAACCGTGGCCGCGACCTATCCTTCTCTTACTTTTAGAAGCGGCTGATTTTAAATTTGATAGTTGAATAGTCATAAAAATATTATTTACGCAGAGCTTTCACTTGCTCAAGGGTTTTGAGATTTTCTAAGGCTACTATGGCTGCTTTAACATTATTTACCTTGCTTTTTGAACCTAGTATCTTGGCTACCACATTTTTTATTCCGGCCAACTCCAGTACCGCACGGATAGCGCCGCCAGCGATAATCCCTGTTCCGGCCGGCGCTGGTTTTAATAACACTCTTGCCCCGCCAAACTTTTGCTCTGCACGGCTGGGGATAGTGCCGTCTTTAATTTGCACGGTTATAAGAGCTTTCTTGGCCGCGGTGACCGCTTTATTAATGGCGATTGAAACATCAGCGCCTTTGCGCAATCCCATGCCGACTCGCCCCTTGCGGTCACCGATGACGACACACGCCCGAAAACTCATTCGCTTGCCGCCAGCCATAACACGCGTAACCCTAGCTATATCAATAAGCTTTTGGTCAAACTCATCATTTTTTTTATTGCGCTGCCCTCTATGTTTTGTTGAATGTCGTTTATCCATATAGTTATCTAATTTTAGAATGTTAAACCGCCTTCTCTCATGCCATCAGCTAGGGCTTTAACCCTGCCATGGTATTTATAACAACGGCGGTCAAAAACGACAGTAGTAATCTTAGCTTTTTTTGCTTTTTCAGCCGCTAGCTTACCAACCGCAGAAGCTATTTCAGATTTTGATTTTTTGCTTTTCGAGCTAACCGCCGTATCTCCTACAGAAACGATAGTCTTACCCGCAATATCGTCTATCAATTGCACACTGATGTGGCGCAAGCTGCGGTATACAGCAGCGCGGGGTTTTTGGGCTGTACCGCTAATTTTGGCTTTGGTTCTGCGTATACGAGCTTTTCGGTTTATTGTTTTTCTCTTATTTTTATTCTTCATATAATTTACCTTTAGTTTAACCGGCACCCGCGGTTTTTACTACCTTACCCGCTTTTCTTCGTATCTGTTCATCCATATATTTTATGCCTTTGCCTTTATAAGGCTCTGGTTTTCGTATCTCACGTATTTGGGCGGCAATCTGCCCTACTTGCTGTTTATTAATACCGGAAACAGTAATGACGTTTTTTTCTACCTTTACTTCAATGCCTTCTGGGATCTCAAATTCCACTGGCTGCGAGTATCCGACATGCAATACAAGTTTTTTACCGGACATCGAAGCTCGATAACCGACGCCATTGACTTCCAACTGCTTGGAAAATCCCTTCGTTACTCCCTCTACCATATTAGCCACCAGGACGCGTGACAATCCCCACAGTTCCCGCGATCGTTTCTCGTCTGGTTTTTTTATAGTAACGAAAATAGTATTGTCTTTCTGCTCAAACTGCACGCGTTTATGAAAAACATCGTTTAATGTCCCTTTAGGCCCTTTTACGGTAACCTGGCGGCCTTCTACTTTTACCTCAACGCCTGATGGAACGGGTATCGGTTTTTTACCAATTCGTGGCATAGTAATTCGTTAATAAATCTCAAAAAATATTTCCCCTCCAAGTTTTTGTTTTTTCGCCTCTACGTTGGTCATCAGACCGCGCGGTGTAGAAACAATCAAAACGCCAAGTGAGGGCAGAACTTTGGGAATATCCTTGTAGCCCCAGTAAATCCTCCGGCCTGGTTTGCTGACCCGCTTCAATCCTTTGATAACTGGCTCCCCCTCTTTGTATTTTAGAGATATCAATAGCGTATCTTGAGGAGTTTTTTCAATTTTTTCAACCCCAGTTATAAATCCCTCACGCTCCAAAACCTTGGCAATAGCATATTTGATATTAGAATAAGGCACTGCCGCCTCGATTTTATGTATCATCGATGCGTTTCGTATTCTTGTTAGCATGTCAGCGATGGAATCTGTCATACAATTTATTTATTAATTACATTCATTTATTTAATATAGTGTTTACCAGCTTGATTTGCGTATGCCGGGAATTTCTCCGTTATTGGCCAGCTCCCGAAAACAAATTCTGCATAATTTAAAATCGCGCATGTACCCCCGCTGCCGGCCGCAACGCCAGCATCGCCTTACTGTCCTGGTCGAATATTTCGGTTTTTTATTTGATTTCGCGATTTTTGATACTTTAGCCATATAGTGTTATTCCTTTTTAAAGGGGAAGCCTAATAATTGAAATAATAGCATTCCTTCCTTTTTATCTTTTGCGGAAGTAGTAATATTTATTTCTAAACCATGGATTCTTTCGACTTCATCAGAATGAATTTCCGGAAAAACAATATGCTCCTTAAAACCAAGTGACATATTCCCATGATCATCGACTATCGAACGGTCAAGACCCTGAAAATCCCTCACCCGCGGCAGGGCAATGTTGACTAATTTATCCACAAAATCATACATGCGCTGACCGCGAAGCGTCACGGCCACACCTACGGTCATGCCTTCCCGTATCTTGAAAGCGGATATTGATTTCCGTGCCTTCTTATATACAGGTTTTTGCCCGGAGATCCGAGTCAATGTATTGACTACCGTTTCTAATAATTTATCATCCTTACTGGCCGCGCTAATGCCGCAATTGATAGTAGCTTTTTCCAGTTTCGGCGCTGCTAAGCCATTGGCATATGATTGCTCTTTTACGAGCACTGGCACTACCTGCTGTTTGTATTTTTCATTTAACCGCATAATTATTTCTTCCTTTGGGCTTTAGTTTTAGTCTTGGCTTTCGTAGCCGTAGTAGCTGCTTTCTGAACTTCTGCTCGCTTAACATTCGAGATATGAATCGGGGCATTATAGCGGACTACCTGACCTTTTTCTCCCATTTTTTTAGGACGAACATTCTTTGCTGTCATATTGATTCCTTCCACGATAACTCTGTTCTTTTTCGGCAAAACCTGCAGGACTTTTCCCTTTTTTCCCTTATCCTTACCGGCGATGATTTGCACTGTATCGTTTTTCTTAATCTTCATATAATTATAATACCTCAGGAGCTAATGAAATTATTTTATTATAACCCTGGTTTCTCAACTCCCGCGCTACGGGCCCAAAAATACGCGTACCTTTGGGTTCTTTGGTTTTATTATTCAGGATAACGCCGGCATTGTCGTCAAAACGAACATAGCAACCATCTGGTCGGCGTATCTCTTTGCGCTGCCGTACAATAACCAATTGTACTACTTCACCTTTTTTGACCATACCATGGGGTGTAGCTTCCTTGATGCTGGCAGTCACTACCTCACCAATACGGGCGTAGCGCTTTTTATTGCCGCCTAACACCTTAATAACCATAACCATTTTGGCTCCGGTGTTATCTGCGACTGCTAATTTTGAACGGGGTTGAATCATACTTATTTTATTTTCTTGATAATCTTCCAGCGTTTATCTTTGCTCATGGGTCTGCATTCCTCAAAAACAACCATATCTCCTTTATGAAATTCGTTTTTGGGATCATGAATTTTGTATTTTTTCTTTACTTTATACTGTCGGTGGTATTTTGCATGGGTTTTAATTTTTTCAATTGCCACCACTACAGTCTTATCCATGGCATCGCTCACGATAACTCCTTGTAATTTTCTTTTTTTGCTTAATGACATAATACAAACAAATTAGTAACTAGTTATTTTTTGGTTATTCGTTCGAGTACCTGCTTTTCTTTTACAACGGTCAGTATCCGCGCAATGCCACGTTTGGTTTTGCGCAGCTCCCGCACGTTCTTATACTGCTTGGAATCAACTTGAAAACGTATATCCCGCAGTGCTTCACGCTGTACTTTTAAAAGTTTGTGTAGCTCCTCTTTGGTCTTTTTTCTTAATTCACTTAACTCCATATAATAAAACTATACTTTGGAAATAAACTTGGTCTTAACCGGTAATTTGTGGGAAGCGAGTCGGAGTGCCTCCTTGGCAACGTCTTTTTCAAGACCATCCATCTCAAACAGGACAGTACCGGCTTTAACAACAGCGACATAATATTCTACTGATCCTTTTCCCCCTCCCATTGGAACTTCCGATCCATGAAAGGTAACTGGTTTATCCGGAAATATTCTGATCCAGATCTTACCGCCTTTTTGCACGGATCTGGTCATGGCTCGACGGGCCGCTTCGATCTGGCGGGAAGAAACCCAGCCTTTTTCCAGTGATTTCAAACCATAGCTGCCAAAATCCAGTTTTGTCTTGGAAGTAGCGCGGCCTTTTATGCGGCCTTTTTGCCATTTTCTATGTTTAACTTTCTTGGGTATCAACATATTTATATTCCACTTGGTTTTTTATTGCTGGCTGCGTCTTTATCAAAAACCTCGCCTTTGTAAATCCACACCTTGACGCCAACGCTGCCGTAAGTAGTATGAGCTGCCCCCCGGCTATAATCAATATCGGCTCGTAATGTATGCAAAGGTATGCTGCCCTGGGTGAATTTTTCTTTACGCGCGATTTCAGCTCCGTTTAAACGACCGCCAACGATGATTTTAACCCCTTTTGCCCCCGCCTGCATAACCTGATCCAAGGCTCGCTTGGTAGCCCTGCGGAAAGGTATCCTTTTTTCCAGCTGTTCAATGATGTTTTGGCAGACTAACTGCGCATCAAGATACGGCTGACTGACTTCATGGATATTAAGCTCCAATTTATCTTTTTTATCTAAAAACTTTTTCTTAATTTCCTTCTTCAGATCTTCTGCTCCAGCCCCTCCCCGGCCAATGACAATGCCGGGTTTTGAAGTATGGAGATTCACCGTTATTTTACCGCTTGACCGTTCAATTTCGATTGAGGCGACACCGGCTTCTCGCAGTTTTTTTTGTAAAAACTTCCTAATATGTATATCCTGCTGGAGAAAATCAACATAACGTTTCTTGGAAAACCATTTAGATTTCCAGCTTCTATTTATTCCTATTCTAAATACATTCGGATGTACCTTTTGTCCCATACTATTTTTCTCCTAATCGTCTAGTAAATTTATCTTTAATATTTTTAAAGCCGCCCAAAGGCTTCTTTTTTTGTTCATCCGGACTGCCTGACTTTTCTTCTTTGCCTTTGGCTTGCTTTTTGACTTCATTGAAATCAACTACTGGGCGTTCTTTTTCTGTCGCTGTTTTGGTTGCTTTCTTGGCAGCTGTTTTTTTCTGTACTTTAGACGGGGCAAGCTCGTCCAAAATAACGTAGATATGAGAGGAACGCTTTTGGATCAATCCGGCTCTGCCAAAGGCCCTAGCTCGCCAGCGCTTTAAAACTGGCCCCTGGTTAACCATTATTTTCTTAATAAACAAATTATCCTTTTTTAGCTGGTTGTTATTTTCAGCATTGGCAATTGCTGACTGAACTAGTTTTAGAAGCGGCCGGGCTGCAGCTTTTTTAGAAAACGTTAACTGGTGGATGGCCTGTTCTACCGGCAAACCACGGACTAGCCCAGCTACCAGCTGTACTTTCTGGGGTGTCATTCGTAAATATCGTAATGTTGCCTTTGTTTCCATAGTGGTTTACTTTACCAAGTATTATGACTCCTTATCTGCTTTTGATTCTGGCTTTTCTTCAGTGGGTTGGGCCGCCCTTTTTTGTGCTTCAGCCGCCGCTGCCTCTTCCTCTCGTTGCATGCGCCCACCATGTTTGACAAACTTGCGCGTCGGGGAAAATTCGCCCAAACAATGCCCCACCATATTTTCTACTACATTGACCGCAATATGTTCCTTGCCGTTATGCACCCCAAATGAGAAACCAACCATTTCAGGAGTTATCACTGAAGAACGTGACCACGTTTTAATAACCGTTTTATCGCCCGGTTTTAAATTGGAAATTTTTTTAAGTAATTTCGGATCAGTATATGGGCCTTTTTTTAGTGATCGTGACATATAGTTGCTTTATCTAATGCTATTTCGCATTTCTGCGCTTAATAATAAATTTATCAGAATATTTATACTTTTTTCTGGTTTTAACGCCCAAGGCTGGCTTGCCCCAGGGTGTCTTCGGATGCTTTAGGCCAATCGGGTTACTGCCCTCACCGCCGCCATGCGGATGATCAACCGGATTCATGGATTTTCCTCGCACGGTCGGCCGTTTGCCAAGCCATCTCGTTTTACCAGCTTTACCCAGCCGCTGATTTTCATGGTCAACATTCGATACTTGGCCGATAGTAGCCATGCAGTTTTTGTTAAACAAACGTACTTCACTCGAAGGCAGCTTTACCTGGGCATTTTCTCCCTCAACCACCTGGATTAAAGCGCTTGAACCTGCCGAACGTACCATCGTGCCAGCCGAACCGGGATTTATTTCAATGTTGTGGATAGGCGTCCCTACTGGAATATTATACAGCACTGTTCTATTACCTGGCTTTATATCAACCTTGTTCTTTGAAGAAATAATTATATCCTCCTTTTTCAGATTATGCGGGGCAATGATATACCCTTTTTCACCATTTTGGTACTGGATCAGAGCGATCCAGGAAGTCCTATTCGGATCATATTCAAGGGCACGTACCGTAGCGGGTGCATCCAAACGAAAACGTTTATTATCAATCAATCGGTAATATTTCTTATGGCCGCCGCCCCGATGGCGCACCGTAACAACTCCCCGATTATTACGGCCCGCTTTTTTCTTTATCGCGGTAATCAGTTTTTTTTCTGGACGTTTTTTAGACAAGCTAGCATGATCGACAATTGAAGCTTTTCGTCGGCCTGGTGTAGTTGGTTTGTACTGCTTTATTGGCATAGTGATTGCGTCTTGGTGTTTTTATAATCCGTCTTGTATTTCAATCTTCTGGCCTTCCGGCAGGGTAATTATTGCTTTTTTCCAAAACTTTGTTCTCCCTTCGGTTTTACCGTATCTGACATTTTTCCCCGACATGGTCATGATATTTACTTTGAGCGGCTTAAGGCCGTACACTTTTTTTATTGCTTTCGTTACTTCAATTTTATTCGCCCTTGGAGAAACTTCAAAAGCATATTTATTATACATGCCCAAACTGGATGATTTTTCAGTAACCAGCGGTTTTATCAGAACTCGATAGGCATTGCCAGTATTCTCTTTTTTTGGTTTGGTTTTCTTTGCTTTTTTGTCGGATTTCTTAGCAACCGTTTTCAATGTCCCATCTGGCGCCACAACAGTCTCTTGAACCGTTTCTTTTTCCACAGCGGCTTTATCCTTAGCCTTTTCTTTCTTGGTTGCAGGTTTTTTGTCCGGAGCTGTTTTTTTCTTTTTTAATTTATCTAAAATACTCATGACGTTACATAGGTTGAATTTATAATTGGCAGGCTCGACTTGGTGCAAATAATGGTATCATAGGCCAGTATATCAATAATATTCAGGCTGTCAGCGCGAACAACATTCACGGACGGAATATTGTTTGCTGATTTTATAATATTTACATCTCCTTTGTCTAATACTATCAAAACTTTTTTCTCGCATGGCAGGGCTTTTATTATCGAAACTAACATTTTGGTTTTAACTTCGGGTAGCTCCAATTTATCAACAATAATTATTTTCTTATCTGCTGCTTTATCGCTCAAAGCCATCAGCAAAGCCTTGCGTTTTGCTTTTTTATTCATCTTCAGCTGATAATTTTTATTTGAGCGAGGGCCAAAAGTGACGCCGCCGCCAATCCAGATAGGAGAACGAATTGAGCCGTGACGGGCACGACCGGTACCTTTTTGGCGCCATGGTTTTCGTCCGCCTCCCCTGACTTCTGATCGATCCTTAGTATGGGCCAGCACTTGGCGGCTATTGGCCTGCAGCGTACGGACGGCTTGCTGGATCAATTCGGGTTTGACCGGAATATTGAAAACTTTCGGTTCTAAGCTAATCTCGCCTACTGGTTTGCCTGCTTGATTGTATACTTTTACTTTCGACATACCAAATTTATTTTTTATCAATTACTTTTTCTTGGTCTTTGTCAACCGATTTCCCTTCCGTTTTATCTGATGTGTTTTCTTGCTCCTTTGGTTTTTTCTCTGGCTCTTTTGGCTGTTCCTCGGTTTTTGCTTCCGTTGCTCCTTCTGCTGGTTCCTTGGTTTCTTTCTGCGACGATAAATCAATCTCGCCGTCCCCGTATATTCTCACCAAGCCGCTTCGCGCTCCTGGTAAGGCCCCTTTAATAAATAATAAGTTCTTTTCCGTATCAATCTCGATAATTTCCAAATTTTTTGTCGTCACCCGGCTATTGCCCATCTGGCCGGCCATGCGCTTACCTTTGAATACCCGAGCGGCGTCAGTAGCACCAATTGAACCAGGCATCCGTAGCTGATCTTTATTGCCATGCGAACCTCTGCCGCCGGCGAATCCGTGCCGCTTGACTACCCCTTGAAAACCTTTCCCCTTGGAAATACTGGTTACCGCGACACGATCTCCTGGCTTAAATATGGCTACCGTCAGTACATCGCCACGCTTCAATTTCTCCTCCGCACCGGATCGAAACTCTGCGATGTCCCGAAATGGCGCCAAACCTTTGGTATGGCCCTGCAGTGCCTTGGTGGGATGCTTTCGCTCTCCAAAACCGACTTGCACCGCACGATAACCGTCCTTTTCCATAGTCCTGATTTGGGCTACCGTACAGGGTCCGGCCTGAACTACAGTCACCGGAACAACGGTTCCGTTTTCCCGAAATCGCTGGGTCATTTCAATTTTTTTTCCTAAAATAAACTTCATTTTTGAATAACTAATAATTTGGATAAACAAAAAACCGGTTGTATTGATTATCACCAGATTTATTACTGCTCCGGAAAAGACCGGCTATAGTTTTTCAATCTAGCAAATCGTTATCTAAGGATTAATATCTGCAAACATAATTCGCGCCAATTTTCATCCTTAGAACCTATCTACCAATATATAATTGTAAATGTATCCTTGGTTACTGTTTACCGTTACATTTTTATTTCCACATCAACACCGGCTGGTAAATTTAAACTCATCATTGAGTCTATGGTTTTGGCTGTAGGATTGAGAATATCGATCAACCGTTTGTGGACCCTCATTTCGTACTGCTCACGCGAGTCTTTGTGCACAAAAGTCGACTTGTTGACTGTATATTTTTTCTTTTCGGTTGGTAAGGGAATAGGACCTCGCGTTTGCGCTCCGCTCCTTCTGGCCGTATCAAGAATGGTGCGAGTCGATTGATCAATAATTTTATGATCATATGCGCGAATACGAATACGGACACGTTGCTGTATCTCTTCGTCGCTTTTAGCCGCAACATTATTGCTTGGATTGCTCTGTTCGCTTGTCGTAGTAACCACGGTATTTATTTATCCTAAAAAATTATTAAACTACTGTTATTATATTATGCCAGAATTCCAGATTTGGCATCTGGAATTCCTATGTGTTGATGAACTTACTTAATGATTTTTATTACCACCCCGGCACCAACCGTATGACCGCCTTCACGAATAGCAAACCGCTGTTTTTCTTCTAGGGCAATCGGCGCAACTAGTTTTATTTTCAAGGATACGGTGTCACCCGGCATGACCATCTCGGTCTTTTCTGGTAATTCTACCTCACCGGTTACATCAGTGGTACGGATATAAAATTGGGGTTTATAACCTTTGAAAAATGGGGTATGGCGGCCGCCCTCTTCCTTGTTCAAGATATATACTTCACCTTCGAATTCCGTATGAGGAGTGACACTGCCTGGCTTGGCGATTACTTGGCCGCGATATACTTCATCTTTTTTCGTACCGCGCAGCAAAATACCGGCGTTATCACCAGCCTGGCCTTCATCCAACTGCTTATTAAACATTTCGATACCAGTAACAACGGTCTTGCTTGTGTCTTTGATACCGACAATTTCTATTTCATCATTCAATTTTACTTCACCCCGTTCGATTCTTCCGGTTACTACGGTGCCCCGTCCTTCGATTGAGAAAATGTCTTCGATGGGCATCAAAAACGGTTTGTCGATATCACGTTTCGGTTCAGGAATATTCTCGTCTAAGGCTTTGACCAATTCCATGATAGCCTCTTGGGATTTTTCATCACCTTCAAGGGCTTTCAAGGCTGATCCCTTGACGATAGTCACATTATCACCGTCATATTTATATTTTTTCAACAAATCACGGACTTCAACTTCCACTAGGTCGATCAGCTCTTTATCATCAACCATATCAGTTTTATTTAAAAATACTACGATATTCGGCACACCAACCTGATACGCCAGCAATATATGCTCGCGTGTTTGGGGCATAGGACCGTCGGCCGCTGAAACAACCAAAATAGCGCCATCCATCTGCGCCGCGCCGGTGATCATATTCTTTACATAATCAGCGTGTCCAGGACAGTCGATATGGGCATAATGCCTTTTGTCAGTCTCATACTCCACATGAGCGGTAGCAATGGTGATGCCACGCTCTTTTTCTTCAGGAGCGTTATCAATCTGATCAACTGACTTATCTTGCGCGGTCATGCCCTTAGCTTTCAGTACTTTCAGTATGGCCGCAGTTAGAGTAGTTTTACCATGGTCAACGTGTCCAATGGTACCTACGTTTAAATGTGGTTTTTTTCTCTCAAATTTAGCTGTCATAATGGTGAATTATTAATTATTCGTTAAAAATTTACTTTATATTATATAGTATAACCAAATAATAATCGATACTCAAGATTTGTCAAATAATTCAGTAATAAAGTGCAACTGCAATTATACCAATACTGGCAATAAAAGGCAAGGTGAGTTTTTATAATGGTTTATTGTATGTATCATGAGAAATAAATCAAGACCACTCCCTGCCCTTAGTTATCCCCAATTCTGTGGAAAACGCCGAGACTACTTTTTTTCCGTTTGTTCGTCCCCTACGATCTCATTCACGACATTCTTAGGCACTTCTTCATATTTTGAAAATTCCATTGAATATGATGCCCGTCCCTGTGACATGGAACGCAGCTGGGTAGCATAGCCAAACATCTCGGCTAAGGGCACTTCTGCTTCGATTACCTTCATATTGCCCCGGTCACGCATTTCTTTGATCAGCCCCCGCTTGGCGTTCAAATCGCCAACCACATCACCCATAAACTTTTCCGGAGTTACGACCTCAACCTTCATTACCGGTTCCAATAAAACCGGAGTGGCTTTTTTTGCCGCTGCCTGCAGGGCCATGGAACCAGCAATTTTAAAAGCCGCTTCCGATGAATCTACCTCATGATACGTTCCGTCAAGCAAGGTTAGCTGCAAATCTACTAAGGGATAATGGGCAATAATACCCCGATCCAAAGCTTCCTTGACGCCTTTTTCCACGGCAGGAATATATTCTTGCGGAATATTGCCTCCCTTAACCTCATTAACAAACTCAAATCCTTTGCCGCGCTCTTTCGGCTCAACGCGTACGATACAGTGGCCATACTGACCCCGGCCGCCTGATTGTCTGATATATTTACCTTCAGCTTCAGCTGCTTTGGTAACAGTTTCTTTATAGGCTACCTGTGGTCTTCCAACGTTGGCCTCTACTTTAAACTCACGCTTCATACGGTCAACAATTACTTCCAAATGCAACTCGCCCATACCGGAAATTACGGTCTGGTTGGTTTCTTCATCAGTGCGAACTCTGAAGGTTGGATCTTCTTCAGCCAGCTTGGACAAGGCAATGCCCATTTTTTCCTGGTCTGCCTTGGTTTTGGGCTCGATAGCCACGGAAATTACCGGTTCGGGGAAGCTAATTGATTCTAATATAACCGGCTGGTCAGGATCACACAGTGTGTCCCCGGTAGTGGTATTTTTTACGCCAACTGCCGCGGCAATATCACCGGCAAAAACTTCTTTTACTTCTTCACG
Source organism: uncultured Gammaproteobacteria bacterium (assembly GCA_964549245.1). Taxonomy (GTDB): domain Bacteria; phylum Patescibacteriota; class Patescibacteriia; order UBA10025; family JAHIVO01; genus CAZJUO01. Next base: position 18,963 of record CAZJUO010000010.1, read on the forward strand.
GTGGTTGGCGTGCATCCGCACAATACGGCCAACACGCTCTTTTCTGCCGGTACGTGTATTTAATATATATGAACCCGCCTCTAACGTACCCGAATAAACCCTAAAAAACGACAACGTGCCGACATACGGATCAGTAGCCACCTTAAAAGCCAGAGCTGCAAACGGCTGGTCGTCCCCTGTCTGGCGGGTCATTGTTTCGCCATTTTTTGGATCTTCACCTGTTACCGGAGGCACGTCAAGCGGAGAGGGTAAATACTCAACCACCGCGTCCAAAAGAAACTGTACGCCTTTATTTTTTAGCGCCGAACCGACAAAAATCGGCATCAGCTTATTGGCAATAGTCGCCTTCCGGATAACTTTTTTTAATTCTTCAATATTGATTTCCTTACCGTCAAGATATTTTTGCAATAATTCGTCATCCTGTTCAGCAACCTTTTCAACTAAAGTATTTCGGAATTCTTCAACTTTTTCTTTCATATCTTCTGGTATGTCCTGATCTTCCCATTCTTTTCCCATCTCATCTTTATAAACACGCGCTTTTTGTTCAAGTAAATCGATAATGCCCTGAAAATCAGCTTCCGCGCCAATCGGCAGCTGGACCGCTACCGCGTTGGGCGTTAAGCGCTCTTTGATCATTTCCAAATCAGCGTAAAAATCAGCGCCCGTGCGATCCATTTTATTGATAAAACCCATCAAAGGAACTTTAAATTTTTCTGCTTGGTGATAAACCGTTTCTGACTGGGGCTCCACACCGGCTACACCGTCAAAAACAATAAAACCGCCGTCTAAAACACGCAGTGAACGTTGCACTTCCACGGTAAAATCAATATGCCCAGGCGTATCAATGATATTAACGCGATGGTCTTTCCAAAAACAGGTAGTAGCCGCAGAAGTAATGGTAATGCCCCGTTCCCGTTCCTGCTCCATCCAGTCCATTTCAGCTTCACCCTCATGGACCTCGCCGATCTTGTGCTTTTTGCCGGTGTAATACAAAACACGCTCGGTTACAGTCGTTTTTCCAGCGTCGATATGCGCTATAATTCCAATGTTCCTGGTTTTTTCTAAACTATATTCTCTAGGCATGATTTTGTTAGTAATTTGGTAAAAAAGAAAGTAATTGGTAATGAAGTAATTAGTAATTGATAACCTAAACAAAACGGATTGCCAAATATTACTTGTTACTAATTACTTTATTACTGGTTACTCCCCTAGGCAAAGTGAGCAAAGGCGCGGCCTGCCCACCGAAGCTCACGCAAAGTGAGCAAAGGCGCGGTTCGCTTCTGCCATGCGGTGCACATCTTCCCGCTTTTTCATGGCTTCGCCCTGTTTTTGGGAAGCGTCCATCAGCTCCTGGGCTAATTTCTCGCTCATAGGCTTTCCTTTTTTCTTGGCCGCGGCTTCGATAATCCAGCGCATAGCCAGGGCCAATTTCCTTTCTCCCTTTACTTCTACCGGTATCTGGTAATTAGCACCGCCGATACGGCGTGATTTCACTTCAATAACGGGGGCTACATTTCGCAGCGCCTGCTCAAATATCTCAAGGCCTTTTTTCTTGGCTTTCTCGGCGATAATATCAAAAGCGCCGTAAACCACGTTCTGGGCTACAGTTTTTTTACCTTGCTCCATGACCAGGTTGATAAACTTCGCTACCGTGAGATTATTGTATTTTGGATCAGGTTTTATTTTACGTTTTGATGCTTGTTTGCCTCGCATACTTGTTGATTAACTATTTCTTTTCTTTTTTAGCTCCGTATAAGCTTCGACTTTGCTTACGATCAGATACTCCCTGCGTATCATAGACCCCACGTACCACATGGTAGCGAACGCCGGGTAAATCTTTAACCCGCCCGCCCCGGATAAGCACAATGGAGTGTTCCTGCAGATTATGCCCGATGCCAGGGATATATGCTGTCACTTCCATTCCGTTGGAAAGGCGAACGCGGGCAATTTTTCGTAAAGCTGAATTCGGTTTTTTGGGAGTAACCGTAGTAACCTTGACGCATACACCGCGTTTAAAAGGAGAACCTTTTGGCAATTCGGTTCTTTTTCGGCGCACGGTATTCATGACCGATTGCAAAGCAGGGGTTTTTGATTTCTTGCTTGAAGTCGATCTCCCTTTGTTAATTAATTGATGTATGGTTGGCATAATTATAGTAAATAAAAAAGTATCATTACAGCGATACTCGGGTTGCCACCAGCATAACACATAGCTACTTTGGCTGTCAATAGCTACAACCCGAACCTCATTACCCAAATATTCGCAAAGCTACAGTATAGAGAGTTTGAAACAAATAATAGAATAGTGAACCGCCAAAAATAACTAACATTAGCAAAATCCAGGGCCCATACATCTCCAAACGTACCACGATGTGCTGATATCGCTGCGGTATGATGGCATACAGCAGTTTGGAACCGTCCAATGGCGGCAGGGGCAATAGATTAAATATGGCTAATATAAAATTAATATAGACCAAAATCGTTAAAAATGAGGCTAGGAGGTTGTCTGGACTGACTATCCCGCCGATTACAAAAAACTTTAAGGCAAAACCAAATATCAAAAAACTGATTATATTTGAAGCAGGGCCGGCTAATGAAACCAGCACCGGGCTCCATTTAGCGTTTTTTAAATTGTAAGGGTTGAAGGGAACCGGCCTGCCCCAGCCAAAACCAGCTAACAGTAAAACAATAAAACCCACCGGATCGATATGCTTGATCGGATTTAAGGTTAGTCGGCCTTGATCTTTGGCTGTATGGTCCCCCAGCAAGTACGCCGCATAGGCATGAGAAAATTCATGAACGGTAATAGCATACACGATGCCAATCAGCCAGACTACTAATAATTGCGGTTGTGATAGTAGCTGCCACATATCTAAAAATGTTGACGCGTATTATAAAATAAGGTAAGCTAATTATACCAAAATACCTAATATATTCAAATTTATGGCCCGAATGTGTGATATCTGCGGCCGAGGAGCTCTAACAGGACACTCACGCAGTCATTCCAATATTGCCACCAAGAAAAAACAGCATCTCAACTTGCAGTCAACTATGTATCAGGGGAAGAAGGTAAAAGCCTGCGCTCGCTGTATCAAAAGCTTAACCAAAAAAGGTAAAGCGTAGTTTTTTTGATCCAAAAAATACCGCTTGTTAGGTACAAGCGGTTGTTTGTGGCGGGCTATTGCCTTACCTGGTAGAGAACTGTGACTGTAACCATATAAACCAAATATTCATGACCGTTTTCGTCTTTCAACAGATCAGTATCTGTGTTAGTTTCCTGCTCACAAATCATAATCGTTGAGTCACCATTCAACCATTCATCAATCTTCTTGCTGACTAATACAGCGGCCGAACCTGGAATTTTCTCCGGTCCCGCGGCAAAAACTTTAACAAAAATTTGTAATTTACCCAAGATAGTACCTCCAAACTGATTGTACAATGAACAACTAACTGTATTATAAAAAATATTTTTAACCGCCCCCAAACCGACGCTGCCGTTGGGCATAGTCGTCTATGGCGGTATCCAAATCCTTTTCACTAAATGCCGGCCAATACGATTTGCAATAATGGTATTCAGCATAGGCAGCGCGCCAAAGCATAAAACCGGAACTGCGCTGTTCGCCCGAGGTCCTGATAACCATATCAACATCCGGCACTTCAGGATGGTAGAGTTTTTTGGTCAGCGTATCCTCTGAAATATCGTCAGGGGCAATTCCCTGTTGCGTAATGTCCTTTACCGCATCAACGATCTCGGCCCGGCCGCCGTAATTGACCCCTACATTGAGCGTCAAATCCGTATTGTCTTTGGTTTTGGCCATAGCTGTCTGGAGTGCTGTTTGGACTTCGTCCGGCAACTCTTTGAGGCGCCCCAATATATTCAAACGTATGCCTTTTTTCAGAAAATTATCAATTTCATTAATAGCCACTTCCCTGATCAGCTTCATAAGATACGATACTTCCTTTTTGGGACGGGACCAATTTTCAGTAGAAAAAGCCCAGACCGTCAAATACCGTATACCGCGATCGATACACCAGTGACCGACTTTTTTCAGAGTGTCTACTCCCTTTTTATGGCCAGCTAAAGTCGGCAGGCCACGCTGCTTGGCCCACCGCCTATTACCGTCCATTATTATCCCTAAATGGGTTGGTACGCTTTCTTGCATATAACTATATTAAATAGAAACATCGGCCAATTGTCAATGCGCTACCGCTGGCGTTGGATAATATAGTACGTTAGCTGCACCAGTAAGGCCTGATAGTGCTTACTGACAGATAAATTGCGAATCTGCCGCAAACTGCTTTGCAGCAGCTTGTCCATCTCTTTTTTCACTATAGTGGCAATGTTTAATCCGATGATCGTCTCACGCACGTATTGAAGCTGTCGGGTTGTAATATGACTATGATTAAATATTTTTTGTAATCTTGCTTTCTGCTGGCGATTGGCTTTGGTAAATAAATAATAGTGATACAAGGTTTTTTTGTTTTCTTCAATATCTGTACCGATCGATTTTCCTACACTGCTTTGGCTGCCAAAAAGCCCCAACTCGTCATCCTTTATTTGGAATAAAATTCCTAATGTCTCACCAAGTTTTTCTAATTTACTTATTTTTTGTTTACTCATCTTTGACAGCATACCACCGATTACCAAAGGCAAGGAAAAGGTATACCGCGCTGTTTTATAGCGATATATTTCCATAATTTCCTTTCTGGGAATTGAAGTATCCTTACCTCCTACGTACATTTCTTTTACTTGGGCTAATCCTACTTTCATCATTTCCTGGGCATAAAAAGATATAATTTTTTGTTTGATTGAACCGGAAACTGGCAGATCAGACAAAACATCAAAGGCCAAAAAAAATAAAATATCCCCGACGCATAAACCGGCGGAATAACCAAAGTGCTCTGGCTGCCGTATGCTATTTTTCTTGGCCAATAGCGCATACTGATGATACATTGAGGCCTTGCCTCTTCGCCATCGGCTCTGGTCCATGATATCATCATGCACCAATAAAGCGCTGTGTAACAATTCAATGGCCGCGGCGGCGGCAACACTGTCACGGCTAAGGCGTTTTTTGGACATCTGGCAAGCTAGTAAGACGAGGCCGCCCCGTATCATTTTCCCGTGCGGTACAAAGCCTACCAAACGTTTTATTAAATCCTTTCCCCAAAACGGAAAAGTATTTTTTAGAACAGCCTGCCGCTGACGCAATTCCTTTTGCAAAAATTTATTTATTACCAGGCTGTATTTTTTAAACGCTTCCATATCGGCTATATTAATTTTTATCAAAACTGACTACCCCTAATTATCAACCAAAATCACAAAAATTGCAATTCTATTGTATATAATATTTGTTTCCTTTTTTATTTACCAGATTTTCTTTTTGGAAATCCTTAAGCGCTCTATCTACTTTACTAAAAAGCAGGCTGGTGCTATTGCATAGTTCAGCTCTAGTAGCTGCGCCACGCAGCAATGTTTTCAACAGCTGCCCTCGCGCTTGCCGATGAGATCCGGCAAATTTACTTTGTCTACTATAATGCTTACTTTGCTGGTTTAGGTTGCCCACAGTCCGCTTTAATTCTGTCCCATAGTCCATCATCGCCCAATACCACCGCCGCGGATTTTTTCTGTCAACCATCTTTTTTAAAAATGGTATTAACTCCGTGTCAGATACTTGTTTTTTGTTTTTAAAAAAATGATAAATCAAAACCGTCCTAATATTGGTTTCGATAAATACCGCCGGTTGATTGAAAGCGTATACTTGGATAGCCCCGGCGGTAGCTGGGCCAATGCCGGGTAGTCTGCAAAGTTCGGTAAATTCTTTTGGTAAATGGCCATGGTGGCGATCTACTACCGCTTTGGCTAACTCACGCAGTGCTAAAGCCCTTTTATTGTAACCCAGGCCCTGCCATAATGCCAGGACTTCCTTTTTTGAAGCCTTGGCCAGCGCCGAAAAGCCGGAATATTTATTAATAAATATCTTATATTTTTTTATTACCCGCTGCACTTGTGTTTGTTGGAGCATAATTTCTGATAGGCAAATACGGTAGGGGGTAATATTTTTCCTCCACGGCAAATCCCGCAGCCGTTTCCGCCGGTACATACTGATTATTCTTTGCAGACCCTTCTTTTTTTGCGC
>CAZJUO010000011.1:0-5196 GCA_964549245.1 uncultured Gammaproteobacteria bacterium
TACCCCCATAGTATCAGATTGCTGAATATGTGCGTGGATAATACCCAATCCTGTTGACTATTGCTTTAAAATATACTATGGTTAAAGCAGATAATAATTCAATCAAATATTATGAAGACAAAAATCATCCAAATTTTCCTGATTTTTTTTGTGATTGGCAGTGCCGTATTGGTTTGGAAGGTATTGTGGCCGTCATTGGATACCAAAGCCAGAGCAAACCCTGATGCAGTAAACATGGAGATAATAAATCGCGAGAATTTAATAAATGAGGACCCCATCGGTTATTCTTTATTGGGCGGTGTTTGTAATACACAGGACGATCCAGGATATTACGATGGAATCGCGATGGTGGTAGATCATTTTAATGTACAACAGGAGCACGCATCGGTAAAAGGCGTTTCAATTGATTTAAGCGACCAGCTTGCCGCCTCTTCGCAAAACACCAATTATAATACCAACAATGTTAACAGCGATGATGAGGGCAACAATAACCCATGTAATTACAGTGACTGCCCGTTGAATAATTGTCCTGATGCAGGATGTTTAGTGGAAGTTCAGATGCCTACTACTAGCGAAGCTAATCCTACCGAATTAACTGACACCTTTTCGGTTGACATCAGCCTTGAGCCAAACAATTCTGCATTTATGATCTATTTACTGGCTCACAAAGAAATCAGTCCAGGAAATTTCCAGGAACTGGGATGGATGGTATGCGATATGACCTTTTATGATTATGACGACAACGGCGATGGTGACTGGCACGGGGACTGCGGTATAACGCATGTGCAAGATAGGGATACCAATGAATTAATCGCTTTGAATAGCAGCAACAATATATATTTCCAAGTAATGGCCACGGGTTGCTATTTTCCATTGTTGCTGCATGACGCTGATAATGATTCTAATTTAGACGGCGATTTTGCCAATCCAAAATTTGGTCCATACACTATACAAAACAGCGGATCTGGCCAGCCAGCCTGCACAGAAGCTGATTGGAGCTGCACGGATTGGTCATCGTGTGTGAACAATGTCCAGACGCGCAGTTGCACGCAGGTGATCAATTGCCAAGGGGGTTATACGCCAAGCTCACAACGAAGCTGTAGCACTTCACAAGGAGACAATCTTAATAGTTCCAGCGATATCAGCAGTGATATTACTATTACTAACCAGCAGCAGCCAATAAATACCAACAGTTCAAATGACACAACCATGCCAACGGTAGCTATGACCATACCCAAGGAGGGGGACATTATTACTGGATCGGTTACGCTTACCGCTAAGGTTGTCGGGGCCATCAAAGGACTTGATTTTTTATGGGATTTGGCTAATAGCAGCAGCGTTAATGACACCAATGTCCTCATTGGTGCTGGAAGGCCGATCGCCACCAATTCGCAAATATGGGAAAAATCATGGGATACTTCGCAAACGCCTGACGGCAATTATTATGTATATGCCAGGCTTGAAGACCAGAATGGAAAATTTTATTTAAGCAATAAGGTAAGTATTACCGTTGACCATGAATTAGATATTGAAATTCCTCCATCAGCCAGCGATGAACCCGATGACACTACGGATACTGACAATGAAGGCGTGCCGGATGTTATTGAAAATGAGGTAGGCACGAATATAAATGATCCAGACTCGGACAATGATCAGGAAACTGATTACAAAGAAATAATTAATGAAAAAAATCCGGTGGGCACCGGTACGCTGGATACTTTGGTAAAAGAAGGGAAGCTTACTCAAGAAAAAATCATTGAAATAAAAACGAAATTACAGCAAATCGCTTTTGATGAGCCGGCTAATAGCGGCACAACCAATGAAAAACTTTTGAAAGTATTGACGATAAAAAATGTATCAGAAAAAATTGGTGAAAATAAATTAGCCATCAGCGGTACTGGTCCTCCCAACACCTATTTAAAAATCTTTATATATTCGACGCCCATTGTCGTTACGACGAAAACTGACGTCAACGGGAATTTCCACTATGTTTTAGATAAAAACTTACTTGACGGCAAGCATGAAGCTTATGTAACGGTGACTGACAAAACAGGCAAAATCAAGGAAAAAAGCCAGCCATATTCGTTTTTCATCAAACGGGCGCAGGCGGTGAGCGAAGAAGAATACCTTCGCGGCGATGTAAATGTTGAATCAGAGACAGCCACGCTGACCAGCAATTATCTCATGATCGCTCTGGTAATCGTGCTAGTGGTATTGATCATTATTTTTGGCGTCTACATAGTGAGCAGAGGAAACAAGCCTGATCAGTCATGAAGCTATTTTCTAAAGACAATTTATTGTACTTTAGGAACAATTTACAGCTGGTGTATGCTGTTGTTTTGCTGATTTTGGTTCCGGCGGCGCTGGTTTTAAATTCAGTAATATTTATAGACAATACGCAAAAGGTAATGGACGTGGAATTGCAGCGTAAAGCTTCATTGGCCAACAGCATTTTCAGCGTAGAGGTTCCCGGTTTAGTGAACAACGAAAAAAAACTGCAGGACAAGGTTATACAGGTTATCCAAAAGAATGAAGAATTGCACAGCCTTGACGTCCTGGTGCCAAAAGGGGAAGATTTTGAAATAGTGGCCAGTGCAGATACTGAAGCGGTAGGCAATGTGTCTAAGTATTTATATAACACTTTAGCATGGCGTTCGAACGAAGCCATTGCTTATCAGACAACTTCGCAAGCATTATCGACAGAGGACCAGAGCCAAATTAGCGATGAGCGTTTTTGGGTGGTGGTTAAGCCAGTTTCAAATGAGGATGGCGAAAAAGCAGCCTTGGTTTCCATGAAGATTTCTTCCAAAGTTATAGATGATTTAACGCGCCAGAACTTAAATCGTTCGATTATTGTGCTGATTGCCACCATTGTCGTGATTATACTTTTATTAGCCAATAATACGCGTCTTTTCCAGTACGCTGCGGTAGCCAAACGATTGCGGGAAGTGGACATGATGAAAGATGAGTTTATATCCATGGTTTCGCACGAATTGCGCACTCCTATTACTGGTATCAAGGGGTATTTAAAAATGCTGATCGACAAATCGTTCGGCGAGTTGCCCGAAGAGGCTGAAGAAAAACTGCGGTTGGTTTCTAAAGAGACGGATCGATTAAGCAATTTAGTCAATGATTTGCTGGATGTTTCTAGGATCCAACAGGGCAGGCTAAAGTTTGTCTACCGGCCGGTTAATGTATCGTTACTTACGGACGAAATAATTGCTTCGTTTGCCCAACAGGCTAAAGACAAGGGACTGGCACTAAAGTCAAAAATACCAGTCAGCCTCCCCCCGGTACGGGCTGATGAAGAGAAGCTACAGCAGATAATTGTCAATTTAGTGAGCAACGCCATTAAATATACACAAAAAGGAAGTGTAGTTGTAGAGGCTAAAGAAAAACAGGGCATGGTCAGTATCAAGGTCTCTGATACCGGTATCGGTATGTCTGCCCAAGAACGGGAACATTTATTTGAGAAATTTTATCGGGTTCGTAATGAAAAGACTGATGCAATTTCTGGATCAGGGCTTGGGTTATGGATTTCTCGGGAGTTAGCACGTATTATGAAAGGGGAGATTTACGTAGAAAGTATTGAAAATGTTGGTACGCATGTCACTGTTGTATTGCCAGTTTATAAAGAAGGTAAAAATAAATAGTAACCACTATTTAGGATAGTGGAGAGTACGACTGCGCTGCCCATGAAACCGTCACTTTTATTGCATATCTGCTGCGCTACATGCGCGGCTTACGTATTACGGGAGTTAAAGAGCCGATTTTTAGTAACGGCTTTTTATTATAATCCGAATATATACCCCAAAGATGAATATATAATGCGCTTTTCTGAAGCAAAACAATGGTGTCTGAAAAATAGGATACCCTTTATCGAAGAAAAGCCCGACCAAGCAAAATGGTTAATGAATGTTAGAGGCCACGAACAGGATCCAGAACGCGGAGCCCGTTGTACGATATGCTATAGATTGCGTTTAGAAAAAACAGCAGCCTATGCCGCGGCTAACCAGTTCGCTTTCTTCGGTACTGATTTATCAATTAGTCCGCATAAAGACGCCGCCAGATTGAATAAGATAGGTCAGGCTTTATCTGAAAAATACAAGACATCATATTTGGTTGCTGATTTTAAAAAGCAGGATGGATTTAAAAAAGCCATTTGCTTGAGCCGGCAGGAAGGTTTTTATCGCCAAAACTACTGTGGCTGTAAATTTAGCATGCCCAGCAACCGTTCAGTAGTTTAAAAAAAGTCATACAATATGGTATAATTGCATCAGTTATGAAGGTTTATTATGCAATATGATTTAATCGTTATCGGGGCTGGACCGGCAGGCATTACGGCCGCTATCTACGCCATGCGAAAAGGATTATCAACTTTGGTAGTCAGTAAAGATATTGGCGGGCAGGCAATGGTATCTGGAGAAATAGAAAATTACCTGGGTTTTTCCATGATATCAGGGCCAGAATTGGTCAAGCACTTCAAAGATCATCTAGAGCATTTTCCGGAGATTAGGCACGCTGATAATACTGAAATACGGTCTATAACAAAGGAAAATAATAATTTTAATCTTGAAGACACGAATGAAAATCACTATACCTCACGAACGGTAATTATTGCCACCGGAAGAAAACCTCGTTGGCTTGATATACCAGGCGAGAGGGAATTTAAAGGGCGCGGGGTATCTTCCTGCGCTACCTGCGATGGGCCTTTATTTCGTGATAAGGAAGTAGTCGTTATCGGCGGGGGAAATTCTGGTTTGGAGGCGGCTGAATTGCTTACCAAATTTGCCAAGAAAGTTTATATCATCAATATTACCGAATCGTTAACAGGCGATCAGTTGTTACAAAAAAAAGTGACCGCCAACGGTCAAGTCGAGATTATCAATAACACAACCAGTAAAAAAATCGTTGGAGAGAAGAAAGTAACTGGCCTGGTGATTGAAAATAATAAAACAGGCTCCTCAAAAATATTGCCTGTTCAGGGTATATTTGTAGAAATCGGGTACGAACCATCAGTCACCTTTGATCAAATATCAGAGAAAGATGAGCAGGGGGCAATCAAAGTCAATCCTGATTTAGAAACGTCAGTTGAAGGATTGTATGCCGCAGGGGACGTAAATGATTTATGGGGTGAACAAATTATCATCGCGGCTGGCGAGGGCGCTAAAGCGGCTATGCAGGTTGCTGACTACC
>CAZJUO010000011.1:5206-24642 GCA_964549245.1 uncultured Gammaproteobacteria bacterium
CTTACTAAGCAATGAATATGGCCAAGTCTATTGCTATCATTGGAGCTTCAGCTAATCGCCAAAAGTATGGCAATAAAGCAGTGCGGTCGTATCAACAGGCTGGCTGGCGGGTTTATCCCGTCAATCCGCATCATGATACTATCGAAGGGTTACCATCGTTTAAAAGCGTTTTGGATATCAAAGGAGCTGTGGATCGGGTGAGTATGTACGTTCCTCCAAAAATCGGATTGAATATCATTAATGAAGTAGCCTTAAAAAAACCGAGCGAGCTGTATTTAAATCCAGGTTCAGAAAGCAATGAATTGATAGAACGAGCGGAAAAGCTAGGATTAAACGCGGTGGTAGCATGCTCTATCGTGAATATCGGTAAAGATCCGTCACAATATTCTTAAAATAATTATTTAATAAAATATGAAACTTTTTATTGACACGGCCATTATCAAAGAGATCGAATGGGCCAACGAACGGGGGTTGGTTGATGGAGTAACTACCAATCCGTCATTACTAAATAAAACCGATAGGAAATTAGGTGAAGTTATCAGCGATATTTTGAAGATAAGCAATAACCAGCCAGTCAGCATAGAGGTAGTCTCGCAAAACGCTGATGAAATGGTAGAAGAGGCAAAAACTATCGCCAAACTTGCTAAAAACGTAGTTATCAAAGTTCCCATGACTGATGAAGGAATGATGGCTGTATCACAACTGGAAGATAAGGGGATCCGAACTAATGTTACGCTTGTTTTTAGCCCGGCACAGGCTTTGTTAGCTGCTCGAGCCGGGGCTACGTTTGTCAGTATTTTTTGCGGGCGTTTGGACGATATTGGCAAAAGCGGGATCGGGGTAGTTCGTGAGACTGCGGAGATATTTAATACCTTTGACATAAAAACTTATATCATAGCTGCTTCAATACGGTCGGTACGCCACGTCGAAGAGTCGGCTCTGGCTGGAGCCGCTATTGCTACGGTACCGTTTAAAATATTGGTCCAGATGTATCGGCATGAATTAACTGACAAAGGATTAAAAAAGTTTCTTGAAGATTGGGAAAAAATCCCAAAATAATATTTATATAGCGTTATGCCAAACCAGAGAAAGAAAAAAAAATACGATGCAATAACTATCGGCTCTGCTTCACAGGACGTTTATGTTTTTAGTAAAAAATTTAGGGTCGTTAAGGACACCCGGGCAATCACCGGAGAGGTGGAAACCTTTGCCTTTGGCACCAAGATCGAGCTTGACGATATTTTGTTTGAAATAGGCGGTGGCGCCACCAATGCCGCCTATACTCTGGCCAGCCAAGGTTTGAAAACAGCTTGCTTATCAAGAATTGGCAATGATGGTTCTGGACAGGAAGTCGCTAAGTTTTTTAAGAGAAATAAAATTGCAGATTTTCTTATTGTCGATACAAAGCAAAGAACTGCGCATTCGGTTGTATTTTTATCCAAAGACGGAGAGCGTACCATATTGGTGTATCGCGGAGCGGCCCACCATTTTAAAACCAGTGATGTAAAAGTAAAGAGACTAGCTTCAGCCCGCTGGCTGTATATTTCATCGCTGGCTGGTAATACCGCTCTCTTAAAAAAGATCGTAGATTTTGCGCATCAGCAGGGGATTAGAATTATGCTCAATCCCGGAAGATTAGAAATTAAAAAAAGTACAAAAAAACTCAAACCAATATTTAAAAAAGTTGATATTTTGCTGTTAAATAGGGAGGAGGCAATCATGATTAACCAGCGCGCTTACGATGACGATAAGGGCATGCTTACTGATCTGCGGCGGTTATGTCCCGGAATAATTATTGTCACCAAGGGAGGCGCCGGATCATTATTGTATAGCGATACCAGCATGTATCGTATCTTAGTCAAGCGCGTTAAAGCAATCGATACTACAGGGGCTGGCGATGCCTTTGGTTCTGGATTTTTGGCTGGCTATATCCAAAGTAATGGCGAGGTAAAAAAAGCAATAATGATGGCTTCAGCTAATGCCAGTTCAGTCATTAAAAAAATCGGGGCCAAGCACGGTTTATTGGCGAAAAACCAAAAAATAAAACCGGCTCTACGATCCATTACCAATATACCATAAATAAATTACACCCATGCAATATAAAAAACTGATTTTAAGGCTTTCGTACTTGCTATTTTTTCTCCTTATTATTATTGTTAGCGTATTGCTGATATGGTATTTTAATAGCGGCAATAAAATTTATCAGGAGCTGTCTATTAGGCAGAGCGATATCGTTGTAGTCAAGGCGGATACACGGACGGTTTGGATTGTCGATGGAGAGTTACAGCCGCCTGTATTAACTATTGGTGTCGGTGATACGGTACGCTGGGTTAATAAAAGCCAAAATAAATATAAGATTATATCCGTTACGCCAAAGGCACGATACCTACCTTCGCTGCAGACTAATGCATTGCTGCCCAATGATTCGTTTTCTTTCAGTTTTACCATCCCGGGTGATTGGCGGTATTACCTAACCGGAAATCCCACCGAGCAGGGAAGGATTATCATACAGTAATAATGATTGCTAATATTTTATCAAGATTGCGAGATAAAGTACTTATTTTGCGTTGAATATGTTACGTTTATCTGATTATACAAAGTATAGAGTGCTAGAAATAATTCCAGGCGCTTTGGTGTGGACCACATTGATTGGAGCTGTGGCGGCTTCTGTTTTCGCGCCTTTGTGGGCGATTTATTTTATCGTGTTGTTTGATTTATACTGGCTGCTCCGCATACTGTATATGATATTTTTTATGCTTATATCATATCGGCGTTTTAGAAAAACAATCAGAGTTGATTGGCTGCAGAAAGTAAAAGATTTGCCCGGCTGGCAATCGTATTTCCATTGTGTGGTCATACCAACGTATAAAGAACCTGTGGAGGTGCTGTCTGAAGGATTTGAAGCCTTAAAAAATAATAGGTACCCATTGGATAAATTTATTGTAGTTCTGGCTGGAGAAGAGCGTGACAAGCATAATTTTTTGCGTATTGCCGAACAATTGCAGGGAAAATACGGAAAAATATTTTTCAAACTGATAGTAACAGTTCATCCAAAAGATATTGAGGGGGAAGTGGCCGGCAAAGGAGCTAATATTGCTTGGGCCGGGAAACAAATACAAGAAGTTATTGATAAAGAAGGCATACCATATGAAAAAGTGATTGTTTCTTCCTTTGATTCTGATACTTGTGTTCATCCCCAGTACTTTACTCACCTAACGTATAAATATCTTACCCATCCAAATCCAACCCGGGTGAGCTTTCAGCCATTAGCGACTTTTAATAATAATGTTTGGCAGGCACCGGCTTTTACTCGGGTTATTTCATACAGTACCACATTTTGGCTGATGACCGACCAATCTCGGCCAGAGCGGCTCTTCACCTTTTCTTCGCATAGTATGAGCTTTAAAGCTTTGGTGGAGGTTGGTTTTTGGCAGAGTGATATAGTTACCGAAGATTCCCGGATTTGTCTGCAATGCATTATGGAGTATGACGGTAATTATGAAGTGGTGCCGCTGTATATTCCGCTTTCTATGGATGTGGTAGTAGGGCGTAACTGGCGGCAAACTGCCAAAGCACAATATGTCCAACAGCGGCGTTGGGCCTATGGCGTGGAAAATTTTCCTTATATGGTATGGAATTTTGGCAGAAACAAAGCCATTCCTTTTGTTAAAAAATTCCGATATATTTTTAACCAAACTGAAGGCGTGTATTCATGGGCTACCGCTCCAATTTTAATATTGATGCTGGGTTACCTTCCTATGTGGGTGGCTGACGCCAAGGAATATACTTCTGTAGCGGCCCAAAACGCTCCGCAAATATTGCGTTTATTAATGTCGGCGGGCATGATCGGATTAATCATACAATCAATTATTGGCACTACCTTATTGCCCAAGAGACCAAAAAAAATACAACCCTGGAAATATATTATCATGGTTCTGCAGTGGCTGTTGGTACCGGTTACCTTGATAGTATTTGGTTCAATACCGGCGATTGACGCCCAAACCCGTTTGATGTTAGGAAAATACCTTGGTTTCAATGTGACAGAAAAAATGAGAAAGTAGTTATCTGTTTAGTAAATCAAGATAGAGCGCGTATAAGCGTATCTTTTTATTATTATAGGTTACTGGGTCATTGGTTAAAAAATCAACGTGCCTAGAGTGAGGCAGGTGAATGTTGGTCCCATGATCCAGCTTTTTTCTGCCTAATCCCATATAAAGCGTACCGTTGGCGAAATCAACGTAATTATCATCATCTGAATAGATATTTACGCACCGTATATGCGAGGGGACGGTTTTTCGGGTTGGTTGGTGGGGGGTGGCTACATAAACAATGTTTTTAATAATATCAGTGTGATTGAGTTTACCAAGTGCCAGGTCAGCAAGATTGCCGCCTAAGCTCATACAAAAAAGGCTAATATTGTCATAGTCACGATTTTCATCAATCAGTTGGGCTAATTTTTTAGCTGATTTATTCAAAGCGTGTCTGGTTAATCCGCCCGGCCAGTCAAAGGTGATTACCGTGGCGGTAGAGTGTTCGTCAAGGTATTTTTTTAATGATTTTACCCAATGCCTGCCTTTATTTCCGGCCACAATGCCAAAAAAACGGTGATATGGGCCCATAAGCAGACGAAGGTATTTGGGGTCTTTTGATTTTGTGCCGGGAATAATGATAAATAGTTTTTTCATAGGGTGCTCTAGGTTAATGTGCTGCTAATAAAAGCGGGATACCCCTTTAAAAATTCAGTAATTGGCTGGATTTTTTTACCTTCTAGTTGGAGTGTTTGTAATTGTAAGGAGCCTTTCCGGCAAGCCACTGAAGCAGCGGAGTCATGCCTGAATACCTCTCCCGGCGATTGCGATTTATTTTCTTTGGCTACTTGAGCTTGGATAATTTTTAGACGCTTATTGTTCCACCAGCAGTAGGCTCCTGGCCAGGGTGTATAAGCCCTGATTTGGCGTTCGATATATTCAGCTGGATTATGCCAATCAATTTTACCATCCTCTTTTTTAATAATTTTTGTAAGCGTTGCTTGAGCGTGGTTTTGGGGCCGGGGATGTATTTTTCCCTTAAGGAAATTATCCAGTTCCTGTCGTAATAGTTCAGCACCTAGTGTTGAAAGCTTATCGTGCAGGGTAGACGATGTTTCGACAGGACTGACAGCCAATTCCGCTTGTTTAATAATCGGCCCAGTATCCAGACCGGCATCAATTTGCATTAGGGTTACGCCTGTTTTTTGCTCGCCATTAAGAATAGCTGCTTGGATTGGGGAGGCACCTCGGTATTTGGGTAGTAAAGAAGCGTGAACATTCAGCCAGCCATGTGGGGGTATAGAGAGTAGTTTTTTTGGAATAATTTTACCATAAGCCACCACCACACAAACATCGGGCCGTAAGGATTTTAGTTGAGTGGCAAGTATGTCTGTATTTATTTTGTCAGGCTGCAGAACAGTAAGGTGATTTTTATCAGCCAGTATTTTTATTGGTGGGGGAGTTAGTACCTGCTTTTTTCCTACCGGTTTATCAGGCTGTGTGACAACAGCAATGGTTGAAATTTGAGGCAACGTCAATAAGGCCTGAAGTGCCGGCACGGCAAATTCAGGAGTACCAAAAAATGCAAGCTGGTACTTTTTATTTTTCATTTGGTAGCTGGCCTTTGGTTATTTTTTTGGTACGATCGGTAAACAGTATACCATTTAGGTGGTCAACTTCATGCTGCAAAACCCGCGCCATCAAGCCGCTCGCTTTTATTTTTATGGGTTTGCCCTGTTTGGAAAAGCCGGTGGCGGTAACGCGAAAGTGCCGTTTGACGATGCCGTATACTCCGGGGATTGAAAGGCAGCCTTCTTCGCCCTCTTCCTTTTTAATGGATTTACGTGAAAGTTTTGGATTGACAATGGTCATCGGACCCTCTTTGGTGTTAATAACAATAATCCGTTTCAAGGTATCAACCTGGTTTGCGGCCAAGCCAAGGCCGTCTTTTTTTAGCATGGTTTTTTCCATCTGGTTGATAAAAGACAGCAGCTTAGAAATTTCTTCTGCTGGTACATCACTGGCTTTTGTGCGCAGAGTTTGATGCGGATTGGTAATAATATTTAGCATTTATTATAATAGATAATATTAAAAGGTATGGGTATTATAGTTTATTTATTGGATAAATTCAAGTAAATTGAGTAATACAAGATTAAATTGTAAAAAGCCTTGGAATAATACTCCAAAGCTTTTTAGGCGGTTATTTTCTTATATAACCAGAAGGGTAAAGCAAAAATTAATTTTTCCCGCAATACCCAGGTAATGGAAGATTGTGTTCGCTTTTGTGCGGAATTAGGGCAGTACCAGAGATCGTCAATATACCCGGCCATTTTATCGCTGGAGAAAACCATAATAGAATAATTATTTTCCCGCGCTGATTTTTTCAAGTCTCGAATACATCGTTTCAGGTGGGGTGTAGCGGCTACTACGCAGAGGCGGGTAAACTCATATTTTTTAGCCCAGGCAATAGCATTTCTGGCCATTTGCAGTGTTGAGGGAGGTAGGCCGGCTTGTTGTTCGGCGTATTCGACAATTATATCCGCGTCTACTATCACATCAGATTGGGTAAATACCATTGTTTTTCTTTGGCGGGCTTCTTGTGTAGCGATACGCCCGATAATCCTATTTGAAAGGATAGTCTCCGGCTTTCCAAAGGCAAAAGCGACAATTCCTGTTCGTTGTAACAAAGAGCGCCTCCATATGTTTGTTGGGTAATTTTTAAATACTAGCCGATTGATAGACTATTGTCAAGACTTGTGGATAAGCCTTATTTACATTGATAGTGTGTATGCTATACTTTTAGGCAACTATGTATAATCCTGTTTCACAAAATTTGTTTCTATTTTTACTTTTAACTGGTCAAGGGAGATCAGAGATTTCGCATAGGCAAGAATAGGCATATAGTAAGATAATTTTAGCGAAACAACTGGTCTTCCAAACGACCGGTTTTTTGTTTATTATATTGCACTTTAAATTTTTAAGGAGGTTGGTTATGTGTGTTGATCTGAAAACTCAAGAAGGCGGCAAAAAAAATTCAGCCAATCAGCAGCACGATAATGGAACAAACAAAGAAAAGAAGGTCATACCACGTCATACCAAAGAGAAAAAAACGGGAGAATCATTATGGATTATCCCTGATATGTTTATTTAAATAATAAGCATATTAAAAGCGCCAGGGCAGTAACTGGTGCTTTTTTATAATAATGACGAGGGGTCTCGGTCAATAATCCACGAATCAGGAACGTGGGACATTAATTTTCGAACCAGCTGCTCATCGCTGCGAGGTTGATACTTTATGACTACGTACATTTGCCATTTGCCGCGAACCAAAGGTTGTAGAGGAGTCATGATATTACATGATAGGGGAGAGGTTTTAAAAACCGAATATAATCTTTCTGCTTCCTGCAGGCAAGTTTTTTTGTCTTGGTGGGCAAAGGACAGTTTAATCAATCCTGTATAGGGCGGATAATGCCATTCTTGTCGTTCATGCAATTCTGTCTGGTAAAAATGATCTGCTTTGCCAGTAATAAAATTTTGGATAGAGGGGTGGGCCGGGGAGTATGTTTGGATGATTAGTGGGGCGTTTGTCTGCGACTTGATGGTGTGGAGCAGCTGCCAGGTTCGTTCAGCAGAACGGAAATCCGGCAAGTAGAGAAAGGTGTCGGCTGATACAATACCAATTAAAGTAATTTTACGCCAGTCAATAAAAGGAAATACTGATTCGGTGCCAATAGCGATTTGCCAGTCAGTTTGGTTGGATACAGAAGTGTTGGAGTCTTTATCTACTCGGATAGCTCTTGCGTGCGGCCACAGTTTACCAACTTCGGCTTGGACAGTCTGCGTACCGGTACCTATAAACTTGAAATTTGGACCGGAACATTTTGGGCAAAACGGAGGCACAATCTGTTTTTGGTTGCACCGGTGGCAGTATAAACTGTCGTTTGTCTGGTGGTAGATAAGGGGGCCTTGGCATTGTTCACAGCGAATAGTGAAGCCGCAGTCACGGCAGAGCACTGAAGAAGCACTGCCGCGCTTATTTATAAAAAGGAGAATTTTATTATTGTTTTCGTTTTTTTCAAGGGCAGAGGAAATTGAATCACGCAGCAGATCGGAGAAAATATTGTAGTTGCCTTTTTTTCGTTCATCACGCAAATCAATACGCTGGATGTAATGATCTGGATTACTTTGAGGTTGTACAATTTTTATGGAATGCTGGCTGCTGGCAAGGTAATAGGTGGATACGCGCGGTGCTACAGATAGGTAAAGTAACCGAGCCGATTTATGCAAGCCCGCTAACTCTTCTGCTACGTGGCGCGAATCAAATCGAGGATTTTGGTCTGCTTGCTTATGGTTCCTGTTTTCCTCTTGGGCAATAATAACATATGATAACTTCTGCAGAGGGGCGAATAGGGCTAATTTTGTACCTATGATTATTGTGGCCTTATTATTCAAAATATTTTTATAAGCTCGGTAGTATTCATTTTTATTGAGTTGGCTGTGCAGTATGGCCGTTTTGGCGAGGCTAATAGAGTCGAGATGTGAGGCTATAAAGTTAATATCATGTACGGTAGGCACTATTATCAGAACGGTTCCTTTGGTTTGTTTAATAAGCCCATATATCAATTGATTTTGTTCTTGAACGGTATAGTGCCAGTATAACATCGATTTGGCTTTGCCGGATTGTATAGTAGAAATACATTTTTTAGTAGCTTGTGAAACGGTAAGCGGAGTAGAATTGAATTTGGGTAGTGTTATTTGCACTTTCCGTTTAGGCAGAGGAGGGAGCATCATTTTTATGACCGTACCAAGTGAAACGAAGTAATAGGCAGCAATACGCTTGGCTAATTCGATTTGTTCGGCGGTAAGTAAGGGCTGCGTATCAACAATGGCGCTGATGGCTTTAATTTTTTTCCCAGCTATGCTAGTTTTTTTTGTATTGATAATAATTCCTTCCCGTTCAGTGGAACGAAAGGGTATGTTGACTAGCTGCCCAATTTTAATTTGTGATTGCAAGGCAGCAGGAATCTTATAATCAAAAATACCTAGGTGTTTTGGGAAGCGTTGCGATAGAATAATTTCAGCAAACATAAATATTACGTATGGCGGTTGACGGTAAACCGGTATAATTCAACTTGGTCAGTTTTGGGGTTAATGCCGCCCTTTTGGCAGCAAATAGAAAACTGTTCTGCGGCGGTACCAACGCCGATATCCGGCAACAGCAAACCCGACCGGCCTTGTTTGTTTTTTACCAGCATGCCGTATGTTTGAGGATCAATATTTTTGATAGAATCAATCGATTCAGGTTCAGACAGTACGTCAACGTGTATTTGCAGGTTATCCAGCTCCTCCATTGTTACCGGAAGAAAACGGGGATCGGCGAAAGCTGCTGATTGGGCGTTAGCAATTACTTCTTGGGCAATATTGCTTTTTGTTGGCAAGAAGGTACCGATGCATCCCCGCAGCGATTGGTCGTTTTTTTTATGCAGGGAAACAAAAACGCCTGCCTTATTTTGTACCATCTCTGGTGGCAGTAGAGATGCGTTACTGATAGGCTCTTGAGTCAATTTTGAGCGTATTGATTGATATGCTAGCTCGACATATGAATCCATATAAAATTATTGTACCACTTTTACAACAACAAAAAAAGCTGCCAGTAACGTACGGCAGCTTTTTGCTGGTTTATTTAAAGGTTATTAAGAAGTTTTTTGGAAAAAGTGTAGTCAGGTTTTACCAATTTGGCGAGGCTGATAAAAGAAAGATTGCGTGAAATCACATTTATCAGTGAATTGAAAGCAACGTAGCTGACCGCGATTCCACCAGTAAACAACATCCGCTCCAAAAAGACTATGGGTATCAGCGCGATCCAAATTTCAGCCGGTAAGTTAAAAGCATACAGGAAAGCTACTGAACCAATGGCATGAGCTGTAAAAGTTGCGCCAAGGCTGTTGAACACCAGGCTTTTTTTAGTAAAGCTGGCTGCTAATGGTATTAACCAATAAAGGGAATAATACCAGGCCTGACGTCCTTCCGGATGAAGGACAAAGAGAATCATACAGGTTAGCGGCAAGAATGCTACTATACTTTTATATTTTCTTGTTCCAAAGTAAAGCGCCGCCAAAGCCAAGGGGAAAAGCCTGATCAATGTAGCCATCTCAAGCGGCTGGCCGGATATAATTACATTGGCCGCCTTGACAAAAATAACAGCCAGGGCGCCCCAAATCGACATCAGGAAAGCTCCGATGGTGGGAGCAAAAAAATCAAAAAGCGAAAATGACTGCTCCGAACCAACAATATTGGTAAAGGGAATTTGCAATAAAATAATCCCCAATACAATAAATGAGGCAAATAGTAGTATTTTTCTTTTCATATGCTTTAATATTAATTAGCTAATTTAAAATTTACTACAGCGTAACCAACGCCAAACGGACCTTCATACGAATAAATGTCCGTTTTATAGCGCATACTATTTATTACACCAAGTAAGATAATGATTGAACGGAGTCCGCATTCAGCCGCTTCCTCAACAAAATCATGGTCAAGCCCAAGAATATCTTTAACATTATTTTCACGCAAATGCTTGATAAGAGTTTCATCAAATTTTTTGGCCCAATTGGAAAATCCAGCCGGGGCATCGGGAGAAAGCCGGTGTGACAAATCACCAGAGGCGATAACGGCGATGCGTTTGGTGTCATTGAGCATATCCTCCTGAAGTTTTCTGCCAAATTCAAAATGCGTCTGGTAATCAAGTAATGAATATGAAGTTGGAACTATCTGGAGCTTGGATTTGTCCAGTTTTTTTGTTAAAAAGTAGAGCGGTACGCCAACACCATGGTCAAGCTCCTGCTGGGTGATAAGCACCACGGGCATTTTTGCTTCTAAAATTTCCTTATAGTGGTGGGCATGCCCAATATCTCCTTTGAGCTGTATATTGGTGGCGAGATCGCCAAAATCTTTGAATGTGATGGAAAAATCGGGAGATATATTGAAAGCAAAAGCGTCTGATAAAGTCTGCCCATGCGGAGAAATGATAACAATAGTATCAGGCCTGGCCGCTTTAATATCTTGGCTAAGGCGCTCCATGGCTTTACTGGTTTTTTGGACGAATCCTAGGTTTTCTTTACCGATTTCGGGTATCAAGAGTGGAGGATGGGGGCATATGGCGGAAAAGACTATCATAGTGCAGGTTGGTTAGGGTACATTAACGATAAAGTAATTATATGGTGATGTCAATCGGTTCAGCTTCCGGATGGATACGAACCGCTTCATCGGTAGTCCAAATTAGGTTTTCCCATTTTAGGCCTAATCCGGCAAATGTATCTTCATTGGCAATGCCCCGGCGATAACCATTTGAGATGAAGTATACACCGCGCATTCCCGGGGAAGTAATAATTTCACCATCGTTAAATTTTATGGGGTCACCCAAGGGATACTCGCTGATAGACGATTGCTCGACCGTGACGGGGGTTCGATTTGAAAAACGGTTTTGCAGAATCTCTTTTGACCAAATTGAGTGCCGAATGCCGTTTTCAACATACGATATTCCACCGGTGTCTTTTGATTGCAGGAGTATACCGGTCGGGTAAATGCTCTCCATGTTGATATTGGGGCCAAACCCATAAGGGGTTAATTCTGATTCGTCAACTACTTCAATTTCTTCTGGGTTAAAACCGATTTTTCTAAAGACTTCAGGAGATTCAATATATCGACGCTGGTCGCCGTCAATTAAAAATACTCTGCCGGTCTGTTGGGACCGTATAAGTGAATAGTTGGCAAATTTAATTGGATCACCTTCCTCATAGAGATCTAAGTCAGTAGGGGAAACTAAAATAATTCGTGAGGCGTCAAATCTTGATACGAGGGCGCTTTTTGAAAGGATGGGCCTCTTCTTTCCGTTTTTAATAAGGTAGACGCCGTTTTCTCCTTGAGCCTGAAGCAAGGAACCGTCAGGATAATTTTTGGTAAACCAATCCTGCCAAAACCGCCAGATGTTATAATTGGCGTTATACACATATGGCGTATAGGTATAGAGAGCGGCTGTGGCGTCGTTGGCAGGAGTGACTTGATAGCCATCACCAGTAGTTTTGGTAATGCCAGGCCCCCAGCCGGTAAACGTCATGCCGCGTGATTCCAGGTCTGCTAAGTAGCTTTCGCGGATACGTCGGGCTGCCCAGTTTATTTGATTGAAAAAACCTTGATATTTTTTTACTTGCGGATCGTCTTTGGAGCAACTATCACAGACGCCGTAGCCCGTAGCCCAGTCCAATTGGCGCTGTGTGGGGTTGGCGCTAGTAACCAGGCTTTGCTCGATTTGCATCCTGACGAGCAGGTATTGGGGGCTAATGGTCCAGTATTGCGCCGCGTCATGAATTATTTGCGCCGCGCTTTTGGTATTGCCCCAGGGGTCGTTGGTAGTGTATGAACCGAGTGCTCCTTTATGTTCTAGGAAATTTTGCAGTCGGTCATGTGACATGGACTGGCTGTTCGTTAAATCGTTATCTGAAATGATAATATTAGGGTTAAATGAAGCTGCCGCTAGCGCAATATTTGGAGAAATGAGGAGGATAATGAAAATAATAAAGAATGTTTTTTTTAGCATATTATTTATATTATTATATCAAGGCGAGTTTGGCAATGCGGGCATTTTCCTTGGGTGTCGTGACGTTTTATTGCAAAACCAATTCGTTCTATTGCTTTTTCGTGGCAGTGCGGGCAATAGGTATGTTCTGAATCAAGTCCGGGAGCATTGCCTGTATAAACATAGTGTAATCCGTTTTGCTTGGCAAGGTCGTGAGCTTTTTGCAATGTTTGTACGTCTGTTGGAGGAAACTTTTTCATTTTATATGATATTTCGGGCGAAAAAGCTGAAATGTGCCAGGGTGTTTCCGGGCCGAGTTCTTTTTTGACAAACTGGATAATTTTTTTAAATAGGGAGGTTTGGTCGCTAAGTGTTGGGATTACTAAGGTGGTTAGTTCAAGCCAAACTCCATTTTTTTTAAAAAACTTTGCATTATCCAGAATGGGATCAAGCTGCCCACCGCAATATTTTTGGTAGCTCTGGTTATCAAAAAATTTCAGATCAATATTTATTGCATCGAGATAGGGGAGGATAAGCTGGCGTGTTTGCTCTGACATATAGCCATTTGATACCCAGACGTTTTTTATGTTGTTTTGATGCGCCAGCTTCATGCAGTCTAGGGCATACTCCATCCAAATGGTCGGTTCGGTATAGGTATAGGCGATACTGCGGCAGTTTGTCTGACGAGCGTCCTGGATTACTTTTTGGGCGGTGAGCATTTCACCCTGTATGGGCAAATCAGTATATCCGCTTTGTTTTGTAGCCTGCGAGATTTGCCAATTCTGGCAGTTGCCGCAGCGAAAATTACATCCCACCGTGGCGATTGATAATGATTGGGAGCCGGGCAAAAAATGGTAGAAAGGTTTTTTTTCAATGGGATCTACGCTTTCAGAAATAGCTTTTTCATAAACCAACAGATCAAGCCTGCCGTCATGATTTTCCCGTACGCCGCAAATACCCCTATGGGAAGCTAAAATAGTGCAGTGATGGTTACAGACATGGCACTGCGCGGTATTTTTTTCTAACTTATCATAGAGGAGAGCCTCTTTCATTGTTGTTCTATTTTATCATATTGTAGCATTAAATAAAAGCCCTTGCTACAACAATAGAGTAACAAGGGCGATGTTTTTAGGGAACAAAAGGTGCTGTGCCAGCCGCAAACCCAATAAAGGCTAAAATGAACAATACAGACAGTGTGTAGCCAATGAAACGGAAAAATTTTGAAAGTGGAGTTTGTAGGGCCGAGGGCGGTTGTTGCATGATATGTTTTTTTCTTCTCACGAGCTATCCTTTAGAAAGTGTTTGCACTAATAAAGCGCTAAATACAAAGGTTAAAAGTATTATAAGTGATAGTACGCTTATAGCTGTGCTAAATGTAATTTTCAAAGGCGCGACTCCTTTCAAACTACTTGAATGTTTATAAAAGGTTCAGTATTTGTTTTACTATACAAACTACCGTAAAAATGCTTTATTGTCAAGGGATTTTGTCAAAAAGGGCTAACTAATCTATACTTTAAGGTATGAGACGACGATGTTTTATAGCCATACCAGTACCGGATAATACAAAAGCAGTTATCGATACGTTACAGGGCAAGCTAAAGAAATTTGATTGGCCTATACGCTGGGAACCGTCGAACAAATTGCATATTACCATTCGATTTGTTGGTTTGATAAAACAGGCAGAGCTGATTCAGGTAGAGAAAGTGGTTAGCCATACGGCATTGCAGTACCCGGTATTTGCAATAAACATAAATAGTTTCGTTGTCTATCCGTCATTTGAATTCCCGAGGGTTATTGGTCTGGCCATACAGCCTAATAAAATCCTGCTCTCTCTTTATGAAAGGATAAATAGTGCCATTGCCAAATTGGAGATTGGCGAGCTAGCGCGCCATAGCGGGGCTAGCCATATTACCATCGGCCGGATGGCTCCTCGCAGAGTAAATTTCAGGGCTCTCACACAGCTATCGTTTGAACATTCATTTAGTGCACGGTATGTTAGCCTTATAGAAAGCAGGCTGGGGAGTGCTTCATCCACCTATCAGGTGATTAACCAATATCCTTTTAAAAAAAATGAATGAACAAGGATTTACGATTGAGCAAATAGAACCTTTTCAAAAAACAGAAGAGGTTACAAAATTCGAATTTCAAACACGGGCCAGCCAGGATTATATCTTGATAAAGGGGAAAGCAGAACTTTATTGCCGTCATGTGAAAACAGGAATTGAACAGCGCGGTACGGTGGTGGGGCCGGCAGTGATAAAATTTTATCCATTTTGGTATCATGAAATGAAAGTGCTTACGGATGTTACCTTTATAGAGCTTGGTTCGGTAGCGGAGCATCGACAGGACAGAAAAGAATAAAATGTATTTATGGATTTTACAATATTAGGTATAAAAGTAACCAATCTAACTCTATCAGAAGTACTGCAAAAAGTACGCGAGTTTTTGAATAGCAATCAGCCACATTATATCGTGACCACCAATCCAGAATTTATTATGGCGGCGCGCCGGGATAAAGAGTTCCAAAACATTTTAAATAAAGCCGATATCTCGGTAGCTGACGGCGTGGGTATTTCTATAGCCGCGCGCCGCCGGGGCATAAAATTAAAACAGCGCATTACCGGTGTTGATTTGCTCTGGGAAATTTGCGATATGGCGGAACAAGAAGGAAAATCAGTATTCCTTCTTGGGTCAAAAAGGGGAGTGCCGGAAAAGGCCGCCGCCGTCATTTTAAAAAAGCATCCGCGGCTGAAGATCGTTGGTGCGGAATGCGGGTATCGGCGCTGGCATCGGCCAATTAAGGATAAAAAATTAGTCAGTATGATTACGCGAAAACAGCCTGACATTCTCTTCGTGGCTTTTGGACAGGTTAGGCAGGAAAAATGGATTTACCACAATCTCCCGAAGATTGATTCGGTTAAACTAGCTATGGGTGTGGGCGGTTCATTTGACTATATTTCAGGGGCTGTTAAACGCGCCCCGCGATGGATGCGCAGTCTGGGCTTAGAATGGTTATATCGTTTGTTGCGTCAGCCGTGGCGGTTGCCCCGAATAGTAACGGCGGTAATAAAATTTGGCTTTCTAAGTATTCGTAAAAAGTAAAAATGAAATTCAAATATTTTGACATAATTTTAGGTTTATTCGTAGCCGTACTGCTGATTTCTAATGTAGCTTCCACTAAAATATTAAATTTTGGCCCTTTTACTTTTGACGGCGGCACGATCTTGTTTCCCATTATTTATATCTTCGGCGACGTGTTAACAGAAGTATACGGCTATAAAGCCGCTCGGCGGGTTATATGGACCGGTTTTCTTAGCGCCTTACTAATGTCAGTTGTTTTTATAATTGTTGGCAAACTGCCAGCCGCGGCGGATTGGGTAAACCAGGATGCCTACGACAAAATACTGGGTTTAACGCCGCGGATAGTCGTCGCTTCTTTACTAGCATATTTTGCAGGAGAATTTTCCAACTCGGTTACCTTAGCAAAAATGAAGTTGTGGACAAAGGGACGATATTTATGGAGCAGGACGATTGGTTCAACGATTATCGGCGAGGGGATTGATACGGTATTATTTGTAGTGATCGCTTTTGCTGGCGTGCTGCCTGCCAGTTTACTAATCAGTATAATTATTTCAAATTATATATTCAAAGTCGGTTTTGAAACGATCGCCACGCCTTTTACTTATTTTGTGGTATCAAAGCTCAAACGTGAGGAGAGAGTGGATGCGTATGATCATAGTACCAGCTTTAATCCATTTTCATTAAAATTATAAAAAGTATGGAATTTTACGAACTATTGCAAAAAAGGCATTCAGTACGTTCATTTGCCAAGCGGCAGATAGAACCCGATAAGATTCAAAAAATACTTGCGGCAATCGAAACTGCGCCTTCAGCAGGAGATTTGAAAGCGTATCATGTTTCGGTAACTGAAGACATCGAAGAAATAAATCAGCTTTCATCAATCGGAAGCAGGCAAGAGTTCATTGCTGATGCTGGCGCTGTTTTTATTTTTTGCGCTAATCCTGAACAATCGGCGAAAAAATACGGAGAGCGCGGTAAACGTTTGTATGCTTTGCAAGATGCCACCATTGCTTGCGCCTACGCGCAACTGGCTGCCACGGATACCGGCTTAGGATCGTGCTGGGTCGGGTCATTTGATGAAAGGGCAGTTAAAAAAATTATTAAGTTGAAGAATGATAGTATGGTTGTCGCATTGCTGCCGGTCGGTTATGAGTAGTAAAACAGTTATCCACATTGACTAAAATGCTTGCATACGGTACTGTAAAAATGCATTATAACAAGTGAATAACAGCAGGGAACGTGTTTGCTTTCCAGCCGTGTAGTATAACGAATTACATTACGCCGAAACAAACACAAAAATAAAACCAACAGTAAAAAGTACTTTACCAGATTGGTTTTTTTAATGTGAATATTGATGCTAGCTTGCTAGGTAAAATCACTTCTTTGATTGAGCTGGTTACAAGTAAGGTAACAAGGGAAGATGGATGTTTTTCCTTCTATCTTATGGAGCCGGAATCCTAAAGACGAAAGTCTAGGACTCAAGAAGGAAGCTATTAAAAAGGTTTTACCTAGCAAAATATTATTAATATTTTTATTATGCGGACAAAATCAAGAAGGGAACTGCTGGAGGACATGAAATTCGAACAGATGAAGCGATACTTGGGCATCAAGCATGTTCGCAATTACTGTTGCGGCTGTGGGGCGGAAGTATATCGTCCCGTGTATTGCGATGATTGTTTGGAGGAAGTGGAGCACGAGCGGGCTGAAGAAACTAGATAGCCGATCATATTACAAAACATTAGGAGGTTACA
The DNA here is from genome assembly GCA_964549245.1 of uncultured Gammaproteobacteria bacterium. Classification (GTDB taxonomy): domain Bacteria; phylum Patescibacteriota; class Patescibacteriia; order UBA10025; family JAHIVO01; genus CAZJUO01. The sequence continues at coordinate 22,642 of CAZJUO010000011.1, forward strand.
GCTGTGCTATGGCTTCTATTGTTTGCCTTGGTTTTATGTTATACTAGTAACGTAAGTAATAATCACAAATCGCCATGAAAAAGATTATTTGGGTTACCGGCATAAGCGTCTGTATTATTTTTACCGCTTGGACAGGTGCCAGCGCGCAAACGAGCAATGAATCAGTAACTAGTTTTGACGCGGCCATTGCCATACAAGAAGATGGCAGTTTTTTGGTTACCGAAACCATACTCTATGATTTTGGCAATACCCGGCATCACGGCATTTACCGGGATATTCCTTATGCATATGAGCGAAACGGCACAAAATATAAAACACGCATGGATGTTTTATCAGTCGAAGATGGCACTGGACAAGCCTGGCCGTATACGGTTAGCCGTTGGTCCGGAAACGTATCGATAAAAATTGGCGATCCGGATGAATATGTAACTGGCGAGCAGGAATATGTCGTTACTTATTCGGTACAGCGGGCCATCAATTACTTTGACGACCATGATGAACTGTATTGGAACGTGACTGGCAATGAATGGGCAGTGCCAATTTATTCAGCCAGCACAACCGTTACAATGCCGCAGAGCCTTGCTGACGATCAGTGGCAGGTAGCTTGTTATACCGGCTATCTTGGCTCACAGGATAGTGATTGCACATACTCATTGGCTGGAAATGATAGTCTTGTTTTCCAATCTGATGATTATTTGTCGACCGGAGAGGGATTAACTATCGTAGTGGGTTGGCCAAAGGATATTGTTACTAAGCCTGGTTTTGCCCAGCAACTGCTATGGTTTGCAACTGATAATTGGCCGGTCATCATACCGCTGCTGGTATTATTGGTAATGTTTTTTCTGTGGTATACCAGAGGCCGTGATCCAAAGGGACGGGGGACTATCATTCCATATTATGAAGCACCGGATAATTTAACTGCTGGAGAGGTGGGCACAGTGGTAGACGAACGATTTGATTTAAAAGATATTTCGGCAACCATTATCCAGCTGTCCATAAAAGGGTATCTAAAAATTAAGGAAATCGAACAGCAAAAAATACTTGGTAAAAAGAAAGACTATGAATTGATCCAGCAAAGGGAACCGGACAACTCTCTCGAGCGGTATGAAAAAGAGATTTTGGAAGGAATATTCGATACCGGTAAAAGTAGAACGGTTTCCAGCATGAAAAATAATTTTTATGTTCATTTGAAAAAAATAAAAAAAGAAATGTACCAATTAGTCGTGGAAAAAAATTATTTTCCTACCAATCCGGAAAAGGTTCGCAATGGCTATACTGCTATTTCTTCGCTGGTTATACCATTGGGAATATTTTTGGCCGCTGGTTTTGAAAATATTGTAGCCGGTATAGCTACCATCATTAGCGGAGTGATTGCTTTAATATTTTCTCGGTTCATGCCCAGGAAAACCAAGCATGGAGCCGTAACCAGAGAAAAAATTGAGGGTTTCAAGCTATTCTTGTCAGTAACCGAAAAGGAGCGGATCAAATTTCATAATGCCCCGGAAAAATCTCCGAAACAGTTTGAAATATTCTTGCCCTATGCCATGACTTTGGGCGTGGAAAAACAATGGGCAGAACAATTTAAAGATATGTACATCACCCCGCCAGAGTGGTATGAGGGAAGCCCTGGCTCAACCTTTGGGGCTTTGTATCTGGCTGGTGCTTTGGGTAGTATGTCTTCAGATTTGCATAGCGCTATGCCATCAAAACCAGGCGGTGGCGCAGGATCAGGCGGTTCTGGCTTTGGCGGCGGCGGTTTTTCTGGCGGAGGCTTTGGCGGCGGCGGCGGCGGAAGCTGGTAAAAAGTATTAAATAATAGATAATAGCATAACCCATAATAGTAATTGGGGTATTTCGGTATGACATTTCTATTTAGCCTTTACATTGGGGTATTTCGGTATTGACAGCAAAGAGGGGCTATGATACTATTTTTTAAGGATCTTTTGGCAAGAGGGGAAAATGAGAATACGAATTTCGTACAACCTATAGTTTAATAATTAA
>CAZJUO010000012.1:0-23539 GCA_964549245.1 uncultured Gammaproteobacteria bacterium
TATAAAATTTTAAATACAAAGTATATAACCGTTCTTTATACTCTTACCTTAAGGGGGAGCTATGAGTAACAATGATTGGAGAGCTATGGAAGAGCGCTGGAAAACATTAAACCACGGGGATCCCTGTCCGGAAAAAGATGAAAACGGAAAGCCCTGCCAGGGTAAAGCTGTCTTCACTCCAGCCAAGAGTTGACTGGGAGAATCTAGATTTGAATGCGGTTTGCATCCAGAAAAACATTGCTTAGCTTATGTCACCATGTCGGTTGATGAAAGACTAAAAAGACAAGTGCAACACAATGGTTGTTGCTAAGTTACATTTAATTTTGTTCGCAGTTCAAATAGACGGCCAAACAAGGCCGTCTTTTTTATATACTCATGCCCGAAACAACCACAAAACCGGACAGCTTGGTCCGGTTTTGTTATATTTATAAAAATGTTCAGAACTAGAGCAAACTATCGATGGTGGCCTTGACCTGCTCATATGGTTGAGCGCCGTTTATTGGCGCCATAGAACCATCTTTACCGATAGCTACCGAGTAGGGAGTTCCTTGCCCCCCAGCCGAAGCCGCGTCTTGTTCGTGCGTTTTCACCACATCAGCATAACGCTGTTCATCTAAACACGTTTGAAAATCCGCGGTATCGAGCCCTGCATAGGAAGCAATTTCCGGTAATTGAGCCGGATCCAAACTATCGTTAGAATTAGTCACTTCCATCAAACGGTCAAGATAAGCCCAAAAACCGTCGTTGCCTCCCTGCTCTGCGGCGCATTCAGTGGCGATAGCTTCGTTGCGCGCTTTGCTGTGCAGCGCGTCAAGAGGGAAATGCCGATAAACCCAGGCTACTTGGTCACCATAATCAGCTACGACTTGCTGCATGGTAGCATGGAATCGTTTACAAAAAGGGCATTCCGTGTCAGAAAACTCGACCACTACCACTTCGGCAGCCTCCAAATCACCTTTGATATGGTCATCGCTGGTTACCGGGCTGACTGAAATTTTTTGCGACGGCTGGGCTGTGGGAGCAGTAGCCGTATTGGTATTGGCAACGGCGGTATTGGCATTGGCCGTGCCGGCAAAAGCCTTGTTTGTGTTGCTAGTGGAGGCTGTACCTTCACCAGAAAAGAGTAACACAAAAAAGCCAACCGAAAAGCCAACCAGCACCGTCATAACCATACCGGCAAAAAAAGTTTTTTTCGGCCCCAGGACTTCAAACAAGCCCGGACCGCTTTTTTCGTTTATTTTTTGCATATGAATAATTATCGATAATTATTAGCAACGTTTCTCCTTGATAGCTAGCATCAAGGTCAATTTTATAATTTCAATTTATCCAAAAGTAAACGTAAAGACCCGTAAACCAGCCGTGGGGATTTCTATTTCCATCGTATTCTCACCATATTCCTCACCGTTTATCAAGGTATACAGTTTTTCACTATCAATAGTTAATTCTTGCTCAACTATCGCGTCTTTGAGGACAGTAACGGTAACCGGCTCGTCAGCGCTGGCCACCATATACACATTCTTAGCGTCATATTTAAAAACGATCATGGCGTTTTCCGAATTGTTTTGCGCATATTCTGGCTGGATATCCCAGGTACCTGCTAAATACAAACGGTTGAGGCTCGGGCTATTCGGCGGTGCAAACTTCGCAATCCCGTCAGTACCGGACGAACCGTTGGCTAACCGATTATTGCGCGATGAGCCAAAATATATCTCCGGGCTGTTGACTTTACTGCCGTCAACCGCTGGCGCGTCTGCCGGTGCGGTGATAGATTCATCCACCGTAGCTGCTTGGTTTAAAAATTCCATCCGCTCCTTCAGCGCTTGTTGGATTTCCCGCTCGGTTTCGTCGTACTCGCCCTCGCCAATATGGTCGTAAATTATTTCGCCGTTGATGTCGATTAAGTACTTGCGCGGCCAGTAACGATTTTCGTAAGCGCGCCAGGTGGCATAATCGTTATCCTGCACCACAGGATATGTAATATTGTAATCAGCGATAGCCTGGCGGACATTATCAGGATCTTTTTCAAACTCAAATTCCGGCGTATGCACGGCGATAATTTCCAACCCTTCATCTTTGTATTTGTCGTACCACTCGTTCAGATACGGCAAGGTACGGATGCAATTAATACAGGAATACGTCCAAAAATCAACCAATACTACCTTTTGGTTCCGCAATTCTTTTAAGGTCAGCGGATCGCTGTTAAACCATTCACCGCCAGGCACGAGGGCCGGTGCGTAGTTGTGCTGTTTGTCAATCATGTCTATGGTGGTCTTGCCCATATCTTCTTTATCCACCGGCTGGTCAGTGAACGTATCAAGTTCTTTTTGGATACTTTCATTGTCCTCAATGCTTGTTAAGCCGGTACCGTAGTTGGGAAATTTTTCCAAAATGTACGTCTGGAACGACCGGTCGACATTAAAGAAAATACCAATGGCCACGATAATCATCAGCACGCCAAAACCGCGTTGGATCTTGGCAGTATTCTTTAAAAGCCACGGCACTTTGTGCAATAACTTTCTACCACCGTACATGATGGCTAACATGGGGATGGCCGTTCCCAAAGCATATGCCAGGGTAATCAAAGCCGCACTGCCCGTCACCGAACCGGTTAAAGCCAAGGAAATCACAGAAGCCAAAATCGGCCCCACACACGGCGTCCAGAGCAGGCCGATCGACAAACCGACGATCAAACCGCCTCCAAACCCCGTACGGTTCTGCTGCTTCGGCGCCCGGCTGGTCACCCGCGAAAACAGTTTTTCAATCCAGGCTTGAGCTTGGGGCAGCAGCAGGACAATGCCAAAGAGTATTAGGACCACGATAGAAACACCACGCAAAATATCAGGCGATAGACCGGTAAGATTAACAATCGTGGTTAAAAATAAAGTGAAAAACGTAAAGCTGGCGATAAAACCAAGCACGATGCCAAAAGGTCGGCGCTTGCCTCCGGTTACCGAACCAGAAAGTATGACCGGCAAAATCGGCAATATACAAGGTGAGAGAATAGTGATAACCCCGCCGATAAAGGCAAAGGCAATAAGTAACAGCATAGGTAAATTAATTAAATAATATTTTCTTGCAATTCATCAATATCACCGCCGTTCCACTTGGCCAGCTCATTACCGTTCTCGTCAACCTGTACAAAAGTATGCTGGTAGGTAATGCCGTAGCGCTGCTTGAGGGTTGTTTCGGTGTCATAATCTGTCTTAAACAGTACCACATTATCCGGAATCTCGCTTAGATTTTCGTTAAATGCGGTGTTAGCCGCCTGGCAGGTCGGACACCACTTGGCATGAAAAAAGTAGACACGCTTTGTACCCGAAGCAGCAGCAAAAGCCGCTTCGGTGTAATCAGTGTATTCACCAGCCGTGTTTTGGCTGACGGAATTGGTGTTGGTGTCCTCCATCATGGCATCGTTTTCCATAGCCTCATTGGTATTCATTTCCTCTATTACTTCGTTGGTGTTTGTATCGTCCATCATGGCGTCGCTATTGGTATTGGTCGTAACATTAGCGTTGTCATTAGCGTTATTGCCCGTAGCAACCACGACTAACCAAATAATTAATATTAGCACGATGATGCCGATGATAATACTGATTATTTTTTTCATATGTATAATTGATTAATAATTAATATTAAAATTAATACATTGCAGTAATTTTTTATTGCGCACGGTTAAAAAATAACAGACCGTTCTTCCCTTTTTTTCACTGCCTACCAGTTGAGAACGCTGTAGAAGGTTCAATTGGTGAGAAACCGCGCTGACGCTCATCTTGATAATGCGGGCAATGTCAGAAACGCATAACTCCTTGTGCTTGGTAAGGATAAGCAGTATCTTGGCCCTCGTCGGGTCAGACAGCACTTCGCACCACTCACTGTGCTTTCGTATATGTTTATCATAACCTTGGAGCCATTTTTTGCTGCGCTGTAAGGTAGCTTGGGGCATCATACGCGTATAATATTTGAATAGTTGAACAAGTGTTTAAATGTTACTGTGTATACGACCATATGTCAAAACGTGCATTTTTTTATAACCAAAAACTGCCCCGAGACCCTAGCTTGGGAATAATATAAGATTGCCTAATTAATTTTATCTAAGTATTTTTCAAATATTATTTTAAACCACGGGGTATAGCGCTTCGGATGACGCGCTATATCCTGCTCAACTTCGGCCAGGGCCTGCCAGCGAAAATCAGCCGCTTCTTCCCTGTTTAAAACGGGATAACCACTATACGTACCAACGACAATATGGTCAAATTCATGTTCCGTTAAATCATTTTCAAATTTCGCTTGGTAAATAAAACTGCCGACTTCTCGTAAATCGCAATCAAATCCCATCTCCTCTTTGAGCCGACGGTGAGCTGTCTCTAAAATTGTTTCTCCCGGTCTTGGGTGGCTGCAAACCGTATTGGTCCACAAACCGCCGCAGTGGTATTTTTCTGCCGCGCGCTGCTGCAATAGCAGCTGGCCTTTATCATTAAAAATAAAAATAGAAAAAGCCCGGTGCAGCTGCGCCTGCTCATGAACCGGCATCTTCCGGCCCGTGCCGATTTGGTTGTCGTTTTTGTCGACTAGGATGATATCATCTGGCATGTATTTTTAGTAAAACCTGCTATTCAATCCCCAAACTATCACTTATTTACAAATTCAATCGGGAATGTTGGATCCCGCACTACTCACTTCGTTCAAGTGCGGGACAAGCTTGAACTTGTAGACAGAATCGGGGATACCGGACTTGAACCGGTGACCTCACCCCACTATCACTTATTCTGTTCGTTCAACGGGCAAGCGCACCTCCTCATATAAGATTAATCGGGGTGGGGAGACTCGAACTCCCGATCTCAAGACCCCCAGCCTTGCGCCCTAACCAACTGGGCCACACCCCGTTACAAATTTACCCTGCCACATCACAAACACCCTCTATTATATATGGAACTGTGTTTTTTGCAAACAAAAAAGGCTGAATATATTAATCCAGCCAATAATTCTTTAAAATAAATCCATCTGGTCATCTGGCCTAGGGCAAACAGCGAGAAAAACACAATTTATCCATAGTTCACTATTATTGCTAAGAGTAATGAAGCGTCCATTTCTCCTGAACTCAATCGTTGGAATTAATCCGTTTATATAAGCTGCCCGCGGACCCAGAAATGCAATGTGGTTAAAAAATAAAGTGTGGCGATCTTCATTATCAAAAAAAGTTTCGGCTTCCGATCGATCAGGACATCGAAGCCCTTTGGATCGAATTCCACTAAGAATTTCCCGTGTAGACATATACCGTTTTGTCATATAGTACATGGTAAATTTGACATTTTGAATACCCCTGCCTAATACTAATGGGGTGTTTGACTTTAAAAAACTACTTACTTTTTTCTGATAATCATCCTTATTAATCCCCTGCCAGCGAGGATCATCATAATTAACCTCAAGTATTACCTCTTTCGACATCGGCTACCTCCATATTGTTAAATAACTATATTTTTGTATACCTTAACCCGTACAGCCCTGCCTGTCAAATAAAAATAGCCCCAAGGTAATAAAACATCAGGGCTATGGTTTGGCTTTTGCCTATTGTATTTACACAGGCAAATCCCGCCGGTAGTCAGCCAGCGAATTACAAACATCATGGCAACATGGACAAACTTTTTTCCCGCCGGCAGTGCGAACCAAAACCGTACCGCACTCTGGACAGCGTTTAACGGTACGTTGCTTTTCCTGGGCGTCGTTTGACTTTGGCGTAGACATAAAACCTCCTCTAGGTATATTATAATGAACAAACAAATCTCAATATAACAAAAAAACTAGCCGCTTACTTGGCTAGTCTGTAAAACCTTATGTATATTCGAAAAACTACAGGCTAACCAATAAGCCGCTAGCGACAATAATAATTGCAATAATAAGCCCCGCTCCAATGAGCGTGTATTTATGGCTTTCTATGTTGAGCTTATTATGCTGCATATTTTTTTCTAAACTTCTTGTTTATTAGTATAACACCGCCAGAAGAACTGTCAAATGGATAAAAAAAATCCGCCGGATGGCGGAGGTTTTTCATAGATTACTCAAACATTATTTCTTCATCCACGCGCTTGTAGGAAAATATTTCATTTTCCCGGAACCACAACTGCTCTTCAAATTTCGCTTCTTCCGTTGTACCAGAAGCGTGAATCATGTTTTTTACGCTGCGTTTTTTGAGGTTGGCCAAAATCGGCGAGTCGAGGGAATAATCGCCGCGAATAGTGCCCGGCTCGGCAAACCGAGGCAAGGTGTTGCCAACCATCATGCGCACCGCGTCAACCGCGTGCAAACCCTGCAATAATATCGCCACCACCGGTCCAGAGCTCAAAAACTGCATATTCCACTGCCGAACCATTTTGCCGATCTCATACGCGTCTTTGGTGCCTAATTCTTCGTGGGGGTCTTTGCCGTATTCGTTATACGTTTTCAAAGTTTTTTCTCCCACGGTCGTCAGATACTCTTTATTGTCAGGATAATGCTTGGCCACCAAGTCAGCTTTGACCCAGGCCATTTTCAGACCGACGATCTTAAAACCGGCCTTTTCAAATCGCGCGATTATCTCGCCTGACAGGGCTCGTTTGACCGTATCTGGCTTTAATAAAACTACCGTTTTTTCTTGCAACGGATCTTGTGAGTTAGACATACGTTTATTTCTTTTCTTTTTGGGCTAATAAGTATTTAACTTTTTCCACGATCTCTGCCGGTGTATGATTGGCTTTAATGAAATAATCATCAGCCCCAAGCTCCTTTCCTTTTTCCACGTCTTCTGACTGCCCGAGATTGGTTAATAATAATATATGCGTACTGCCGGCTTGCGGATCTTTTTTCAATTCCCGCAGTACGGCAAAGCCATCCAATTTTGGCATGATAATATCCAAAAGGATCATGTCAGGCTTTTCTTTTTTGGCTAATTCCAATCCTTTGGCCCCGTCTTCAGCGCGGATTACTTCCATGCCTTCCTTGGAAAACTTGGTAATATACATATCTGCCAGCATTTTATCATCCTCGATGAGCAATATTTTCTTATTAAATTTCTTGGTTTTTTCCTTATTATCCTCGGCCATAGTTATAAAATATTAATTGTGTAGTGTCTATAGTATATCAATCTTTTCAATAATGTCAATCAACCTTTGGCTTCTTGGTGTGCCATGCTGTCGCCTGCTCATACTGATTGGCTACTCGAAACAGCGTATTTTCATCAAACGGCTTGGCGATAATCTGCAAACCAACCGGCATGTCCTGGACAAAACCGCAGGGAACGGAAATCGCGCAGGCTCCTCCGACATTGGCCGGTACGGTATATATATCCGATAAATACATCATCAGCGGATCGTCAAATTTTTCACCCAGAGAAAAGGCTATACTGGGAGCAGTGGGCGTTACCAGGCAGTCTACTTTTTTGAAAATATTTTCAAATTCCCGGCGTATCAAAACGCGCAGTTTTTGGGCCTGCCCATAAAATTTATCGTAATACCCAGCTGACAATGCGTAGGTGCCGACGATAATCCGGCGTATAGCTTCATGGCCAAGGCCTTTGGATCGTGAAACTTGATAGGCGTCGATTAAATTTTGTTCAGCATTGCCTTCTTCAATTGCGGAATACCCGTATCGTATTCCGTCGTAACGGGCTAGGTTGGACGACACTTCGGAAGTAACCGTCAGCTGATATACAGCCAGCGCGTATTTTGTCAGCGGCATTGAAACATTGACTATTTTAGCGCCTAGTTTTTTAAATTCATCAACCGCTTCCAAAACCCGTTTTTTTACCGCCTGGTCCATGCCTTCAATAAAATATTCCTCCGGCAAACCAATAGTCATACCTTTTATATCAGTGGCTGGCTGGACAAAAGCACCTTCGCTAGCATCATACGTAGTTGCGTCATGCGCATCTTTGCCAGCTATAGCCTGGAATACATACGCGGCGTCCTGCACGGTTTTGGTTAACGGGCCGATTTGATCCAACGATGAAGTCATGGCCATTAAGCCGTACCGCGAGACCCGGCCATAGGTCGGTTTTAATCCGACTACTCCGCAGAATGAAGCCGGCTGGCGTATGGAACCGCCAGTGTCAGAACCCAGGGCCGCCAGGCACATATCGGCCGCCACTGCGGCTGCTGAACCGCCGGACGATCCGCCAGGCACACGGGAGGTATCCCAGGGATTTTTGGTTTTTTTGTAGGCCGAGGTTTCTGTGGACGACCCCATGGCAAATTCATCAAGGTTGGTTTTGCCTAATATGATAGCACCTGCCTCCTGTAATTTGTCTACCACGCTCGCGTTATAAGTCGCCGTGTAGTTTTCTAAAATTTTTGATCCTCCAGTAGCCCGCCTCCCTTTGACTAAAATATTATCCTTGATAGCTATCGGAATACCAGTTAATTCGGTAGCCGTACCTTGCTGAATTTTTTTATCAGCTTCCTTGGCTCGCTGGACTGCTGACTCGCTAAAAACTTCCAAATACGCCTCGACGGCCGCGTCTTTTTTCGCCACAGCCGACAAACACGACTCGGTAAGTTCTAGAGCAGAAAATTTCTTTCCAGCCAATCCCTGATGCGCTTGTTCAATTGTTAACCCATGTAATCCCATATCGGATAAATTTCTAATTACTAATTCATAATATCTATTCAAATCCCAATAACTAATTTCAATAATTACTAAACTGATATTGGATATTGGAATTCAGAATATTTACTAAAGTACTGGCTTGACTTTGTTGAAATTGCCGTGTTTGGTGGGGAACTGTTCGGTTAGCTCTTGTGCATTTTGGCGTTTCGTAGCCTCGTCTTTCCGCCAGACATTTTTCAAATTCGGCAGGTGAGAAATTTCCTTGACTTCAGAGGTGTCAATCTCCTGGATCTGCTTGACATAATCCAAGATAGAAGAAACTTGCTTTTGAAATTTCTCTTTTTCTTCTTCTGTTAATTCTATTCTGGCTAAAGTGGCCAGTTTTTCCACCTCTTGTTTAGTAACGGCCATAGTAAAATTATATCATCAAAAATAAGTCCCTACAAATACACTTGACTGCCTGCAAAATAAGGATATACTATATTAAGGTTCTTTTACCTACCTTAGTTTTAAATCAGGGGGGATTATCCCAGCAACTATGCTTCCTAAGAATAAGCCTACTCTTTCGTAAAACAATCTCTAAACTAACTATCGAGCTCCTGCTCGCTCAAGGCTGTCTCTAGGGCTACAACTGCATATTGCACATAATCCTCCCTGGATTATTTTTTGGCATAAAAGCGTAACCAATCAATGGTTACGTCCTTTTTTTAGTAGCTATTGACAATATTAAAATAATCTGCTACATTACACTATTAAAAAAGTATAAATAATAGATTCAGAACTTTTAAAAACAAAATTCTCTAAGGAGGTCTCCAAATGCCAAGTTACAGTAATGTACGAGAGAGAGAAAGCAGAGTGGCTGGATCATTTTTTCTGATCCTGGGGGTTATTGTCCTCTGCATTGCCATTGGTCTGATGTCCTATTCTGGCCAGTCGCTTGTAACTTTCGGTAATATGGTCGGATTGATCGTGGTAGGCATTATACTCTTTGTATTTTCCCTAATCGCTCTGCTGGCCCAGGATAGCGAGCTTTACTGCCGGTGGTACTGGCTGCTGATCATTTTTCTGGTTATTGCGGCTATCCTTTTCTTTATGACTATCGGCGCGCATGGCAGTCGGGTTACCATCATTGATCGCGCTACCGGAATGTATATTGGTCCATATTCTTCGCAGACCAATACCGTATTATTCAATCCCGTTACCCAGCGGGCCGAGTATTTTCCAGCTGACGCGCATTTTACCTTTGCCTCAACCAACGGGCAGCAGATTACCTGCTACTATTTTACCGCCAACCAGAACGAGGCTCTATACCATACTTATGGTTCGGCCGCCGGGCTGGAGCAGCAAGTTAAAAAAACAGTGATTTCCATATTCCGGGAAGTAGAATCATCAACAACCTACGGCCTGTCATGGGCAGACCTCTGTTCCTGCGTGGAGGAAGAATTACGGGATGTCCCCGATCTCCCATTCGTTAATAAAATCATTATCACTCCGGAGGATATTACCTTCTCTTCCATCATAGCACAATGAAAATTATAATATCAAAAGCCAGTAAATATTTACTGGCTTTTTTATTTTAATAAGCTGATAAATTGCTGTTCGCTGATAATAGCTACGCCCAGCTTTTTGGCTTTATCGTGCTTTGAGCCGGGTTCAGCGCCGACTACCACATAGTCGGTATTTTTTGAAACCGTGGAGGCCCACTTACCGCCGGCTTGGCGTATCTTTTCTTTAGCCTCCTCGCGCGATAACATTTCAAGGGAACCGGTTACTACAATTTTTTTACCGCTTAGCTTAGTTGTGTGATGAGTAACTTTCTCAGCCGCCACCACCACTCCTTTATCCAGTAAATCGCTTATTAATTTTTTATTGCGTTTGTCCTGAAAAAAATCATACACGCTTTTTGCCACCACCGAGCCGATATCGTGGATGTCTTCCAATTGCGCCAGGCTGGCCTTCATCAATCGCTCCAGCGTACCAAACTTTTGCGCTAAATCAATGGCCGTCTCTTCTCCGACGTGCCGTATGCCCAAAGCGTAGATAAAGCGGGAAAGGTTAATTTTTTTCGAGCTTTGGATGGCTTCAACCAAATTACCAGCCGACTTTTCGGCAAACCGCTCCAGGGGCTCTAAATCAGCTTCCCGTAACGTAAATAAATCCGCCGGGGTTTTTACCAAGTCGGCTTTGAATAACTGCTCCAAAATTTTCGGGCCCAAACCGTCAATATCAAAAGCCTTTTTGGAAATAAAGTGCCGCAGCTGCTCGTGTTGTACGGCATAGCACTGTTTATTGGTGCAATAGTAAGCAACCTCTCCGGATTTTTTGGTCACTGGGGAATGGCAAATCGGACACTTTTTCGGCATCTGGAATTTTTTTTCTTTGCCAGTGCGCATGTTGGGCAATACGTTGACAATATCAGGGATGATATCGCCTGCCTTTTGTATAATAACCGTATCGCCAATGCGTACGTCCAAGCGCTCTATTTCGTCAGTGTTATGCAAGGTAGCCCGGGACACGGTTGAACCGGCTACTTTGACCGGCCGCAAGTGGGCTACCGGCGTTAACGCACCGGTACGGCCGATCTGCACTTGAATATCTTCCACTACGGTAGTGGCTTGCTCGGCCGGGTACTTGTAGGCAATAGCTCCTCGCGGCGCTTTACCCACGACTCCCAAACGTTTAAAAAGGGAAGTATCGTTAACGTTAATGACAATACCGTCGGTCCAATATGAAAAACGCTCTCTTGTCTTGCCAATTTTTTCATGATACGTTTCGACACTGGAAATATCAGGACAAAACTCATTATGCCTATTTGAACGAAAGCCTAAAGAAGACAACAACTGATGTGTTTCTTGATGCGTTTTTTGCCCAATATCAGTCACCAATTCATAGGCAATAAAACTCAAAGTACGTTTAGCAGTCACCTGCGAATCCAGCTGTCGGACTGATCCCGCGGCCGCATTGCGCGGGTTGGCAAAAGTTGGCTTCCCTTCTTTTTTTTGAACTTTATTCAGCGCTTCGAAAACTTCCTTGGCCATAAACACCTCCCCGCGCACTTCAATTCGTTTTTGAGCCTTCTTTTTTTGAGCTTCCGATAACTTATTAACGTTCAAATGGAGCGGAATAGCCTCGATAGTTTTAAGATTTTGGGTAATATCTTCTCCAATAACACCATCGCCCCTGGTCGCCCCCTGGATAAAAATACCGTTTTCGTAGATTAAGGCTACGGCCAGGCCATCCATCTTTATTTCCGCATAGTAATCGATCGAAGTGCTGGCTGGCAATAGTTTTTTTATCCGTTTTTCCCAATCCTGCAATTCTGTAACAGAAAACACGTCATTCAAAGAAAGCATAGGGGTTGTGTGCCTGACTTTTTTAAACTTGTCTAACGGTTGTCCGCCAACCCGCTGGGTGGGAGAATCCGGGGTGACAAATTCCGGATATTGTTTTTCCAGCTGGTCCAATTCATGCTTTAGGGAATCCAAAGCCGCGTCGGATATTTCCTGCTTATCCAACACATGATAGAGGTAGCGGTGGCGGTTAATCTCCTTTTTCAGTTTTTCAATTCGCGTCTTGGCGCTTTTTTTATCCATATGTTTTTCTACGCACAACCTATAATGGATAATTATTAATTATACATTATAAATTATTCATTATCACTCACAGTCCCCGAATATTTCATAACTGCTGATCTGGTACCAATCAAGGTCAAAATCATTGGCATTGAAATTTGTATAGGTAATAAAGCGATCCGTATCAGTACCCAGTGAAAACGATTCTGGAACAGTGCAGGTTACCCATGATGATCCGGTATCCTCATAGTCAACAGCAAATCCCAGCTCCCCTTCGTCAGGGTCGTCAATAAGGACTTCAGTGGTTCCGCTACCATCCGCTCTGTAGCGGAGGCTGATATAGTATTCACTGCTCGATGGCACGGCTGATGGTACTGGCAAAGTAAAAGTCTCATTGCTGTTATCCGGCAAGGTGCAATATGAAGTATCATTGGCCTGAATAGTACAGCTTACGTTGATACTGCACTCGTCTCCCAGCCATCCGTTAGTCTGGCAGGTAGCGTAATCACAATTACCTACCGTAGTATTTTCCGCTTCTGCCTGTATGACTCCAGAACTGTAAACCGGCTGGCTTAATATTATAGTTTTTATAATTTCTCCCTCACTAAAGAGTACATAATCATATAAGCCAGATAATGGTACTTTCCACGGGACGATAGCGGTTAGAGCCTGTTTGAAATTTCCGCGCGTACCAATCGCTTTTACTACGATATTCGACGGCAAATCAGTAACTTGAGTGCCGGTTGATTCATCATAGGGAATGACGGAAAGGTTAGATAACGACCCAAATAATGCTTTTACCCGCAAGCGATACCCAACCGGTGTGCTAGCGGTGAATGGCTCCGACAGATCGATCTGCCAACCATCCTGGGTAGCTGACGGCTCCAAATCGCTCGGACCGATTATATTGCGGGCTTTATCAGATGATAACAAATCGCCATTGGCATCCCAGGCAGTCCATGATACTTCAGCCCAGGAAAATAAATCAGGATTGTCATCGATTTCCCCGTTGCTGACTAAAACGTAATCAACCGCCGCTTCGACCGGCAACGGATCATTGACGTCATAATAATCAGCCTGGGCATATTCATATTCAGCTAAGTTTTCGTTGCGTATTTCAGAGGGCTGCGAATCCGTTTTTTCGTCGCTATATTCAGCCTGGTTGCCAAAGGAATTGTCCGTAAACGCTTGGATTTCATGAATCGCGTCATCCAGCGAAAAAGAAGAATCACTGCGCCTTATTTTGACTGTATACAAACCCCGCTCTATGCCTGATTCAGCCGCGTAGTAGGCCATAGCCGCATTAGCGGCCGAGGTGGTTAGTTTCAGCTCATTAATAATAATCGCCGAAACAGTCACCGCGATAACCGTGATTAATAGGATAATCAATAAGGCATAAATGATTACGGATCCTTGAGAAGATGGTAAGATTTTTTTCTTAATAATATTGTACATTTTGGAGTGTATTGGGCAGCAAACGCGAAGATATCAGCGTCTGCATGGTTAGCGTCCTCGAAACTTCAGGTAAATTTATATTAATCGCTTCTGCTTGTAATACGATGCCGACTTTGGGCTGGTAATTTCGGTCATCGCTAAAATATTTGCACGTTCCTGCTTCACAGCGGTAAGAAATACGGCCAGCGGCCACACAGGCCGAATCACCGCCAACTAAACAGTCAACCGGATCACCAGGGCTAACAAATGGATCAGCGCTCGGGGTAATAGTAAATCGCAAAGCCTTGGTTGCCACGCTAGCCGGTGTAATATTCTGCCACTTGCTTTCACCGGTGATATCATCAATCTCATCGTCAATAGCGCAGTCATTGGCAGCACTGATAGTACAATACTGCACCGCGTCCCCTAATCCATCATTGGCATCTTCTACTACGCTGCTTCGCCGATAAAATACTTGCTCTCCGGATTGGGTAATGATAGCCAAGACCACGTTTTCTTCAGTGGCTTCTGGATGCAAGTCAATATTATTATCATCATAAAATCCATAATTTATCTGCCCTAAGCGGATCTCCTGGGAAATAGCTTCAAACAAATAACGCACGTCATCCTGCACCCGCTGCATGGCTACGACCTTCCGCTGGGCATTATTGATCAATAAATAAATATTTGTGGCCATCAAAACCGTCAGCACAAATATTGACAGCGCGACAATCATCTCGATGAGGGTGAATCCTCTTTTGTTTTTAGAAAAAGTCATTGAAAATTGAAATTTGTTTGGTTATGGTGAATTGGTAATTGGTTATTGCTTAGAGAACTTGCCAGTTGTACAACCGATCTTCCAAAATTATTTTTTTGCTTGAAGTCTGGCTCGGCCAACGCACTTCTGAAACAATCCGCAGGCCTACTTCGTCGTCACCAGAGCAATCATTTGAAGGACTATTTGCCGAAATGATAGTTTCGTCCCCATTGCTGGCCCGGCAAATGGCGTTAATATTCATAATTCTATAAAATTGCGAATTGGCGCCTGGAGCCGCGTCCCCCTGATAATATGCGTCCGTAGCCGAGTCATAGGTGATGGCAGTAAAGTCATTCTTGGAAAAATCCAAACCAAAGGCAGAAGTGCCGTCAATAACCGGGATGGCCGTCGTGTCATCGCCGGCCCCGTCATTCAATCCTTCATCCCAAACCGGGCCCGTATCGTCGAGCCAATTGCTGTCGCGGATATTGCGCACGAGCTCTATGCCTTCGCGCGCTAAGCTGGTGCCAATTAACTTATTTCTGCTTTCGCGTCCGGCGTTAATACTGGTTACGATCAAAGCGATAGTCGCAGTCAAAGTGGAAACCAAAATGAATAGGGCTATCAAAAGCTCCAATAAACTCTGTCCTTGCTGGTTGTGTCTGATATTTTTCATAGTTGATTAATAATTACAATTGCTGTTGGCTTCACTGATTTGGCCGGAAATGCGGTTGAGGCTGATGAGGCGGCATTGGCCGCTTACCCTGGAACTAGCCACCATAATTTCCACCACCGTTGGCAGTTCACTGTCCACCTCGTACTCCACTTGGTCAAGATATATTAGAACCTTGCCAGTTGGCGGCTCAAAAGTCACATCGAAAAATTTGCTGTCCGGATCTTCAAATAACACCCCGTCAATACGATAGCTGTCAATATAAATATTATCTTTGCCAATATATTCGTCTATGACCAAATAATCATCGGTAGCATCGTCATAGACATGATTGCTCGACGTATCGCCAAACAACTGGTACCGTTCCTGGCTGCTGATAGCTATTCCATACCCGCCGCGAGGCACCCCTTTGATGCAACCCGTCCCGCCGCAATAGGTATCATCACTGCACGGCCGCAGTTCGTTAGCCGCTGAACCCGCCTGGCAAAAATTAACGCTATTTCCACCTATGCTATAACTTTGGGCTAAGCGTAAGTGCTGCAACAAATCCGTACCCGCGGCACGCAGCTCCTGAACCCGGCGGCCGTGCTGAAAATTGGCCATAACGACAATCGTTAACAAACCAATAATAGCAATAACGATCAATAGCTCGGTTAATGTAAATCCTCGGTTGGAAAAACGCTTCATAATAAGAAAAGCCCTTTATAATAATATACTACCTCACCGCCGATAAAAAAGGTAGCCAGGGTAGCCATGCTTAAAAAGGTGCCAAAAGGGACCTGGCTTTTCCATTTTTTTTTGCCAAAATAAATCAGCATTAAACCGATTACTGAACCGAGCACATAAGCAATAAATAAAGCCACTAACAGATATTGGTATCCAAGCATAGCACCCATCAAAGCGCCCAAACGGATGTCGCCGCCGCCGATCCACTTGCCTTTGGAAAATACAAACTGCAAAAAGAAAAACCCGCCGCCGATCAGAACACCCAACAAAATATGCACGATACTTATTTCCAAAACAAAATATGAAAGAATAATGGCGACAATCAATCCGGGAATCGTCACCTTATCCAAGATCAAATAGTACAAAAGGTCATAGACAAAAATTACAACCAAAATACAAGCATACAGTACATAAACCAGCCAGGCCGCCGTCAAACTAAACTTGAGATACAGTAATAAAAAAACGATAGCGCAAACGGTTTCCACGATAGGGTACTGCCAGGATATTTTCTTTTTACAGTTCCGGCATCGGCCCCGTAAAAAAAGAAAGCTAAAAACAGGTATCAAATCAAGTATGGCCAGTGGCTTTTTGCAATGTGGGCAAAACGATCTGCCCTTAATAAAACTTGCCTTGGCATGCAAACGGTAAATAACCGCATTTAAAAAACTCCCTACCACTAATCCAAAAATGACCACAAAAAATTCTATCATAACTACTATAGTATACCAGAAAAACCCTTATTTGATAAATCAAAAAACACCCGCTGTTCAGGTAGATTCAGGGTTTTTTGGCTATTTTATTGAATGCCGTCTTGGGTAAGCAGGTGCTCTCCAGCGGTTAAATTTTGGTAATCTTTTTCCAAGGTAAAAGTGATGCCATATTCATTTTCCGTGGGTACGGTAGATACCTTATATTGATATTTTCCTGGATCTTCCAGCTGATTGATCGTCGAGTAATACTCACCCAAACTGCACTGGCTAACCAACATACCAGCTTGATTGCATCCGTTTTCGGCCGCTAGGGCATAACTGGCCTGTTGGTTGTATAAAAATTCAAAAGCCGCCTGTACCCGAGTCATATCTGACAAGCGTACCGCGTCTCGCGTATGGGCTTTCTCGTTATTAATTAAAACAAATGCTCCACCAACCGTAGCTCCAAAAACGACTACGATAATGATGATGCTAAGGATTGATAAGCCTTTTTGGCTGAATAACATAATTTAAATATTAATCATTACGTACCGGGCAGGGTCGGACAATGATCACCCTCGCCGGTGATGCCGTTACTGTATATGAAAAACCACTGGCGGTTTTTTCCTTCCTGATGAAAGCACAAGACATAATCTTTGTGACTAGTATTTTCGTTGGTGTCATAATAATAATAATACAGTCCGCCGCCCACATCGTTAACTGGATCCACAAAGGTACTGCTCAAATACCCGGGGCACAAGGGGTTATTGGTTTCTGAAAAAATCATTCCATCAGAAGGCCCGATACTGGTGTCTGGCCCGTCGCCGCCGGCAGTCACCGGCGCGGGATACTGATTAAACGTCGTTTGATACAAAGCTAACCCTAAACGCAGTTGGGCCAGATCAGAAATACGACGAGCGTCGCGGGCCGAGGCCCTGGCGCCGCGCAGACTGACCAGCCCGATAGATGTCAATATGCCGATAATGGCTATAGCCACCAGCAGCTCTATTAAGGTAAAACCCTTTGTTCGATTTTCCGTCATAACATTTGTATTATACTACACATAAGGTATTTAATCCAGCACGTCTCGGCTCATTTCCTCTAGTTTTGATTTGGCCAATTCGAAATCAGGTTTAATAGTTAAAGCCATTTCATACTGTATGAGAGCTTGTTTTTTGTTTCCCTGCTGCTCATATACCTGGCCCAGTAATGTTCTTAAAAAAGCTAACTGAACTTTCATATTTGGATTACTAGTATTAATTCCCGGCGGATAATATCGTAAAATCGAATACATGATCTCCTTTGCTTTTTGATATTCTTCTTGTTCATAATATACTATAGCCAAATCATAGTAATAATCAGGACGAAATAAAGGATTATACTCAATAGCTTTGCTGTACGATTCTATGGCCAAGTCATATTTTCCCTGTTCAAAATATAAGCGCCCCAAAGCACGATGGAGGAAATATTCTTCAGGACTCAAGGCCAATCCGCTCCTAGCTTTATCCTCCAGTATTTTAAAATCATCTGTGGTCATCAGAAAATTATAACGTAACCGTTCCTGAATATAATTTGACAGCATCAGCGTATCAGGATCATACTGTAAACCATTGTTATAATACTCGGCTACCTCTCCTAAAGTTTCCCGATTTACCGCTCTTTCAGCTGCATCAAAATAATAAGCTCCTAAAAATACAGTGATTCCTCGTAATAAAATAACTATAGCCAGAATAATGCCTACCGCTTTGGTTATTTTCACCAATTTACTTCCGCGTTCTGAAAGGTTATAACTTTCACCGCCAGACTGCCTACTGCGCCAACCCAAACACATACCACAAACCAACCAAAATAAAATAAATACCGCCGGAAACTGCCAGCTAAAATCAAACAGCGCGTGAATGGTTGAACCTATCACTCCTAAGCCAAGCCCCAGCAAAACTATCTTTCTGCTGTAATCTGATTCGTACTTGACTACCCTATATATCTGAATAACTAAAAAGACAATAAACGCTCCAAAAAATACAAGACCAAAAAAACCTGTTTCAGCAGCTGTTTGTAAAAAATAGTTATGCGCATACCTCGGCTGCTCAATGACCGAATACGCGTATCGGCCATAGGTAGACTGAAAGGTGTCTAAACCGCTGCCCGTCAGCAAATGGTCGAAAAATATATCAATGGCTGACCGATTAAAATTTAATCGCTGATAAAAACTTCTGATCACTGATTCTGTGGGTATCGTTTCATAAATTTTTATAGCTTCACCTAAATCATTATTCTGCTGAAAACGAAATAATACCAAACCAAGACTTACTACTACCAAAGATATCAAAAATACGACAAGTGACTTTTTGGTAAAAATTTTCTTTTTAAAATAAAACAACAGTACTACTATCGGGACTATCAAACTAACCCAGGCAGTAAATGAATAGCTTAGCCACAATGCAATAGCGATAACTACCGTGCTGACCCCGTATATATACTTTGCCTTCCACGATTTTGCAGCGATTAGTAATGTGAAACCCAGAGGCAAACCAAACAATAAGTACCCCCCAAGCGCGTTGGCATTAAACAACAAACCCGTAGCGCGATCATATGATTGGTTTAGATACATTATCAAGGCAATAACTGCCGCTAAGATAGTGCTGGTTAAAACTGCTAAAGCGACGACTTTTATATATCTCCATTCACGAAAAAATAAAAATGCCGTTATGCAAATCCCTCCGTACGTAAACAACAAAAACAAAAAATTAAAACTGACATAATAATTACTTGAAAAAAAACTGACCACCAAGACTGTCATTAAAAATAATAATAAATAAAAAAGCGGATGTGTAATTATTTTCTTGTTAGAAAAAGACGGGTTGTTTTTCGGAGCATAAACTAGAATAATGAATAACAGTACTAAAAAACTTATAATATATAAAATCGACTGCAGCCATTTACTCCATTCGCCAGAAAAAAACGACGGTAGTATAATCAATACTATAAAACCGCCGAGAATTATATTTTTTCTAAAAGTGGTGATATTTTCCGTTACTTTTTGTAGTACCATTAATAAAGCTATTTATTTTTTTCTATTGAATAATTTTTCAGCCAATCATTCATGGCCATACGGCTAATCTTTCTTCGTTTTTGCATAGTCTTTCTTGCCATAATTAAATAAGGAAGGTGCCCTAATGCCGAATAGGCTATTTTTAAATACAACCAGACCTCTTGAACCGGTGCAATAACATGTTCCCCATCCACTGACTCCCTACCTTTCAAAGCTGATCGCCACCACCTAACTGGGTAGTTTTTAGAGGCTAAAAAAATTCTATTTCTACCGGCTTGGAAACGGCGGAAAAGATACGATATCTTCTTGGTAGTGGCTGAAACTTTGTGATAGACAATAGCTTTTGGCGCGTACATTATTTTCCAATTCCGCAGACGAGCTCGCACTGACAAATCAACATCTTCAATATAGGCAAAAAACTTGCTATCAAAATAATCCTCGCCTTGCTGGATGTCTTCCAGCATTTCCCGCCGGTACAAAGCAGCTCCGGCCCGCGCTGAAAAACACTCTTCAACCGTATTGTACTGCCCCTTATCTTCTTCTTTATAGCCTCGAGTAACCACTTTCAGTGTGCCTGACAAAATGTAGTCGCCGGCTGAATCAATAATATTTCGCTGATTATAAAAAAGCATTTTACTGCACACTGCTCCAATATGCTTATCAGAAATGGCTACTGCCAATAATGATTCCAACCAGTACATATCAACTTCAGTGTCATTATTTAGAGTAACTATAAACCGAATATTTTTTTCAACTAAAGCTTGGCGGATACCTATATTGTTTCCTTCAGCAAAACCCGTATTGCTGTCAAGAGCAATAATTTTCACTGAAGGAAAATACTCTTTCACATAGTCAACCGAACCGTCTGTTGATCCATTATCCACCAGCCAGATTTGATAATCAGATGACGGTAGTGATTGACGCAATACGGAACGCAAACAGACAGACAAGTGCTCCTTGCCATTCCAATTCAGAATGATTATTGCAATAAATGGTCGCTTCATAAATACTAAGAGATATAACTTGTGCCTTATATTATACCAAATGCTAGCCAATTCAAAAAGCGCCATAGTCTAGCTACTAGCGCTTTTTGTTATGTATGTTTATTTACAATTCTGTAAGTATCATCAGATTTTCTAGCCACAGGCCCCCATATCAGCCACGACATCACCATCTCCTGATCTACCATCACCAGTAATCCAATAATAGAACGGACCGCCAGTGCCAGGTGATTCTAACTGGGTGTATAACCGGAAACCACCATTGATGACTGAATCAACAGTACACGTTTCATAAACATATTTATAGTTTCCGCTGTTCTGCGGATCTTCTACTGCTGTACTGATATACGCATTATAAATAGGATTATTGGTTTCAGTGGTGTCAAAGATACCATCACCAGTAACACTATCATCCGGACCAGTCGGATAGGCACTGTTATTATCATCAGCATACAGCACTAGGGCTGTCTTTACCTGTGAGAGATCTGATTTACGTGTGGCGTCACGGGCTTTTTCCCGGGCGCCGTTTAAAGCGACCAAACCAATGGTAGCCAAAATACCGATAATAGCGATAACGACCAATAACTCAATAAGTGTAAAACCTTTTCGTTTCATGAATTCACCCCCTTTCATAATATCAGAAAGGAATTCATGATATATGTATAATGATTCACAGATCACGGATCCGAGTTGACCCGTGCCTAATCATACATAAACATTAAAAATTCCAGTCTGTTAATGATTAAACAAATAATGTGCAATTAAAGAACAAAAAGAACTTGTGATTATCTATATCATATCACATTTTCTAAAAAAAGTCAAAGTAACTTCATTACTTACTACTGCTTTATATTGCATTTGAGAGGTTGTACATAGGTAAAATAATAGCC
Organism: uncultured Gammaproteobacteria bacterium; assembly: GCA_964549245.1. Lineage (GTDB taxonomy): Bacteria > Patescibacteriota > Patescibacteriia > UBA10025 > JAHIVO01 > CAZJUO01. The sequence goes on from CAZJUO010000012.1 coordinate 21,372, forward strand.
GAGACCAGGAATCCAACCGCTACACCCATGACCACCATAATAATAGGCTCAATAAGCGTGGTTAAATTGCGTAAAGAATTTTCCAGCTCGCGAGCGTAAAAATCAGCCAGTTTTTCCAAAATCTTATCCAGTCTGCCTGACTGCTCACCAACGCTCATCATTTGGGAAAGCATCAAAGGAATTCCTTTATTTTTTATAAATATCGTAGTGATCGAGTTGCCGCTTTCTACTTCCTTGATAGTGGATTTGATAATGTCATGGTACAGCGCATTGCCCACCACATCAGCCACGATCTCCAATGAGCGGGTCAGCGGGACACCTGAAGCCAGCAGCGTTGATAAGGACCTGGCAAACCGCGATAAATAAGTCCTATTGAAAATTGCACCAACGATGGGCATTCTTATTTTAATAATATCAACCCGTTTCCGCCCCTTTTTCGTACGAACGACAAAACGAAAACCAATGACCATACCGATGACGACAATAATTATCAACCACCAAAAGCCCCGTAAAAAATCACTGGCCCCCATGAAAATAATCGTGGTAATCGGCAATTCCACGTCACTATCCTCAAAAATGCTGGTAATCTGCGGCAAGACAAACATCATCATCAGCGCGGCTACCAACACAAGTGCGCTTAGAATAAAAGCCGGGTAAATGAGCGCTCCCTTGGCTTTGCCGCGCAAGTCATAGTCTTTTTCGAACTGGTCAGCCAAATACTCCAAAATTTCATCCAAACGGCCGGTTGTTTCAGCCGATCGCACCATCTGCACAAAAAAATTGTTAAATATCTTCGGGTACTTTCCTAATGATTGGGAGAGTTTGGCACCGCCATCAACTTCATCAGCCACGTCGGATATTACCGTTTTTAAACTGGTGTTGCTGGTCTGCCTCATCAGCACGCGCAGGGCGCGGACGATAGGGACATTTGAAGAAATCATCACCGAAAGCTGCCGGGCAAAAACAACGATGTCTTTGGCTTTGACACCGCTGCCAAAACTTAAGCCTTTTAAAAAGCTCGTCTTCCTCTGCTCTTTCAATGAAACAATGACAAGATTCTTATCACGTAAAATGCCATAAGCAATGTTTTCTGACGGAGCTACCACCACTCCGCCGACTGATTCTCCTTCTTGGTTTTTGGCTTTATAGCTAAATTCAGCCATAGTTTTTTGTTTTTATTATTCGGCAGCTTCCACCTACTATTGCTTTTTGCCCTGCAATATCTTTTTTACTTTTTCGATGACCTCGGAAGGCATAAAGTGGGCTTTAATCAAATAATCAACAGCCCCCAAAGCAATGCCTTTTTTCACGTCCTCTTTTTGTCCCAGGTTCGTCAGGAGCAAAACCGGTATCTTGCTGGTTGCGGCATCCTTTTTAACAGCTTTAAGCACGTCAAAACCGCTCATTTTGGGCAGAATAATATCCAGTAAAATAATATCCGGGTGGTCGCTTTTTGCCTTTTTCAGGCCCTCTTCTCCATCAGAAGCCAGGGTAACTTCAAAATTATCCAAATTCAGCTTTGCTACATACATGCCCGCTAAAAAGGAATCGTCTTCTACCAATAATATTTTTATTTTTTCGCTTTTCTTAGCCATATATTACTATATAAATTTATTCTGTAGTCACGCGAATTATCTCGGATAGGGTGGTTTTTCGCTCCAGGGCCTTTAACATACCGTCTTGTACCATAGGAATCATATGCTGCCGCTTGGCCGTTTCGCGAATAGCGTCAATAGTGGGATTTTTTACTATAATATTTTTTAATTCCTCATCTATTTCCAATATTTCATTAATTAATATTCGCCCTTTATAGCCGGTATTCTCGCATCGCACACATCCTTTACCTTCATAAAAATCCAAAGGCGGATTGGCTTTGCCTAACCTTTGTTTAATTACCTCTGGGGGGATACCCGACAGCTCTTTTTCAACTTTGGCCTTTAACTCGCTAGGTAGCTCAACTTTTTTCTGGCAATACGGGCAAACTCTCCGCACCAGGCGCTGTGCCACTACCGTATTGAGCGCGGCAGTTATCAAAAAGGGTTCGATCTTCATATCAATCAAACGGGGAATGGCGCCAAACGAATCATTGGTATGCAGGGTCGATAATACCAAATGTCCAGTCAAGGCGGCATGTACCGCCAGCTCCGCCGTTTCGTTATCCCGGATTT
>CAZJUO010000013.1:0-23163 GCA_964549245.1 uncultured Gammaproteobacteria bacterium
TGACTCCCAGAGAGTATTTGTCGCATTTGCGGTGAAAGATACCGAGCCCTTGACATTTTTCAGCAAATACGCTAGTATATACAGTTATTTTTGTAACTTATTTATAGGAGGTTTTTTAATGGCTATCTCGGCTAGTGACTGGATCGGAAAAAAAGAGGGAGGATTTATCATCGATGGAAATGGCGCTACCTGGATGATCGGTGCTCCCGTAGCTGATGATCCGACAGGATTTACCTCATATCTGACACCGCCTGGCTCATCACAACGAAGTGAATTCCGTTTCACGGAAGGAAACGGCATCATCAACGCGGCGGGAATATCCGTGGCAGAACTCAACAGCGATAAAGCCCGAATCAACGGCAAATAAGCCACCGTATCATAAACGACCCGGTTATACGAAACTACTGGGTCTTTTTTATAATTACTTATTAAAAGTTATTTCACAATTTCGAATATCTTTTTCTGCTTCAGGGCTTCCAAGGCCAGGTCAATCCGGTCCTGGGTCTGCGCGTAGAGGGTAAAGAGGCGCTCACCTTTGCGTACTTTTTGCCCGAGGCGTTTGTTGATATATATACCGGCTAATTTCTCATGCGGTGCACCGAGAATGCGCGCCACCTGGTCAACTGTGTGGTCATTGACCGTTTTAACCCGACCGGCAAACGGGGCATGAAAGCGATGGCGTATAGCCGCCATAGTCAGGTCTTCTGAATCGACTTTGGGGTTGCCGCCCTGGGCTTTGATGATATCCTGCATTTTTTTCCAGGCCGCGCCGTTGGTCAACGCTTCTGCGGCCAACATATGCCCTTTCCCTTTTTTCGCCCGTCCGGCCAGTTCAAGCAGAGCTCCGGCCAATTTGATGCTTTTCTTTTGCAAATCTGACGGTCGGTAATCTTTCTGCTGCAAAACCCGCAGCACATCCCGAGCTTCCAGGGAGGGCCCGATTCCTCGGCCCACCGGCTCTTTGGTCAAGGTCATGACCACCTCGATTTTAATGCCAAAACGCTTGGCAATATATTCAAACTTCTCCTTAACATGCAAGGCCTCCTTACGGCTCCTTATCTTGACGTTCGTGCCATAGGGCATATCTACCACCAAATGGGTAATCCCCATAGCTACTTTCTTGGCCATGATCGATACCACCATTTTATCGAGCGGCTCCAAGGCTAATGGACGCTGAACCCTGATTATATAATCATCAGCCGGCGCCAAACGAAAACTCCCTCCCCAGATCAAACAACAATTGTGTTTTTTAATAATCTCCCCTACCTTTTTGAACCGAATGGAAACAGGAGCCAGCACTTCCATAGTATCGGCCGTACCGGCTGGTGAAGTAATGGCCCGGGAAGAGGTTTTGGGGATAAAAACGCCATACGAAGCCACGATTGGTATTACCACCATAGTGGTACGATTACCGGCTACTCCGCCTACTGAATGCTTGTCAGCCACCACCTTGCTGGGCAACTTTAGCATTTCTCCCGTTTCGGCCATGGCTTTGGTCATATAGTACAATTCCTGATCAGAAAAGTCTTCAATAAAACTCGAGGCCACAAAATAGGTAATTTCCACCTTGCTTAAATTGTGGTGGACAATATCCTTGATGATCGAACGCATTTCCTTATAATCAAGTTCCTCGCCCAACAGCTTTTTTCTAATAGCCTCAATAGAAGGAGGCCTGGACAGGACGTGCAATGAGATGGGTTCATTATTTTTTACATGTCGGTATTTCCAAACCTCGCGGAATAATCCAATTTCCCCACGCTTAACTTTATGCCGGGTATAGTAGGCCACTGCTGTCGCGCGTTGGCGGCCCCAGCGCAATTCTATCAAATCACCATAGACAATGCCCAAAGTACGGGCCTCTTCCTCTTTAATAACCACCACCCACGGCTGTCCTCCGGAAGAAAAATCTAATTTTTTAGCTCGTAAAAAAAATGGCATGGGATACTATTGTTTTTAGATAATATTTTTGCGTCTGGCAAAGTAAATGCTACCCAGCACAATACCGGCCAAGATGAAAAAAACCACCCAAACACCGATTGGGTGATTTGCAAACGGTAAACCGGTAACGTTCATTCCGTAAATGCTGGCTACCAAAGTCATCGGCAGCAAGGCTACGGAAATAACGGTTAAGGTTTTGATGACCTCGTTGGTTTTTTGGTTAATAAACGATTCATTGGTATTATAGAGGCCATCCAAGGTGTCCCGATAGCCTTCTAGCGCCGACCACATATTTTCCATATAATCATGCACGTCATCGAGATACACTGACAGTTTTTCTGGAATGAGTGATCGTTTTAAATTAACTAGACGATCCACCATTTTTACCTGCGGTTCCAGCTGTCTGCGCAAATTCATAATATTCCTCCGTATAACCGCCAATTGGGCGGTGGCTTCCTTGTTGCGGTTAGAGTAAACGTCTTCTTCCACGTCACTCAAGTATTTGCCGATATCGTTTATCATGGGCAAATTGCGGCGGTAGAGCATATCCAGTATTTTATAAAGCGTATAGGCCGAGCTGTTTTTCAGGGCATCATAGCGGGGCCCGAAGCGAGACGTGCGTTTCATGCGGCCAAAAAGTTTTTCTAGAGTCTCATCAGGTTCTTTAGTCATGGTTATTATAAAATCTTTCCCCAAGAAAACATTCAGTGACTGCACGCCTACACGCCTGGTCTGCTTGTCAAAGTTTGGAAAATGAAAAATCATGAATAAATAGTTTCGGTAAACATCCAACTTGGGGCGCTGTACGCCTTCACGGCAGTCATTAATATCCAAGGGGTGGAAACGATAGTGCTGTTCCAAATGTGAAATATCTCCATCGGTTATGGGGCTGATGTGAATCCATTTCAGTTGATAAATTTTTATCGCCTTTAATGACATGGAGACTTATAAGTTATGCATTCTTGCTTACCATTATACATCATCTTTTATAAAAGTAGAAATATATAAAAAAACACCCTCTCACATCATACATCGTCCTCCCAAAATGACGATAAATTACTTGGTGGCTTTTTTTGAAATTTTTGCCGTAATTATTTTATTGAGATCAGCCAGTAGGGGCGTTAAAGGAATGCCGTGCACTGCCGCGCCAGCCTCTAATGTTTCGTAAGGCGAGAGCATACAGCCAATGCAATGAAAACCATGCCGTGCTAGCGCTTCCCCTGTCTCCGGGTATTTTTCCAGCAATTCTCCGATCAAAATATCTTTTTGTATAGGCGAAGATCCGGTAGTTTTTTTCTTTTTTTCTGCTGGTTTCTTTTTGGAGGTCATAGTAGCTATAGTCTAGCAACGCAGGTAATTATGTCAAATCGCTCTATCTAATTGCAAATCATTTGCAATTAGATAATAGCAATGCTATACTTTGGATAATGATTATAAGTCGCGTGTTGTAGGAGGAATGTATTGTAGTAAATTTTATGGTAATAGGTTTGCCCTGTTCAGCCTTGTAACCTTAAACCCAAAACCATACCTCTCTCTTAAAACATAAAGCCTTAGACATTCATCATAATCACCCATGGATCCATTGGAATTATTACGAAAATACGGTTACAAACTAACCCGGCCACGCCTTGCAGTCATCAAATGTTTACAGAAAGCAACCGCTCCACAGACGGCTGACGATATCCACACCAGCCTCAAACGATCACATATTAATCTCACTTCAGTCTACCGGACCCTCGAATTACTCGACCGGATGGGCATCGCTTTTTGCGAAGAGCGAACTGGTGAGCGCTGGTATTACCTGGCAGAAAAACAGCATCACCACATCATCTGCCGCAAGTGTCACCGTACCGAATGCGTCCCCTGCCGCATGGAATTCAAATCCCCTGCGGGATTTAAACATATAGAACATCAGCTCATCCTCACCGGGCTGTGCAAGAAATGCACTTATTAATAAATTAAAAACTATGAAACCAAAAACAATCATCAGTATTTTAGTTGGTGTGGCGCTTGTTGCCATAGTCGTCTTATTGGTAACGGGAGAATCAAAGCGCTCAACAGACGATAACAAAGTCGCGGTAGCCGCTACTATTTTCCCACTCTATGATATCACCCGGAATATCGGTGGTGAACACGTCGACGTAGTTCAGATTCTTCCCTCCGGAGCCAGCCCCCACACCTATGAAGTCACCCCCAATACCATTGAGCAGCTTAATGATGTCGATACTGTTTTCGCCATTGGGCATAGTCTCGATACCTGGACGAGCACGATTACCCATAGCCTCGATACTATAACAGTAGTAACAGTCGACGATAGTATCACCCTACTGCCTTTTAGCGAGCACCATGAACATGATCAGGGCCATGAACACGAGCACGAAGATGAAGAAGGGCACGAGCATGAGGAAGAAGGCAGCAAGGAAGAAGAACATGGAGAAGAGGAACATCATCACGAAGGAGATGAGGATCCGCACTATTGGCTCTCCGTCACCAACGCCAAACTGATTGCTGCTACCATAGCGGATGAGCTGGCCGCGCTCGACCCGGATCATGCCAGCTACTACCAGAATAATCTGGGCAGCTACCAAACCGAACTCAATACGCTCCTCGCTGCCTCACAGACAAAACTCGCAGCGCTGACCAATAAAAATATGGTTGTCGCCCATGACGCCTGGCAGTATTTCAACAATGAATTCGGCCTCGAAACAGTGGGCACTTTTCAACCCTCGCCCGGCCAGGAACCCACGCCGCAGCAATTAAGCGAATTACAGAAGATGGTTGAGGAGTATGGGATAATCGCCTTATTTTCTGAACCGCAGCTGTCCGACGACGTGATCCAGCCCTTTGCCGAAGACACCGGCTTGCCGATCTACAATCTCGACCCGCTGGGTGGGGTAAATGATAGACAATCATATATTGAATTGATACAATACAATGTAGATACAATCTACAGCGCGCTACATTTATGAATGCTGTTTCAACGGACAATCTGACAGTACGATACGGCGATCAAGTCATCCTTGATCGCTTAAGCTTTGCTATTCCGCAAAAATCGATTACTGCTATCATCGGTCCGAATGGCTCCGGAAAAACCACTTTACTAAAAGCATTGCTCGATTTAATCCCTCACCAAGGCACAGTCCGTATACTCGGCACTGCCTTACGCCATGCCCGATCCGACATTGGCTACGTACCGCAACGCTTTACCTTTGACGCCTCTTTTCCTATCACCGTCACAGAATATATATCGCTGGCACAAAACAAAAAAGACCAGACAGCCATCGACACTCAACTGACCGAAGTGGGTATGCAAAACCAAAACCAACAATTGCTTGGCCAGTTATCAGGCGGGCAATTGCAGCGCATATTGGTAGCCAAAGCGCTCGTCAATCAGCCTAAAATCCTATTTCTTGACGAGCCAGCCGCTGGTATTGATATCAGCGGGGAAAGAAATTTTTATGAATTAATCCAGCATCTTAACGAGGAGCATGGGGTTACTATCCTGGTAGTTTCACATGAAATCGATATTGTATATAAATATGCCACGCAGGTTATCTGTCTCAATAAACAAATGCTCTGCATGGGAAAACCTCAAGAAGTGCTGACCAGTGATACTCTCAAAAACCTCTACGGTCAGGAAACATCCCTTTACCAACACGCCTATGACAAACATGATTGAACTATTTCAGTACCCTTTTATACAGCGAGCTTTAATCGTAGGGCTTATTCTAGCTGCTTTGCTGGCCTATTTAGGTATTTTTGTTATTCTTAAACGGATGGCCTTTTTTGGCGATGGTGTAGCTCACGCCTCGTTGGCTGGAATTGCCATCGGGCTGCTAGCTGGAATTTCACCGCTCGTGGTAGCTTTACTTTACGGCATCGCCATCGCTCTCGTTATGTACTGGACTGAGCAAAAAGGAAAAATAACCAGCGACGCAGTCATTGGCATTTTTTTTACGGCTAGTATGGCCCTAGGGGTCGTCCTCATGAATTACCAGCCAGGCTACCAGCCCGAACTGATCAGTTTTTTATTCGGCAATATCCTAACTATTAAAATAACCGATGTATACATTATTGGCCTCCTGGCCGCCATTGTGCTCATCTTCTTGAGCTGGCACTTCAAAAAAATATCACATTTGACCTTTGATCGCGAGAGCGCCTTTTTGGCCGGCATAAATGTAACTCTTTTAGAAATTACTCTGTACATAGCGCTGGCTATCGCCGTGGTAATCGGCGTAAAAATACTAGGTATCGTGCTGGTCAGCGCTTTATTGATCCTGCCAGCTTCTACCAGCAAATTAATAGCTAGATCATTTCGGGGTTTGCTGATAAATAGTATCATTATTGGGGAGCTTTCCGTATTGGTGGGTATTTTTCTATCATACCGCATCAATTGGCCCACTGGAGCAACGATTGTCTTGGTCGGTACTGCCCTATTTATCACGACCTTGCTCTTACGTTCAATACTGCCGGCCAAAAACAAATAATACCAATACAGCAGCACTACCGGATAATCTATCGTTTCAAACTACCGGCCGTTTTGTATTAAGCATTACTAACAAACTATTATTCCGTGACTGTGGCAGCTCGTAATTTTCTCCATCCTGCCCCAACCCGAGCCGCCTCAAATATGCCGAAAAGTAACACACTGTAGACCAAATCCCCCGCCAGCATATTACGCCAAAAGGGAAGACCTAACGTATACGCATAGAGCAGTCCTGCGGTAGTTTTTTCGTACCACGGCGAAAAAGCCCAGACAGCGGCATTGGTCACCAGAAAAAAAAGCAGCGATGATCCCACCAGGGTAAAGAAGAGGGGCACTACCCCCTTCCATTTTCTTCCGGCCCAACTTAACAGACCAACGAGCGCGATAGAGCCGTACACACTAAGCATAATCCTCCAGTCGTATAACCCTATCAGTATATCTGATATTGCTAATGCGGCTACGGGCAGTATGAGCGACCATCGCTTGCCCATATAGACGCTGCTCACCAGGGCAATGGCAATAAGCGGTGTTGCGTTCGGCAGGTGCGGTAAAAGCCGTCCGCCAACACCGACCGCTAGCAAAGCAACGATAATTAGAATGGTTTTGCGCTTATTCATACATTTAAAATTCAGATTGGCTAAAATACCATCTCACCACATCACCATCACGAAGCTTAAGCGTATCCGCGCCAACCTGCGGCATAACGTCATTGACCGTGTACTGCCAATAGTTATTATCAGTACCGTTTATTTTTCCGTTCATACCCTCTACCAACACACCAAGTCCGGTATATTCTTTGACAGTAAGCTGTAATTGCGGTTCAACATCATTAAGCTCTTCCAGCACTGTTAAGACGTTTTCTCCGGGATTAATAACCACGGTTCTCTCGTCGAATACTCCTTCCACAGAAATCACCGCCTGTTCCCTAGGTTCTGATATCTGGCCGGTTGCTTGTGTGGCCATATTGTTATTCCCGCCGGCTGCCAAAAACACGACAGCCAGTATTGCGATAACAATTCCCAGGCCGATGATGTTCCATAGATGTTTGATTTTCATAATAAGATTATTACTTTTTATTAATATGTAGGGGATGTTTCCCGAGCATCTCCATCTGCAGCAAAAAAGCGGGCCAGGGCATACAAGAAACTGGACAAACGGTTAAGATAGGCAGCGGATTCCGGAGCAATTGTCCGTTGGGATTGCATGCCCCAGACCGTCCGTTCAGCGCGGCGAGCTACCGCCCGGGCATAATCATAGAGCGCGGATAAAGGCGTAGCGCCCGGAATAACAAAGGAATGCGGTTTATGGATTAGCTTTTCTATCTGCTCAATATGCTGTTCCATTTGGTCAATGTGAGCTTGTTTGATAGATTTATCCGCGCCGGCTATTTCAGCCTGAATAATAAACAGGCATTCTTGTACTGCTTGTATCATGCGCTGAATAGCTGTGCCCTTTTTGTCCGAACCAGTCTGGGCGCGACATATGCCCAGCAGTGAATTCAGTTCGTCAATAGTACCGAGCGCATCGTAGAGCAGGCTGTCTTTCGGCAACCGTTCGTCTGTCCCGAAAAGCCCTGTCCTTCCCTTGTCTCCGCGGCGAGTATACAACATATGGTTATGCCGGCGATTCTGCCGGGACTACCATATCGATCTCGCATGCCCCGCCGGCGCAGGCTAGCTCTTTTTTCTGTTCTGTTTCGTCGGTATGTTCATACGTCACCAGTTTAGCGTAATCAATCAAGGGAAATTGAGCCGCCATTTTATCATAGGTTTTCTTATCTATAGCCTCATACGGCGCCAAACGGTAGACGTGATCAGTCCGCGGCAGAAATGACAATCCACCGATGATATCCCAGTTCTTCTGCAACCAGTCCACCACACCGATCCATTCGTCCTCACCAACCGAGATAGTAGCTGATGGATTGTGTTCGGTATAGTTCAATTTCACTGTTTTCCAGTACTCCAGCTGTTCCAGGGCGGAGAGATCATCTTTGTATACCGAGCTGTCTGGTGCGGCTACCGGAAATTCTAAAACAAAGGTACTAGCGTCATTCTTTGATTGCCCGACTTCGGGGTAATGGGGTACGCCCTGGTCTTTCAGCATTTTAAACAGGGAGTCCGTGGCGGAAATACGCACCCGACGGATATAATACTTGGCGTGGCGGGGATGGATACCAGAGGAGCAGTTGAAGGTTTGCGAAACAGTTCCCGAGGGCTTTACGGCCGTAACCGCGGTTGCTGGATTGATGCCAAAACGCTTTGCATACTGTGCATTTTCCTTGACCGCGGTATCGCGCATAGCGCGAAGTACAGCCGGCTTCCTGGCTTCCTCGGAATCCCACTGGCCAGTAACCGAGACGCCAAGCAGCCGTTCAGCCTGGCAATTTTCCTCCCAAGATTTTGAAATGTATTTAAAAGAAGTAAGTGTCGACTGGTAAGTACCGAGCAGTGCGGCTAACCGGGCTTTGCGGACGAGGCTTTGCCGGGTGTCCTCTGGTCGGGCGATGATCTCGGACAGATTGCAGAATTGTTTGGACCGTAGGATAATTTCGCCGCAAGGATTTGTGCCGATAGACCCCCGTATTGTCCCATCATCGTCGAGATTTCCCGCCTTTTTAAAATAATCGGTGCGCCGCTTGGTCAGCGTATTGGCCAGTGACCCGCGGTTAAATATGCCGCGCTCTCCCGATCCGCTCTTCATCAGGGCTACCCATTCCTCGAGCAGCTCGGCATTCGATGGTTTTGATTCATATACGGCGGAGTTGTTAGCAACCGAGCGGTGCGGTTCAGTCAAAAAAAACTGTCCTTTTTTGGCATCCCGCAAATCCACATCGTCCAGGTCCGATAGGCTAATCATAGCGGTCCGCCGCACGCCACCCGAAACCACACACTCCCCGATCTTACAGATAATATCGTGCACCTCTATGGGCCGGAGGCGGCGTCCCTGCCGGGCCAATATTTTTTCCCGGGCAAAATCCAGTAGCGATTGCAACGGTTCGGGACCGGATGCTTTGCCGCCCATTGTCTTTAGGCGTTCTCCCGCCGGGCGAATATTAGAATAAATAAATTCAATATCTTCCCCCGCATACCACGTTTTCAGACCGAGCGTCAGTGCGTCACACCAGCCTTCTTTTGAATCTGCCACCGTATGCTTGGGCTGTTTTTTGTTTCGCTGTTTCTGTATCTGCGGCATTTGCTCGATATTCTGGCTCTCAACAGCAAAACCGACGCCGCACCCCTGCATGGAGAGATACATAATTTCCGCAAAATCCTCGAGTGCTGTCGGGGCAATGAATGAACAGTTATAGGCACAGGTATTACAGCGGCGCGCGGGTTTTCCGGCGAACTGCATCAAACGCATTGATGGCATGACTTCCTGTTTCAGTATCGCTTCACGGACTTCATCGTATTCTTCATCTTTCAGTTTTGATCCCAGGTTTTCCCGCATGAATGCTATATAGCGGTCTACTGTTTCGATCCATGTTTCGCGGCGTTGCTCCGCTTCGATCCAACGCGCATAGGTGCGTAAATAGACGAATTCCCCAAGCGGATTCCCTTCGAAGTATCTTTTGCTCTCCGCGGCGAGTGCGCAGACGCGCTCTGGTACCATGCCGTGTTTCTCCCGTTTTTGATGCTGGTGCTCACGGTACAAAATATAAGCGCGGGCTACATCAAATAAGCCCTGATCAGCAATTTTTTTCTCCACGACATCCTGAATATCTTCGACCGTAGGAATCCGAGACGTGCCAAACCGTTCTTTAAGCGCAGCTATAACATCATCAGCCACTGTCTTAGAAAAATCATCAGCCACTGACGTCTTAGTGGCCTGACAAGCCTTTGTCACAGCTCGCTCAATTCGTGAGCGGTCAAAATCAACGACCAGCCCACTTCTTTTTTTAATTTTACGTATTGGCATATAATTTTTATATTACTTTTTATTTTCTATATATTACAAAAAACTATATATTGTATACTGGGTATCTATGATAGCACAATATATAGTATTTTTCCAGTAACTAAAAATCGTGCATTTAACCAAAAAGTGGATAACTGCCTCCTTTAACCCCTAACTATGGCTTAATTTAGATAAATTTTTTAATAGTTTGAAAATCGCGAAGCAGTACATCTTTCATGGAAGCATTATAAGCGACCATAGCTGGATGATAAAGAGGGATAATACTCACCTCGCCAAAAAAACCGCCGCTGGCCCTGAAAATGCGGCCATGAATAGTGCTGATTGGACCGCACTGCTCGGATAAACCAAACTGTTCCATGATAAACCCAGCGGCAAACCGCCCCAAACAGCAAATGACTTGCGGCCGAATAGCCCGAAGCTGGCGTATCAGGAAGGGCGTACAGGCCTGAATTTCATTAGGTTGGGGGTCGCGGTTGCCCGGCGGCTGGTCTTTCAAAATATTCGTCACATATACTTCCGAACGGTCAAGCCGTATTGATTTCAATAACTCATCCAATACTCTTCCAGCCGTACCGCAAAAAGGGCGCCCTGCTTTATTTTCACTGGCTCCCGGCGCTTCACCGATAAAAACGATATCGGCTTGATGATCCCCCTCGCCAATTACCGGAAGTATCCGATTTTTATAGAGAGGGCATTTTTTACAAAACACTACCTCATCTCGGATTTTTTTTAAAGCTTGGTTCATTTATTCAGGAATAAAAGAGTGTAATATATAAAAAAGCACCCCGCTTAAAGCTAGGCCCATTAATAACAAACCCGGACGTCCGTAGCGCCTGGCCATAGGCAATAGCTCATGTAATGCTACATAGATCATCACCCCGGCCGCAAATGCCAAAAAAAATCCGTTCAAACCGACAAACAATTCAGCGATCAACAGCCCAGCCAAGGCCCCAGCCGGTTCTGCTAAACCAGAAAAGAACGCAAAACGATAGACAGTTTTTTTACTGCGCCCAGCCAATATCAAGGGCATAGCCATGGCAAATTCTTCCGGAATATTATGCAGTGCGATAGCTATAGCCACCAAAATACCCAGAGAGGGAGCGGCTATATATGAATTGGCCATAGCAAACCCTTCGGGGAAATCATGTAAAATCAAACCAATGGCCAATAAATATGCAGAACTAACCAGCATATGGCTCCTTTTTGGGCCGGTTTCTGATACTAGATGCCGATGAGGTATAAAAAAATTAGCCATAGCCGTAACCACTACCGCAACAGCCAAGATAATAACAACCGGCAACGTTCCCTCTGATGATACTGCTTCCGGGATTAATTCAAATATAGAAACGCACACCATTATTCCGGCCGCAAACCCAATCCCCACTACCAAAATTGCGCAACGCTTTTTACACAGATACGCCAAGGCCACCCCGATAATGGTTGTCATCCCAGATAGCAGGGCTAAAGTAATGACTACAAGATAGATAGAAGGATGAATCATTGTTTTATTCGTAGCATAATTTTTTCAAAGGTAACAGCAGTCAAAACAACGATTAATAAAATTCCAGCATAGACAGCCTTCTCTTGTATGGTTGAAGATAATAGATTGTTCCCCACGTATGTTAAGGCAAATAAATTTACTGTGAAGCCTGCCCCAACCACAATGATAAATTTCTGGAATTTCATTCTTGATAAGCCTAAAAGATAACCAATAGCGTCAATCGGGAAAAGCGGCATAATAAAAACCAGCCAGACTAATAACTGGTTCCGCCCCAAAAAAGCGTCGTATTTTTTAATCTTTTTTTCATTGATAAACCTCCTAGCCAAAGGGCGGCCGAACTCCCTAGCCAGCCAAAAGGCCAGACAAGAACCAAGCACATTGCCCAGCCAGACATACAACAATCCCGGCCACAAACCATACAGCACCCCAGCCGCTATGGGAAAAACCGTACCGGGAATAGGGGCAATGACCGTTTCGGTAATTACTACGCCAACAGCTACTACCGGTCCGTACGACCCAAAATTACTAACCGCTTGTCTGATATCACCCTCCTTTGGCAATTCCGGCTCTATCACTGAAAGCAGAAAAAAAACAACCAAAAAAAGGAGGATAATGACCAAATCAGTTTTCCAAACATTTTTATTTTTTTTTACAATGGAGCGGAATAGCTTACCAATCGGTTTCATACTTTTATTGTACCTTATTTTTTAGGCTAATAAAAGTAATAAAAAAGCCCGAGTAGCCCGGGCTTTTTATAAATGATAGTATTACTCTTCAGTTTGCGAAGTGGAAATTACTACCAGTGTATTGTTCTCATCTTCATCTTCACTGGCGCTGACCGAAACGCTGCGATTACCTTTTTCCGCTACCACCGTAGCACTAGTTCCGAAATTCATAGTACCGCTGATTGTCCACCCATCATCAGCTAATTGTGCCTCATACTCGTCCATGACATTGCTGACCGACTCATCGGTGGTAACAGAAACCGAATACCCTTGGTTTTCATTAACCTGCAAGGCAGAAGTGATAGTGCCATCGATAACGTACACGTCAGAGGGGAAATCATCAGGCAAATCAACCTCTTCGCCGACTTGCATAGAACCTTCGTTGGTATTGACGCTCACCGTGTCGTTGTCGATATCAACGTCTGCCTGTTCGCCCGTCGATGTTTCGATAGCTTTTTCGGCTGCTTTTTCCCCGCAGCCGCTTAAAACAAACATTACTGCTACCAAAAACACCGATAGAACAATAACTTTTTTCATACTTGTATAGTTAATGATTACTACCCATCAGTATAACCTATTTTGTAGTATAAAATCAATTACCATTTTTACATTGGTACTTTACAAATATGGTATAATAAATTATATGGAACCGCTCATACAAGTAAACGACATTTCTAAAATCTATAAACAAGGTGAAGTCAAAGTACCCGCCTTAAAAAACGTATCCTTGCAAATTTCAAAAGGTGATTTTTTGGTAATCACCGGTCGAAATGGTTCAGGGAAATCAACCCTCTTGCGGCAACTAGGTTTGCTGGATAGGCCAAATTCGGGCAAAATCTTTCTAAACAAACAAGAAGTAACCGCATTATCTGCAAAAAAAAGATCCATGCTGCGTTTAAAAAACTTAGGATATATTTTTCAGGAATATGCCCTAATAGCCGAATTAAGCGCCCTGGAAAATGTGATACTGCCTGCTATGATGCTGGAAGCAACTGCTGTATGTAAAAAAAGAGGTTTAGAGCTATTAACTAAGGTGGGTCTTACGCATAAGATTAATAGCCTTCCCCGCCAGCTCTCCGGTGGCGAACAGCAAAAGGTAGCCATCGCTCGCGCGCTTATAAACAAACCGACAATCATTTTTGCTGACGAACCTACTGCCAACCTTGATACCACCGCAGCTAAAGAAATTCTAAAATTGTTTAATAAATTTAATGACGAGGAACAAGCGACTATCGTTATGATCACCCACGAACCAGACGAAGAAATATACGCCAATAGAAAAATTAAACTTTCAGACGGAAAAATCCTATGAGCAGTGAAAAAAGAATCCCTTTTTTCTTAACCTGGAAATACTTGCTGCGCAGCAATAAGTGGACGCTCGGGCTAATCGTTTTTTTCATGGCCATCGCTTTTATCAACATGATTTTTATCGCCTCCTTATTCAACGGGATTATCCACGGCTTCAACCAGCAAATTATCGATACCTCCACCGGCCATATCCTGATCAGCCCAAAAGAGGGCAATGATTATATTAAAAATACCAGCGAAATTCTGTCCACCATTAGAAACACCGAGGGCGTAGTAGCCGCCAGCTCACGCATAATCGTCCCGGGTGGTTTGCAATTTAATAACAAAAAAGGCGCCTGGAATATTTTAGCCATTAATCCAGATGATGAAAAAGAGGTAACTACCGTCTCGGAAAAAATAACCTCGGGTAATTATTTGGACAACCTTGAGGGTGATGCCATCATTCTCGGCCAGGATATTGCTGGGAAAAACATTGATGGCGAAACAATCGAAAACCCCTTTTCATTAGCCGGTGTGCGGGCCGGAGACAAAGTAACGCTGAACTATGGCACTACCGCCTATGATTTGACGGTGCGTGGCATCTTTTTTACTAAATTCATCAACACTGATAATGAAGCGTATATCACCCGGGACACCCTTAAAAAAATAAATCCCCGCTATGAAGATCAATCAACCAGCATTATCGTGCGCATAGAAGAAACCGGCCAGGAAGAAGAGGTCATAACAAGACTAAAACAAAACGGTATCCAAGAAAATATATACAGCTGGGAGCAAGCCAGCAGTCTTATGGACTCAATTAGCGACAGCTTTCTAAGCATCAACGTGATATTATCAATCGTGGGAGTGTTGATCGCGGCCATCACCGTATTTATTGTAATTTATATAGACATCTCCAACAAAAAAAAGCAAATTGGGATATTGCGGGCTATCGGCATCAAACCGTACTTGATCCAAGTAACCTACGTCCTGCAAACGGTGGTCTATTCAGTTTCTGGCGTCATTCTTGGCTCGCTAATATTCTTTTTTGCTATCATACCCTATTTTAATGCGCATCCTTTTGTTCTGCCTATCGCCGACGTTACTCTGCAAGTTGACTATGCGGATTTCATCGCCCGTCTGGAAACAATCATCTGGGTAGGTATTGGTGCTGGTCTAATTCCAGCTATCCACATCACTCGCATTAAAATACTTGACGCTATTTGGGAAAAATAAGTAATCATAACAAGAATAAAAAGAGGAGCGTTTTTTTGGCTCCTCTATGATTTTATAATTCCGGTGGCAAACCATGCATGGCTAGATGGCGATTACCAAACCGCTTATCGGCAGTCACCTCAACCGCCTCACCGAGGCTTTCCGGTAAAACAAACTTTCTGGCTGACGCTTCATCGGGAAATTCACATTCGACCAGTATCAATCCCGCTAAACCGCCTTTAAAAATATCGACCTCCAAAATATAGTCATGGTATGGCACCGAGTATCTTACTTTGCGGATTGAACGTCCGATTTTGTGCGGCCAAATAAGTGTAAATACGAATTCTGGTATTTCCACCTCCCATTCCTGTCGGGACAAGCCATCTGCCGTTCTTTTTGATTTGACGGTCATCAGGTACTTTTCTCCTTTTTTCCGCAACCGCACAATACCGTCACCTACCACATACCCTTGCATGATCACTTCTCCACTGACACTCTCCATATTTTTGGGCGCCGCTTGTAACAGGAACTTTCTTTCAATTTCTAGATTATTGTTTTTATCCAAAGAACACCTCGCTATTATTGATTATTCTTATCACATTCATTAATGTAAACAATGCTTCATACTAGCGCTTTTATGGAAAAAAGTCAAATAGTTAACTACCAATCAATAAATTGCCAGCGGGGTAATTCTTTCTAAAATATTTTTCGCGGCGATAGTATAATAACAAGGCAATCAAGCATGCTTCACCAAAAAAACTAATATAAACCACCAGCGGAGACCACCAGCCGTTTACTTCAGATACTACGCTACGTACAGTATGCGGATATGCGTTGAGTAGAATTATCGATCCAACCAATAAAAGCGCTGGCAGCCAATGACGGCTTTTTAACCAACTGCGAAATACAATAGCGATGGGCAGCAACATCCACATCAGGTAATGATACAAGGTATAGTGCGTCAATAATAAAACAAGGGCTAAGAGTATAGAAAAATCAATTATTAATACTTCCGGCCGGTTGGCAGCCCTCCTGGTAAACCAAAAAAATGCAGCGAATACTACAATTACGATACCAAGCATCACGGCATTATTCAGCGATGGGATGATACTGCTGCTGATAGCCGGCAGGGTTGGTCCGCCGATGGCCTCCACACCCGAAGTGATTTTTGGCAGTATGGTAACCACGTATTCATAATACTGGCTTATCCCAAACGGCCCTAACATAAGTAAGGCTACAAAAGCTATACCAGCTAAAAAAAGTATGGCGCTCCCCACTAGGATAAAACGTTTTTTTATTAAAAAATAAATTATAAAAATTATCGGAAATGTTTTTATGGCAATTGCCAAACCCAGTATAATGCCAGCTACGATGAACCGTTTTTGGCGGGAAAAATATAGTACAGCTATCAAACATAAAAAAATTATTCCATTGACCTGCCCCAGAAAAAAACTAAACCACGCTGGTAGGCAAACAAGCGCTGCCGCCCCCAAGGCTACAGCTGCCGCTCCGCGCTGCGGGCGGGGAAACAGTCGTATCAGTAAGTATAAACCGCCGCAAAAAGCTATCACGTTAATAAGCTGCCACCACCCTACTGCCACGCTAACCGGTAAAAGCGTTAAGGGAAACAGTACAGTTGGTAAAAAAGGGCTGTAAATAAACCGATTAGCATTGGCCATTACATCGATACCGTCACTCGCCGCGCGCTCAATAATCTCCGGTTCATCATAAATATCACGCTGTTCATACAACATTTCGGAAGCGAAGTAAGTAGAAACAAAATCAAGACCCCTATGCGAGGCTTTAGTGACAACCAGACCAACCACAAAAACTAGCCCCACTATAACAACGGTAAATATTGTCATCACTTTTGAATACTTCATGAGTTTTCTCCTTTCATTCGTATGATACGTTCTACGATAATCGTACCGTACATGATAACTACGATACATACGATATAAACCAATTTTTCTAAGGCCGTAGCCTCAAGCAAGCGTTCACCAAAATACGCTAAAATTAATATATTTACCAGCAGCCCTAAGCCCACAATCATTAAAAAATGTCTGAATTTCAAGGCAGACAAGCCAATCACAAAACTAATAATATCAAGCGGGAATATCGGAATCAAATACACCATCCAAAGAAAAAGCTTATTGCGTTTCAAAAAACGGTCGTAACGATCAATGGTCTTATCTTTTATGATTTTCTTAACAACCAATCGTCCGAGCCGTCGCGATATAAAAAAAGCTATTAAAGCGCCGATCATATTACCCACCCAGGCATACACAAAACCCAGCCACAAGCCGTACAAAGCCCCGGCCACGATAGGCACGATCGTTCCCGGTATGGGGGCAACGACCGTTTCAACAATGATAACACCGATAATGGCTAAGGGACCCACCTTACCAAATTGTTCGGTCCATTGCCGCACTTCATCTGAAGCGGGCAATTGGGGTTGCCAAATAACGAAAACAACCACTAACAATAAAAAAACACCGATGATAGCTAAATCCCATTTCCAAACGTTTCTATCGCGATGCAGTATTTTATTAAGGCTGCTTTTAATGTCAAACATACCCCTATTGTAACCTAAATTCTAGGCAAAAAATAGTCCTAAAAACCATCAACTATACTTTTTCACAGAATAAATGCGCTTTATGCATCAGAGCTAAACAATCTAGGTTATTGTATAATTTGACAATAAAGTAATTAATTTGTTATAGTTGTCAAACAACAATCTATCATCAAACTTTGGACGGTGACTTGATGACTAACTATGCTTTAGCTCTTTTAAAGCCAGATTGCCTAAAAAGGAATTTAACCGAAGAGGTGATACAAATAATTCAAGCCAGTGGATTGACCATTGCGACTCAAAAATTGGTTTGTCTTTCTCAAAACGATATCAATGTGATATACGGTCATCTCAAAGGTCGGTCATGCTTCGCAGAATTCTCTCGATTTATGATGTCAGGTCCTTGCCTGGCATTAATTTTTGAAGGTGATAATGCCATTCAGCGCATCAGAAAACTGGTGGGCTACCAAGAACCACAACAAGCCGATCCAGCAAGCATTAGAGGACGATACGGCATCAATCGAAGAGAAAATATTATCCACGCTTCGGTGAACTATCAGGCGTTTGTCAAAGAAAAGGCG
Source organism: uncultured Gammaproteobacteria bacterium (assembly GCA_964549245.1). GTDB lineage: Bacteria > Patescibacteriota > Patescibacteriia > UBA10025 > JAHIVO01 > CAZJUO01. Next base: position 18,218 of record CAZJUO010000013.1, read on the forward strand.
TTATTTTTTAAGTAAGCTCATCAGCCTCCACCAACTCATAGTTGGTGGTTTTTTAAAACGATAAAAAACCGGAACGTTAATTCGTTCCGGTAAAACTTTCTTACATAGGTGCAAAAAAATAAATATCCTTCAAATGCTCTGGCAAGCAATGCCAGTAAAACCTAATCATGCCCGTACTTTGCTGGCTCGACTTCCATACCTGACGATAGCTGTATTCCTTGATGTCTCCGATAGAGAGAAACATTGTTGGACCCTTTAGGCGTTGTTGAGCCCGCTCAATTGACTCTGGCAGAACCTCCACAAAAACTTCCTGTGAGCTCACATAAACCAGATATAGACTATCCGTATCACGCGGTATAGCAATGGCTCGTATATGGTTGGCTGTATTCCAAAAAAGATAAATAAGCGCCATCCTGTTTACGTGCATGGAATCCGAACCCATAGCCTCGGCCCGATCATAAATTCTCACATTGTTATCCATCCATATTGTTCTCATTTCGGCGTATATATCGGCTACCGCTTTTTGATCAATGGGAATATTTGTCTCTAAATAATGCTGATATATATTTTCCGCTTCAGTCATTAAACTATCCAACAAATGAAATTCTTGTGGCGACAGTATACCGCTCATATCAGACCCAGCGCCAGGACCCATTTTAGCCGTCAACGGCATAGTCATCATAAGGGCAAAAAATAACATTAACCCAAGACAGGTGTTACTCCTCACTATCTCCTCCTAAGATTTAAAAAGTGCAGTTATTTATTATAATTATCTAACTATAAATAATATCCACTGACCTGTCAAACATCGTATCAACATTACCAAAATAAAAAACATAACCGCTAACGAAGTAGGCTACTATTTTAAATTCAGCCAAACATCAACCAATCCGGCCGGACGATTAATAATACACCCATAATGATTATAACCGCGCCCCCGATTAAAGTGGCGTAACGGCTATACTTCCCCGTGGTGCCTGTGGCCTTCAACGTCAACATGGCAATGACAAAAATCAGCATATCATCAAGCATAAAGATAACTACATATAGTAACAGGAAAAGATAGTACTCCAAACGTGATAAATCACTCAACGATAAAACCTGCGTGTATATCGCCGGCAGTCCGGCTGAACAGGCCAGTTCAATGAGGTTAACCACAAAAGCCAGGCCGATAATACTGGGGATAGCGATCCAGAGCGCGTTTTCTCTAACGATTTTTTTCAGGCGTTCGGTAATTTTTCGGCGCTGCTCCACGTTGGTTACTTCACACTGTCCCGGCTTCATGGTACGGAACCTGTTCAAATAATATACTCCCACGCCCACTGCCGCAATCCCGATGGCAATCTGCACAGGCCGTACCGCACCGATAAAATTGAAAAACTCCAGCCAAGCCGCCAAAAAAATGAAATAAACCGCCGCCGAAGCAACTATAAAGGTTATTCCCAAAAGCCACATACGCCGCCGGTTCTGCATACCCAGCAAAAAACCGATGAGGATAAGCAGTACCCACATGGCACAGGGATTGAACCCGTCAATGGCCGCCACTACCGCGGTTAAACCAAAGAGTGAAAAGGTGGACAAATCCGTTTCCCCCAAGATAGGCAAATCGACAATTAATGATCCATCTTGGCTGGTTTCTTCCTGCACCTCTTCTTCGGGCTCGCTGGCAGCACTGCCACTGATTATCTGCGCTCCTAAATCTTCACAGCCATTAGCTAAGCACTCATCTATCGCATCGATTATCTGCTGCCCAGTAGTCGTATCGGATAAATAGCCGCTGATGACCTTATCTCCGATGAAAATACTCGGCACACCTTGCGCTCCAGAAGCTAAAGCAAACAACCGGAATAAGTCCTGATTATCCTTATTATTATATATCTCAAAACTTTGTATCTCTATCTGTTTACTATACTGCGGCACAACAGTATCATCAAAAAATACTTCCGCCTTGGCACAATGGGGGCAACCCTGGCCCCAGAAAAAATAAACGTTAAGCGGTTCCTCCTGCGCCACCACAAAATGAAGGGGCAATAAACTAAAAATAAATACAACTAGTAATATATACTTATAAAAAAACCGTATCATTTTAATATTATTGTACTTAGTTTAATTATTCTTACTTTAAGAATGATAAAAAACACTAATTTATAAATTATACTCTATACTAATTTACGGGAAATTTCAATAGGCCTGCCTCAAGCTATCTTTTCGTAAAAAAGGTTATATCTCCTACTCGACCTTTTACTTGCTCAGCTACAAACTTGCACTTTATTAAAAACAAAAAATAAACTTTGCGCGAACAATTATTAAGGGCTTCAAAATTACCCTACCCTTTTGATATTACCATGTCCACATACTTAAACAGTTTTCTAAATTTTTTATCTGTTTCCCCTAATAGCGATCCCGGATATCCATTACCCGCTGTGATTACCTTAGCATATTTATTAATCCCAGCTTCTTGAGCGTCTTCTAATAAAGCGTCGTTAATAATGGGCTTGTCCCTGACAACGTAAGTAATCTTAATGTTGGGCGAGATCTTCAAAATTTCTTTTATTAAAATCTTATCAAATACGGTTTCCCCGGCGTTATCCGCTAAATATAAAACGCTTTTGTTTTTTTTTCAATTTATTCGAAAATTCGCTGATTAAAGCCTTTTTTATAGCGCTTTTACAATTAAAAAAATCCTCGCCCTTTAAAAGAGAGTTGATTTGTGCCCAAATTTTTTCCTGCGCCAGCACTCCAAAATCAATTACATTTCCCGCCCCGGCAATTTCCAAAGCTGCACGCAAAGGATTCCTGGAATTACTGATTTTTTTCTCCAATATTGGATATAATTTTAAAGCTAGTTTATTGCTTCTTAATTTAATCTTTTTATACGGATCCTTAATTCCTGATTCTGCTGAAACAATGTTATAAAAAGCTTTTGCAATTACGGGTGGCGGCTCATTTATGTCAAAAGCTGCAATTTTCTTAGCAATACGGCGTATAATCTTTTCCTGGATAGCAGGCTTACTACCTGCCGTATCGATAACGCCAACAGCCTGTTTTAGCAAACAAGGGATGCATTCAATATTAGTTTTCATATTATAATTTTATTTAGTATAAAGCTTCAAAAGAATTGCGATATTGGTAATATCTAATACTAAAAATGCTTTCCGGGTTATTTTCATAATTTAACAATATAAGGTTAAATTAATTAACCTGCCTCCTTGGTAGACAATAAAAGAAAAAATCCAGGCAATAGCCGTAGAGTAGCCAATCATAAACAATGGCCATTTCCAAGAATTTGTCTCACGCCTAACTACTGACACCACGGCTATGCAAGGAACATATAGTAATACAAAAACCATAAATGAGTAAGCGCTTAGGGGCGTAAAATCTTCCCGCAATTTATTATTTAATGAAGAGCCGCCAACTTCTGCCTCAGCCTCATCAACCCCATATAAAGTAGAAAAAGTGCTTACAATTACCTCTTTGGCCACAAAACCAAACATCAAGGATACCGAAGATTCCCAATTATCAAAGCCTAGTGGCTTAAAAACAGGAGCGATGGCCTGGCCAATGTAGCCAGCTAAACTATCCTGTGAACCGTATTCGACGTTAAACGGCACGCTAGCCAAAAACCATACAACGATTGAAAATATTAAAATAATTGTGCCGGCTTTTTTAATGAAAAGCCACACCCTTTCCCAGGCATGCATCAATATCCCCCGTAGTGCTGGCCAACGGTAAGGCGGCAATTCGATGGCAAAAGGCGATGAAAGACCCTTCAATATAAATTTTTTAAAAATCAATCCCGCGATAATGGCAATAATAATACCTAAAAAATACAAGGAAAATATTACCCAGCCCTGATGGGCCGTAAAAAATGCTCCGGCAAATAAAGCATACACGGGCAAGCGTGCGCCGCAGGACATAAAAGGATTGATTAAAATGGTCAATAAGCGGTCTTTTTTTGAAGCCAAAGTTCTGGTTGCCATAATACCGGCCACATTACAACCAAAACCCAACATCAAAGGGATAAAAGCCTTGCCATGCAACCCTATGCGATGCATGAATTTATCCATAACATAAGCCACCCGAGCCATATACCCGGTGTCTTCAAGCAAAGCCAGTAATAAAAATAAAATGCCAATAATAGGAATAAAAACAAGAATACCCCCCACCCCACCAACTACACCGTCAACCAGTAAAGAGTTCAACCAAAGAGGCGCCCGCCAAGTTTCCAATACAGCAGTTAAGAGCCCGCCGGCCCATGCAAAAAAAGATTCTATCCAGTTCATCAGTGGTTCTGATAAAACAAATGTGAGCTGAAACATTAACCAAGCCACTACCACGAAAAAGGGGATGCCCAAAAATTTATTCATCACCAAGTGATCAAACTTATCTGTAAATTTTTCATGGTAAGATACTTTATGCTTCCCCATAGTGTCTTCCACAATGCCTCTAATGAAGCCGTATCTGGCTCGCGTTAAAATTGTATTCAGGTCACGATTGCACAGTTTATTCAAACCCACGATTGCCTCTTCAACTATCGCCTTTAATTCCAAATAATAGTGCTTTAAAGCGATTTTCTGCTTAGCCCTATAATCTCCCTCAATTAATTTTAAGGCAACCCAGTGCCGTTCAGTTTCAGTAGAATCGGGTTCACGCCGACAGATATATTTTTTAATTTTGTTTAGTTCTTTATTAATATCATTTCCATATGTTAATTTAATTTTTTTTGGTGGTTTTTTCTTCGAGGCCGTCTGACTAATTGCATTTTTAAGGTTGTCCAATTTATTTGCGTATCGGGCGTCAATTTCAACAACCGGCACGTTCAATAAATCGGACAAGGCTTTACTATTTAGCTCATGCCCCTGACGCTCTAAGACATCCATCATATTTAAAGCCACCACTAAAGGCGCCCCCAGTTCAATCAGCTGTATGGTTAAAAATAAATTTCT
>CAZJUO010000014.1:0-23128 GCA_964549245.1 uncultured Gammaproteobacteria bacterium
GAACGCGAGGCAAAGAAGATAGGTAAGGTAAAATGGCTAGTGCAAGGCACGCTATACACGGATGCCATTAGTTCGGGGGTCAGTGTCGGACAAACAGCGGCCTTGATAAAATCTCACCATAATGTCGGCGGGCTACCGAAAAAGTTCGGCTTTACCTTGATAGAGCCTTTGCGTGATTTATATAAAGATGAGGTACGGAAAGTCGGCCGGTTGCTGGGGCTGCCGCGGGAAATCACCGAGCGCCAACCGTTCCCCGGTCCCGGATTGGCAGTGCGCATTGTTGGCCAGGTTACCCACGATAAATTGCAGATATTGCGCCAAGCTGATTGGATCGTCCGGCAGGAGATAGAGAGGAGCGGATGGCATAAACGGATTCAACAGTATTTTGCCGTTTTGCCCACCATAAAATCGGTTGGCGTGCAAGGAGATGGGCGCTCCTATGGTTATCCAATCATTGTTCGCGCCATAACTACCCGTGATTTTATGACCGCTGATTGGGCTCGTTTACCCCATAGTGTATTGGCAAAAATTTCTTCCAGGATTACCAATGAGATTCAGGAAATCAACCGGGTGGTTTATGATATCACTTCAAAACCTCCAGGCACGGTGGAGTGGGAGTAAGTGGCACGTAGCTTATGGTATATAGCCTATAGTTTTAATGGGTTGTTTTTATGTTGACCGCAAGTTAGTAAAGTGGTAAGGTGGGATAATTGGTTTGCACTTTAGATAATAAAATTAGCCATAGTATAAGGAGGAAATAGTGGCAAAAAGCTGTTATTATGTGGTAGCTGGTATGCAGGCCGGCGATGAAGGCAAAGGAAAAGTAGTTGATACGTTAGCTCCCGATGTAGAGTACGTCGCTCGTGCTGAAGGCGGGGCAAACGCAGGACACACTATTCAAGTGGGAACGCTAGGATTTATAGGTCATTTATTGCCGAGCGGTGCGGCGGCTGATAAACACTGTGTTCTCGGTCGTGGAGTTCGTGTTGACGTAGCGCAGTTGCTAAATGAGATGGATGAGTTTCGGCAGACTTTTAATTTTACTCCGAAAGTAACCGTTGATGCCGGAGCACACCTGAGTTTCCAGTGGCACCGCGCCTTGGAATATTACGCTGAAAAAGCTAAAGGCTCACGCCGTGCTTATTCAACCATGCGTGGCATGTGCGCTACTGGTGGAACCAACTGTTTTCGGGTTAATCCTCGCGTAGAGATGCTGTTAAATCCTGACGAGCTCATGGTCTGGCTGACGGATTTTTACAACACATTTCGCCCGATTTTCACTGATCCGGTATTTACATCAGAAAGTTTTATCAGTACGTGCGGGACCATTTTGACGCCGGGAAAAATGTGCGAAGAACTATGTCGGCTGGGTGAACAGATCAAGCCTTATGTTGGTGATGTGCGGGATCTGCTTTGGACGGCTTGGAAAGCTGGTTCGTCTATCTTATTCGAAGGAGCGCAGGGTATCATGCTGGATCCGTATTGGGGTACCTATGGAAATAATACCCAGGGCATTTGCACGTTTGCCGGTATTGCTGTGGGAACGGGTATGCCTATTGAAGCTTTGGGCAGGAAAATCGGCATTGTCAAAGCGTATCAGACCCGCGTAGGCAATGGGCCTCATATGACGGAGCTGGGGGACCCTGCCGTAACAGAAGAACAGGGAATGTTGCCTGATGATCAACGGGATGCTTATCTGCGAGAAATGCTGGTGAAAATTAACTCCGGACAGGCAAGCGCACAGGAAAAAGGACGTTTCATCAGGGAGGTAGGCAAAGAGAAAGGAGCCAGTACGGGCAGGCCCCGCAGGACCGGCTGGCTGGATTTAGCCTGGCTGCAGTATGCCGTCCGAGTGAATAACCCGGATGAATTGGCACTGACTAAGCTAGACTGCTTATCGGGTTTACGCGAATTGAAAGTCTGTACTGGGTACAAAAATATGGACGGCGTATTACTGAAACCAGGTACGGTACCGGCGCTTTCTTCCGGTTTTGACAGGTTAGAACCGGTTTATGCAATACTCCCTGGTTGGCAGGAAGATATTTCTGGCATGACGGAGTTTGAATCTCTACCGCTCCGGGCACAGCAGTATATCAAATTGATTGAAGATACGCTTTGCTGCCCGGTCAATTGGATTGGCACCGGCCCTGGTCGTGAACACATCATTGTACGTTCAAGGTAAATGGAGGAGATATGGCGCGAATTGATCTTGTCAGTTCAAGAAGCAACCCCTTGCCCAAATGGCGTGGAAGTTCGGCTGCCAATAGCACTTCAAAGGAGGCATATCAAGGACTGAAACGGTCTTGTGCCGTTAGAGCTAAAAAATAGAGCAGAGTTGGCTCCACCCAAAAGTAGGTGGAGCTTTTTTATATTGCAAAAAAACTGGTTATTTGGTACAGTAATATAATTTGTAAATTGAACTTTAAAAATTAGAAAACGAGGAGGAACAGTTCATGAATAGTTTTTTTTCTCGAATGAACATCACGGGGCGTGATCTATCGCTGCCAGGCAATCAGCGGTATCAGCCAGTGCAGTTAAAACCGTATTTTGGCTATGATAATCTTTATATTGGGTTGGGCATGGTTGAAATAAGTGTTCTGCAAGTATTGGGGGAGATAAAGGTCATCCCTGATGATGACTTTGCCCTGCTGACTGATGAGGCCATAGAAAAAATATTGCATATTACAACTACCGAGGTTGATACACTAGAACGAAGCGTTACAAAACATGATGTTCGGGCTTGGGTACGGATAGCTCAAGAGATTTTGCCAGAGCCGCTTCGGCGGTGGCTGCACATTATGCTGACCAGCTATGATCCGCTGGATACGGGACGCCGGCTCCATTTTATTAACGCCGCCCGGAGTGCGCTGCAACCGCAGCTATACAGATTAATCCGTATTCTGGCATCAATAGTGCGGAAGTATGCTCATACTTTGCAGATCGGCCGGACGCACGGTCAGCACGCCTTGCCCCTGACAGTGGGTTTTTGGCTGGCTACGATTTTGTATCGTTTGGTGTACAATACGCAAGAATTAAAGCGCAACACGGACCTTTTGGTCGGTAAAATTTCTGGAGCTGTTGGCGCATACAACGCCCAAGTGGGACTCGGTATTGATCAGCGATGCGGTTCAAAATCTTTTGAGGAGCGGGTGCTGGAGAAACTTGGCCTCCGCCCATCTCCGATCAGTACACAGATTTTGCCGCCAGAGCCATTGGCTAATTTCTTGCATACATGTCTATTAATCACTGCTACCATAGCCCAGCTTGGAAGGGATTGCCGACATCTAATGCGTTCGGAAATCAGCGAAATTATTGAGGTGTTTGAAGAGGGGCAGATCGCTTCCTCTACCATGGCCCAGAAGGTGAATCCAATCAGCTTTGAAAATTGTGAAGGGATGTTTATAAAAAACAGCTCCGAGTACGGCAAGGTTGTAGGTACGCTGATATCTGAACACCAGCGTGATTTAACTGGCAGTTCGGTACAGCGAGATTTTCCGATAATCGTCATTAATGTGATGCAACAGCTCAATACGTTCTTGCGGGGAAAGGAAGGATCTACGTTCTTGGAGCGAATTACAGTCAATGAGGAAGCTTGCCTTCGTAATTTTAATACGAGCGCCAAGCTGGTTATGGCAGAGCCGCTTTATATTGCGCTCCAAATGGCAGGATATGAGGGTGATGCGCATGAACTGGTAACGCGGAAGATCGTACCACGATGCAAGAAAAAGGCCCAAAACCTAATTGATATTGCTAATGAATTTGCCAAACAGGATGATGGTTTAGCCAAAGCGATTGACAGAATTCCAGTGGAGACTCTTGCCTTATTAGGAAAGCCAGAACAATACACTGGCAAGGCAGCTGAAAAAGCTTTGCAGATTGCCGATCTGGCAGATGCGTGCATCCAAGAAAAATAATGTTATTTAAAAAAACAACCGCCGGTGTATATACCTCGGCGGTTTTTTATATGAAACAAGGAACTGGAAGTTATCTGCTGAATTGAGCAGATCGAATAGTTTTACGAACGTTAGAATTGTTAACGAAAATGCTTTCTACGGGCCCACGTTGACTGCCGTTGATTCTGTTAATTTTTACTCCGGCGGCGGGTATGTTGGCCTGCTTGCCATTTTGTAAGGTGATAATAATACGTGGTTCGTCCCCCTTGCCTCTGTCTTCAGAGGTGAATTTTAGCTGACTGGCTGGGAATGTCCAATCTTTATCGCACATTTATTTCCTCCATTTTTTGCAGTGATGATGAAGTAATGACTGTTTGTAAAACATTGTTATCTCACCGCGGAGGATGGATCGAGAGGTAGTTAAAGAGCATGCTCTCTCCTTACTTGGTTTTGTGGTTTAAGGTAGTTTAGGACATAATAAAATAAGCAAATTCATCTTTGAATGTTTTATTATATTCTAAGATCGGGGATCCGGGACTCGAACCCGGACTCTCACGCACCCGAAGCGTGCGCCTTAGCCAATTAGGCCAATCCCCGACGATAGGGGAAATATAGCATAAAAAGGCGCAGAAATAAAGGTTTATTAAGGTACGACTATCGATATTACAATAATTAGCTACAATAGTCAATAGACTTTTCCACAAAGGTGAAAAATGGTAAAATAAGTCCACTATTATGAATATTAAGCCTATAAAAACACGTCTCTTACGACCACCGCAAGACGATCTTCTTGGCGTTATTAAGGCTCGCATCAAACGGCTGCCGGAGCGATCAGTGGTAGCTATAGCCAGCAAGGTGGTGAGTATTTACCAGGGCAGGTGTGAATTAAAGTCAAAATGGCCGGATAAAGACGTCTTAATCAAAAAAGAAGCGGATAGATATTTACCGCGCAAAGCAACGCCCAAAGGCTATGCGGTCTTGGCTATAAAAAATAATATATTAATACCTTCAGCCGGCATCGATGAATCAAACTCGGGAGAATACTACATTCTCTGGCCAAAGCAGCCCCAGCAAACCGCAAAAAAAATATGGCAATTTTTGCGTGCTACGTACAAAGTGAAAAACCTCGGAGTAATTATTACCGACAGCCATACGGTACCATTGCGCCGGGGTGTCATGGGCGTGGCGGTCGGGTATTATGGCTTCCGGCCAATTAACGACTATCGAGGGACCAAAGATTTATTTAATAGAAAGTTTAAAATTTCCACGGTTGATATGGCTGACTCACTGGCAACGGCGGCTATGGCTGTCATGGGTGAAGGTAGTGAACGGACACCACTTACCTTAATTACTGATATTCCTTTTGTCACTTTCTTATCAAGAGATTATAAGCCTCGGAAAAAGCATTCTTCATTGCATATTAAGCGGCAAGAGGATTTATACGGCTCATTATTAAAAGCTATGCCATGGAAAAAGAAATAAAGATTGAATGTGGAAAAAAAGAATTTACTCTACGGCCGTTTAGAAAAAGTGATGCGGCTGACATTGCCCAGTATATAAATAATAAAATAATATTCCGTAATACGCTTAATATCCCTTATCCATATTCCATTAAAGATGCTCGCGATTGGCTGGATCATACGCTTCCCATGTACCGCCGCAGCAAGCCGAAAAAGTTTAATTTGGCCATAGTTATCAATAGCCAGGCGGTTGGGAGTATTAGTTTGGAACATTTGGAATTAAACCACAAGGCAGAGCTGGGGTATTGGCTGGCCGAACAGTATTGGGGACAAGGCATTATGTCAGCTGCTGTGGCGTATATGACTCGTTATGGATTTAATAAATTTGGGCTTAAGCGTATTTATGCCAAAGTATTTGTTTATAATAAGGTCTCACAAAAAGTGCTGCTTCGCAACGGTTTTTCAAAAGAAGGGCTTATGCGAAAAGACGTCAAAAAGGAAAATAAATTTATAGATAGTGTTATCTTTGCTAAAATCAAAAAGTAAATGCAAATAGAATACGAAGCAACGTTTACTAACCAAAATAAGGATAGCATAAGACAGCGATTAAAAAGAGGCGAAGCGGATTTGGTTAAATCAGAGTTTTTGATGAAACGCACAACTTTTAATTTGCCCAATGGAGTTGATCGGCAGACTACGTGGTTGCGAGTGCGTGACGAGGGGGATACAATAACTTTAAGTTTAAGGTAGACGGCGAGGCTATCGAAAACCAAAAAGAATTATGTTTAGGGGTTGGTGATTACGAACAGGCCGTAGCAATACTAAAAGCCATTGGCTGCCGTGAAAAAGCTTACCAGGAAACTAAACGCGAGCGATGGCAATTGAATGGGGTGGAAATTACTATTGACGAGTGGCCGTATTTGGAACCGTTTGTGGAGATCGAAGGGCCGAATGAAACCGCGGTACGGCAGGTCGCTGAAAAACTGGGATTTGATTGGCCGCAAGCGAAATTCTGCGCGGTAGGAACATTATACAGCGAAAAATATGGACTGTCGCTTGATCGCATCAATAACCATACTCCGCGCATAGTTTTTAACGAAAAAAATCCGTTTATTAAATAAATTATATGGAGATAGAAATTAAGGCAAAAATCAGAAGTGTCAAAATGATGCGAAAACGGCTGATAGCATTGGAGGCCCGTCCTGTAAAAAAAGTACATCAGATCGACTGGTATTATTCACTTTATAAACGACCTTTAACTAAAAGGATAGGCAGTATCGTCCGGGTCCGTCAAAATGGTATTAGAGGCCTAGCAAGTTTTGAATTTCATAGTGCTACAAATTTTATTTCAGCGGAAGAGAATGAAGTAAGCGTCAGCGATCTTAAAACCCTTAAAAGGATACTGAAAAAAATGAAAGCTCGAGAAGAGGTAGTGGTTGACAAACATAGAGAATATTTCAAAAAAGGTATTTTGGAAATTGTACTCGACAGAGTCAAAGGTCTAGGTTCGTTTATCGAAGTTGAGATCCAAGGACGTGATACAAAACTCAATCGACAGAGAATTATCAATTTTTTAAGACACCTTCAAATTGATAAAAAGCAATTTGTGCTTAATGAAAAATATAATACCATGCTGTTAAAAAAGAAAGGCAAAAAATATGCCTATTTCTAAAAGAGAAGAGCAGTTTAGAGTCATTTAAATAAAATCCAATTATTCAGGATGAAAAAAGTATATTTACCAAACCAATGCTATTTTATCACTTCAAACGTTGCAAATAGGATGTGGGTATTCGGTAAACTACAAGGAAAAGTATATATTCCAAACAATAATTTGTGCCGGATACTGATTGATGTCATGAAATTTACTCGAGATAAATTTAAGTTTCTGATTCATGGTTATGTAATTATGCCAGACCATTTTCATATAATTGTCTCAACGACCGGGGATAAATCCCCGGTTAACGAAAAAAAACCGTTTGTATAAACTATAAAATTCTCATAAATGTATTATACAAGTATAGATTATTAATAAAAATTCAATATTAATATGAGTGGAAGTATTTTTTTAAAACATTTATTTGTTATCAAAGTTATTAAAAGGACAAATAAATATACTTTGCTAGCGGGTGGAACAGTAGCGACAATAATTTTAATCTATGTGTATTTTAAGGTTGGAATCGAAGATAATTTTTTAAGTGAAATAATTTTAGTTTTATGCCTGGCGTTATTTTTTTTACCGTTTGCTTTTAGGGTGGCGTATGAAAGATATTATCTACCTACGCAGGTGAAGCAATGGGTAGCACATAAAAGATTAACATATTATTCGAAGAACTGTTATAAAAGAGTTCAGGAGAGATTTTTAGCTAATACAAAAAAAGATTTTTTTGGAGCGAAACGAATGAAGCCAAATATAATAAAATATAATACGAATTATTTTATCGAGGGAAGAATAAGCGGAAGGCCGGTATATATTTATCCCTTGGTCGGAAGAACTTATGGAAAGCTGGGTGGGTTGTTTTATGCATTTGATAGACAAGATGCGCCCGCAGTATTTTACGGTCATTGTGTAGAGATTGGTATAAATGAAATTCCCGGGGATGTTATTTTAACCCGAAAAAATATGGGGGAGCTGGATACAATTGATACTGAAAGCGGAAAATTTGAAAAAATGTATAATATAAATTCACCTAAGGAAGCATCGGTGCTGCAATTATTTGAACCGAGTATGATTGATTTAATAAATCATATTGATATTGCGGCCATTGAGTTTTCCGACTGTAGTATTATCATGTATTATACTTTATCCGTCGATCTTATAAAAAAGTTTAATTCCATGCTATATTGGGGATTAAAAATAGCTGACCAAATTGATCGTAATTTTCCATTAAATAAATATGAAAAAAAATAAGCAAAAAGAAGATTTATTCGATACTCGCTTGCAGGAAGATTTATCCCGCGAGGCGCCCTTAGCCGACCGTATCCGTCCGGAGTCATTGGATGATTTTGAAGGACAAGAGGAGATAATCGGCAAGGGCAGGATCCTTCGGCGAGCCATTGAAAACGATGAGGTGTTTTCCATAATTTTTTGGGGACCGCCCGGTTCAGGAAAAACCACGCTGGCTAGCATCATCGCCAAAATGACCAAATCATATTTTGAAGAAATGAGCGCGGTCACTGCCGGATTGGCCGATTTACGCAAGGTAGTAAAGGAGGCGGTTGACAGAAGAAAGCTGCACAACCGGCGGACTATTCTGTTCGTTGATGAAATTCATCGCTGGAACAAAGCCCAGCAAGATGCATTATTACCGTATGTGGAAAAAGGAATTATTACACTCATTGGCGCGACTACGGAAAATCCTTCGTTTGAAGTGATCGCTCCACTTTTGTCCCGTTCTAGGGTGTTTGTTATGGAGCGGCATGGCGTGCCCCAATTATCGCGCATTATCAAACGAGCCCTAACTGAAAAGAAAAACGGCTTAGGAGAGCAAAAGGTAGCCATAGCGCCAAAAGCCCTGGATACGCTGATTACGGGCGCTAACGGCGATGCCAGGACCGCTTTAAACGCTTTGGAAATAGCTGTAAAGGCCACCTCACCCGATTCCAAAGGTAATAAGCATATAGATCTAAAAACTGTTGAGGAAGCGCTCCAGCATAAAGCCCTGCAATACGATAAAAAAGGCGAAGAGCATTATAATGTTATCTCCGCTTTTATCAAGTCTATGCGCGGTTCTGATCCTGACGGAGCTTTGTATTGGTTAAACCGTATGGTAGAGGCAGGCGAGGACCCGGAGTTTATTGCCAGGCGCATGGTGATTTTTGCCAGTGAAGACGTGGGTATGGCTGACCCGGGGGCGCTGCGTATTGCTCTAGATGTTTTTGAAGCGGTACGAAAGATTGGCTACCCTGAATGCCAGATAAATTTAGCGCACGGGGTAGTATATCTGGCTAAGGCGCCTAAGGATAATTCAGCCTACCTTGGTTTGTTAGAAGCAAAAAAGGACGTCAAAGATACTATGAATGAACCGGTACCCTTGCATTTACGCAACGCGGTAACTGATTTGATGAAAGATTTAGACTATGGCAAGGAGTATAAGTATTCCCACAATTATTCCAAAGAAGAGGGTAAGCAGGATTACTTGCCGAAAAAGCTGATAGGAAAAAAGTATTATAACCCCAAGCAGCAATGAGGGTCAGGGTTTTTCAATCCATTGGCGGGGAGTATTAACCAATGACGCTGATAACTACTTAAAAATATGACATTGGGATTACTATTATCATTATCAGCCGGGTTTATCTGGTCATTGAGCAACGTATTTCATAAAGTCTTCGCCAGCCGTTTAATAAAAAAACCGCATATTATGTTATTCTCTTACGCGGTTTCTTTATTGGGGATTGCCATTATTTTAGCGCCATTTTCTTCGATGGCTATGCCGCTATCTCATTGGTTACTGATGATAGTTGCCGGTTTAACGAATGTAATCGGCGTTTATTTATTTTATTATACTATACAGCGTTTTGAACCATCGCGGGTGGTTCCTTTATTTTCCCTTGGTTCGATTTTTATTGTCATAGGCAGCGCTCTGTTTCTCGGGGAAATATTTAGTCTAGGCACTTATCTGGGTATTTTTTTAATATTATTCGGTAGCATGGTTATCGCTTCTGAAGATAAATTGCGATATTCATTTTCCAATCGCCTTTTGTGGCTAATGTGTTTTTCGGGTCTGGCTTTTTCGATTGAGACTGTTATTTTAAAATACCTTACTGGCTTTTATGCGTTTTGGGATGTTTTTGCCATTTTTGCGGTTTGCACCGCTTTTTGGGCGGTTGTTTTTTTCACGGCTGGATATAAATTTCACGGCAGGGTGTTGATTGGAATTAAAATACGGATAATGATTTTTAGCGTCATCAACGAGCTGATATCAACCAGCGCTACTTTTTTATATGTCGTGGCTCTGTCTGTCTGGTATGCCTCATTGGTTGAGACCTTTTCTGCTTTCCAGTTTGTTTTTATATTCTTTTGGGGTGTGCTCATTTACCGCTATAAGCCGGCTATATACCATGAGGATTATAAAAGGAAAATGTTAGTGCAAAAAGCAATATCTGTTATACTAATTATAGTAGGGGTGTTTTTAGTCACTAAATAGCTTACTATATGGCAAAAATAACCATTTTATTAGAAGGGTATGTCCGCAAGGAAAAAGAGATTGAATATGCCAGCTCAAGCGCTGTTTTGGTCCAGGATAAGGAGTTAAATATCGTAGTTGATCCAGGCATGGCCAAAGAAAAGCTGGGTAAGGCCTTACAAAAGGCAAGCATCGCTCCAGAACAGGTGAATTATGTACTGTTGACCCATTATCACCCTGACCATGCTTACGGAGCGGCTTGGTTTCCCAAAGCGAAAATTATCGACGTGGAAAGCGTTTATGATGGTGATAGTATTATTGAACATGATGGTTTTGTGCCCGGCACTGAACTGGCTATTATGCATACGCCGGGGCATGCCCATGAACATTGCTCTTTAGCGGTTTCCACGGAAAAAGGCATGGTAATAATAGCCGGGGATTTATTTTACTGGAGCAATGAAGAGGAGCAAAAACTAGATGTGCACATGGATGATGTCTATGCCAAGGATAATAGGGCACTTGTGGAAAGCCGCCAAAAAGTGCTAAAATTAGCGGATTATATTATTCCTGGACACGGCAGGATAATTAAGGTAAAATAAAGGCAGAAAGGTTGATTATTAATTATAAAAGAAAGGCCGATTTATATGGATCAAAATCAACCCATGCAACAGCCAGCACAAACACCTGAAACCCCACAAGGTTCTGGCTCAAGCAAAGCAGGTATTTGGATTATTATTTTGCTGGTTGTAATTATTGTTGCGGTGGTTCTCTGGATTGTATTGTAGTAATCGAATAATTATAATAAAAATCAGGGTCTATGCTCCGTTTGTGGGGTTCATATAGTTTGCCCTGATTTTTATTAATTAGAACTATGCTCGAGGAATATTCAGCCGGATCTATAATATTTTTTAAAGAAAATGGTTTGACAGAGTATTTACTATTGCAGTATCCGCAGGGCCACTGGGATTTTCCCCGAGGGCATATCGAGGAGGGTGAGACTGAAAAAATTGCGGCCCAACGGGAAATCGCAGAAGAAACCGGTTTGCATAATTTACGGTTTATTGACGGGTTTAGTAAAAAAAATGTATGGAATTACCGCAAACAAGGAAAACCGTCTCATAAAACCGTTACCTATTTTTGCGCACAATCGTCTACGAAGGAGGTGCGGCTGTCAGAGGAGCACCAGGAATACCAATGGTTGCCTTATGAGCAGACGAGAAAGCAAATATCATTTCCCAACACCAAAAAGATATTTG
Source organism: uncultured Gammaproteobacteria bacterium (assembly GCA_964549245.1). Lineage (GTDB taxonomy): Bacteria > Patescibacteriota > Patescibacteriia > UBA10025 > JAHIVO01 > CAZJUO01. The sequence goes on from CAZJUO010000014.1 coordinate 11,733, forward strand.
AACAGGCCCACCAATTTATAATAAAGCACACCAGCCCCTTTGACCAATAGGGGATAGTTTGCTTTACTGGAGGTTGGGGTATAAAAAGTAATCTATAAAAATATGCAGGATGAAAAATGGCAAGAAATTATCGGCAGAGTAAAAGACGAAATGGAAGTTATCGAGCATACGACCAATGAGCTTGAAGAAGGTCCTGGCAGTATCGAGTATATAATATTTAACGGGCCGCTTGGTAAAATGAAGCTGGAACGAATTTCTAAGCCCCTTATTATCGATAAAAAGGCGATTGGTTCTAAAAGAATCGGCAGCCAGACTACTGTTGAATACGTATACTCTGATACGGAAAAAACACATAGTTTCAAAGCGTATGTATGGAGCGATGAGCAGAATGATTGGGTCGAGGCCGAAGCCGGTAAGGGATTTTCAATATGAGGAAGTTGTATATTGTTTTGTTAATATTAGCGACACTTATTGGGCTGTCTTTTTTGGTCATTCGCTATTTTGCCAACAGCAGTGCGCAGGATAATTGGTTTAATAATAATTGGCGTGAAAAATTTGCGCGCTCTACTATTTTACGCACCGTATTCAATCTCCGTTGGGATGGTGATGCTAAGACTGATTATCTGCTCAATAATACCTATACCAACATCCTCATCGAGGTGGACCGGCAGGAAGACTGCAGTATCAATCCAGAAGTTTGGGATGGTGTTATTTCTGAAATGAAATGCGTCACCAAAAAAACGGGAGAAATTACCGTCGAAGAGAGTGATACTATTCCCTTGGCCAGAGAGAGCTATACTTCTGAACAAACACGGGGGATGGCCAATCGTTACAGAAATAACAAAACAAAGGGGGATACCGCATTACTTCATATAGTATGTTTAAACACGTATGCTGAAGCACCATCTAATATCGGATTAACTGTATATGAGAACGGCATCGTACTATTTTGGAACGCCCTCAAACGGGTAGCCGGCAGCAATACTATCGCTCTGAATAAATTTATCAGCTCTACGATACTCCACGAATTTGGACATCAGCTTGGAGTGGATCATATCGAGGCGCCTTTTTGTTTGATGAACGCGGAGGTAGAAAGCCCTCCGCTCGATCGACCAGTGTATATACAGACTACATATTGCGATGAGGAGATAGCGGCCATTGAGGAAATAAAGAAAAGGTTCCAAAACTAATAGCACTATTGCCTATGCCTCCGCAAATCAACCAGGTTATCGCCCGTAAGTTCTATAACAAATCAGAACAGTTGAAGAGCCGCGGTGAGAAGTATCAATTTAGGGCTATCTCGTATTGGAAGGCGGCTAAAGCTATAGAGAATTTGGATCGGAGTTTAGATGAAATATATAAACATGGATGGCTGGTTGGGCTGCAGAAAATCAACGGTATCGGCAACCGGCTAGCTCATGAGATTGAAACGGAGCTCAAAAAACAAAAATTAGTTCAATAGCTAATAAATAATAGTAATTTCATGTCTAATAAAATATTTTTAATAATAATTTTAATTGTCGCTATTGGCGGCACGCTATTTTCGGGTTATCTCTCGTACCAAAATATTTTTGGGGAGGGATGCGAAGATGCGGTAATAAGCTGCGGACCCACTCCGGTCGAAATACTGGGTTTGCCGAATTGCGTATATGGATTCTTTATGTTTGTGATAATCACCATCCTGTCCCTCATCGGTTTGTTTCGTACTCGATCACAAGGCATCATCAAAACAACCTTTATATTATCCATAATAGGCGTACTATTTGCCGGTTATTTAACGTACTATGAATTTTTTTCCCTTGGGGAAGGGCTGGGGCAATTACCAGCTTGCTTTTATGGGGGTCTATTATTTTTAATCATTCTTGTTGTTTCGTGGTGGGGCTGGCGTTTTAGCCAAAAAATGAGCGCTCGTGAAACAATGGATGATCGTGCTGCGGAGGGCAAGGAAAAATAATATACAGTAAATTGATTATTAGTTACAAATATGGATATCGTAGAATTACTTATTGATTTTTTAACTGATCCGCAAAGACTGGGTTTCCCTTTGCTGATTATCAGCGGACTTGGGGCGATACTGTATCTCATGAATTACTCTTCCAAGGAGTGGAAGCGGCAGGATACTAAAAAGCAACAGCAGTCAAGCCGTGATAAGAGTTATTACAAAGATAAATATCCCTTTAAGCCATTCTAACTTTTTTTGCCATGTCTGGAGCGGCTATTTTACTATTTGTAGTTTCGATTCTGGTCATGCTAGTGGGTTTGGCCGGAGTTATCATACCAATACTGCCTGGCATACCTTTGATACTGGGAGTAGCTTTTGTCTATGACTGGATACATGGTTTTGAAATACTTGGCTGGCAGATATTGGTCGTTTTGGCTATTTTAACTATTAGTTCGTTTGTGCTCGATTGGCTGGCTGGAGCGTACGGCACAAAAAAAATGGGTGGGTCGTTTGTGGGAATGGTTGGTTCTATAGTTGGCATGTTTATTGGTTTATTGGCGGGAGGGGTTATTGGTTTGTTAATAGGCGCGTTTGTCGGCGCGTTTGTCGGCGAGCTGCTGAATGGTAAAACAAGGCAACAAGCACTGCGGGCCGGCTTTGGCAGTTTTGTCGGTTCTATTGCCGGCGGATTGTTAAAATTTGTTATTGGTGCGACTATGATAGGGTTATTTATTTGGCAGGTTTTTTGGTAGCAGATTATCGCTGAAGCATTGGGCAACTGGCTTGGCGAGACATTGTAGTACGTGCCTTTTTTTGCTATGATTAGGACATATGGCTTTGTTAGAAGTAAAAAATTTAACAAAAATATTTTCAGGAAAAAAAGGAGAGGTGGCGGCAGTCGATCATGTCTCATTTACCGCCGAGGCCGGTGAAATTTTTGGTTTACTGGGTCCCAATGGAGCTGGCAAAACAAGCACTATAAGGCTCATAGCCACAACCTTAGAACCGACCAGCGGTTCAGTGCTCGTCGGAGGATATGATATCAATAAAGAGCCCCAGAAAGTACGTCAGCGGGTAGGCGTGTTAACAACCGATATTGGCGTGTACCAGCGTTTTTCCGGAAAAGAAAATTTGCAGTACTTCGGCCATTTATACGGTCTTTCGGGGGAGCAGTTACAAAGGAGGATAGATGAATTGGCCGATTTGCTCGATATGGGTGACTTTATCGAAAAACGGGCAGGGAAATACTCAACCGGCATGAAGCAGAAGCTGGCTATCGCCCGGGCAGTTATTCATGATCCGCAGATAATTATTTTTGATGAACCAACATCGGGTTTAGACGTACTGGCTTCGCAGACCGTTATTGCTTTTATGCATCGTGCCAAGGGGCAGGGTAAATTGGTGGTGTTATCAACCCACCAGATGTCGGACGCAGAACGCTTATGTGACCGGGCGGTTATTTTACACCGCGGGCGGGTCATAACTCAAAATAGTGTAGCCGGCCTTAAAGAACAGACAAAAACAGAAAATTTGGAAGACGCTTTCCTGGCTTTAGTTAAGGATAAAAATTTAATAGTTTCTTCACGCGAAACTGAAGCAATTTTGAAAGACAAGCGGGAAAACGCAAAAAAAGCTTGGTATAAAAACAATATGCTGATCCGCATCATCTCATTAGTTTTTATCGCCTTTGGGTTATTGTTGACTTTTGTGGAATTATTTGGCCAAACAGTAAATCAAATCGTTGCGTATGCATGTTTGGGAATCGGAGTTGTGGGATCTTTATTATCAAAATACGCATTAAAAAAGTAACCAAGGCAATGACGGCTACAATATTATTTATTTGGGATTTTCACGGTACATTGGAAAAGGAAAACGTGCGTGCGGTTCATGAAATTGTCCAAAAAACCCTCTTGTTGTATGATATCCCGAGGCAGGTAACTCTCGAAGAGTGCGTTAGGTTGTACGGCCTTAGCTGGGTAGATTACTTTGAATATTTTTTTCCGCAGGGCAATGAACGTATCTGGAACGAAATGCGGCAGGCAGCTATCAAAATTCAGGAGACGGAACACACTGTGGAAAAATACATTCAACCCAATGATCATGCCGAAGCGGTTTTGGCTGCTATACAGCAACAAGGGCATAGTAATATCTTATTAAGCAATACGGCTCCCGAACATATCCGTTTTTTTACCAAATTGGTGCGGGTTGACGGGTATTTTGAAGAGTATATCGGCCTTGATACGCATAGCGAACCGCGGGAAAAGGCTGAAATACAGCAAATCAAAGAACGGGCAATTAAGCAGTATATTGAAGGGAAAATATTTTCTAAAATAATAAAAATCGGAGATCGTGAAAGTGATATTGAAGCTGGACAGGCGGTTGGGGCCATAACGTATTATTATAGAAATATTTTTAACCACGATCATCATTTACGCATACGACCTGATTATGAAATTTCTGATTTGAGAGATGTTTTAAGGGAATTATAATTATGAATAAAATAACTACCATTTGGAAAAAAGAATTACGCGATACGATTCGTGACCGTCGGACCTTGATGGCCATGATTGTTATGCCTATGCTATTGATGCCGCTTATCATCGTCGGTATCGGCAAGTTTACCGAATACCAAATCCGCCAAGCCGAGGAAAAAGTGCTCGATATTGCCATTGAAAATCAGGCAGCTGCGCCTGAATTTAGCACATTACTGGAAGGGAATGAAAAGCAGCGTATTGTAGAACCGGATATGGATTTGCGCCAAGCAGTAAAAGATAATGAGATCGCCGCGGCTTTGGTGATACCTGAAGATTTTGCAGATAAAATCGCTGCAGATCAGCCAGTAAAGATTTCTGTTTTACGCAACTCTATCAATACTGATTCATCTACTGTTCTAAACCGTTTGACAGGTATTATATCCCAATATAACAATCAAGTTTTGGCAGCTAAATTCCAAGCGGCGGGTATACAGCAGGATATTTTAAACGGCGTAACAATAGTGCCAGAAGACGTAGCCACAAAAGAGGAGGTTGGTGGTTTTGGCCTGGGATTTCTGTTGCCGCTTTTTATCATTATGTGGTCGGTGGTCGGTGGACAGTACGTAGCGGTTGATTGTTCAGCCGGGGAAAAGGAACGAAAAACGCTCGAGTCGCTGTTGCTATCGCCGGTGCGTAGGATTGACATAGTATTTGGCAAGTTTTTGGCTGTAGCTACTACAGCTCTCATTTCCGTGATTGTTGCCTTGAGCAGCTTATATTTCGCCATTACCGCTTTTGGCTTTGGTGATTTGATGCAGGGTGGCAGTACCAATGGTTCAGTTGCAGCGGATTCTACCTTGCAGTTTTCCATTGATCCGATGGCACTGCTGATTCTTTTTGGCGTCAGTATATTATTGGTTATCATGTTTTCCGCCATTCAACTGTCGATCGCCATATTCGCTAAAAGTTATAAAGAAGCCCAAAGTTATATCGGCCCGTCATACCTGATAATTATCCTGCCTACTGTCATAGTCAATACCTTGCCCGATTTTAGACCGGCAATGCGGTTTTTTGCTATTCCGGTGGTTAATGCCATATTGTTATTCAAGGAGGTACTTATCGGTGAATATAATCTAGGGCATATCGTTATTACGGTGATTTCACTGGTGATATATGCTATCGTGGCTATTCTAGTAGCTACGAAAATTTACTCCAAAGAGGGCGTATTATTTAGAGATTAATAAAGACGCTTTATTATTACGGGCATATCATATATAATAAAATAAGTAAAAATTTATAAGAAATATAAGCATATGATGAAAGTAAAAGAGATAATGACCACTGATGTTATTACTATACCGTATTCAGCTACCTTACTGAAAGCCGCAAAAATATTAAGCCGCAATAATATTTCAGGTGCCCCGGTGATCGACCAAGAAGGGCAAATGATAGGAGTCATTTCTGAAAAGGATTTATTTAAGGCTTTGTATCCGGCGCATTCTGAATTTTATGACAGTCCAGGAGTGTGGATTGATCTCGATAAGCTGGAAGAAAAAACCGTCGAGTCCGTAGACAAGCCGATAGTCGATATCATGAGCCGGGAGGTTGTCACGGTGAATCCTGACGCTTCGCTGATGCAGGTTGGTTCAATGATGTTGGTCCGCGGCATACATCGCGTGGTGGTGATCGGGCAGGAGGAGCAGATCATGGGAATCGTTACGCGGCGCGATATATACAAAAAAATACTCAAAGAACGACTAAAAATCTAACTGCATGCCCGAGCTGCCCGAAGTAGAGACAATCAAGCGACAGTTGGCTCGCGTATTGCCCGGAAAAAAGATTCGTACGGTCCAAGTAAGGGTAGCAAAATTGATACGGGGCAGGGTTGAGGAGTTTATTGCAAGCTGTCAGGGCAGCCGACTCACCAGCCTCAAGCGCCGGGCAAAGATTTTGGTATTTGATTTGGATAATGGTTGTGCTATACTGGTTCATTTGAAAATGACCGGCCAGCTTGTTTACCAGGATAAGCGGACAGTAAAAAGCGGCGGCCATCCGATAAAAAACGGTACCAAGGATTTGCCGCATAAGCACACTCATGTGATATTTGCCTTTGGTGACGGTTCGCGTCTTTTTTTTAATGATATACGGAAGTTTGGGTATCTACAAATTATTCAGAGCGCAGAAAAAGAGGGGTATTTTGAAAAACTTGATTTAGGCGTAGAACCGTTATCCAGCTCGTTTAAACTAACGAGATTTATGGATATGCTCCGTGACAAACCAAAAGCACGCATCAAGCCGTTGCTTATGGAGCAAAGCTTTATTGCCGGAGTAGGAAATATTTACGCCACCGAAGCGTGCTATTATGCTTCAGTGCGTCCCCAGCGTAGAGTACGCAGCTTGAATAAAAAAGAAAAGATAGCGCTTTATCATGCTTTGAAAAAGTTGCTTACCATGGCAATAAAAAAACAAGGCTCATCGTCAAATAACTACGTTGATGCTTACGGAAAACCGGGAAACTATGTGCCATTATTAAAAGTATATGGCCGGTCAGGAGAACGGTGTGATACGTGCCGTACCACCATAAAATCACTGCGGTTAGCCGGGCGCGGTACTGCATATTGCCCTCATTGCCAGCATTGATCAGGCAGTCAGTAAATAAACCAATGAAGAAATGATAATACCGATACAAATACCGATGATAGCCTGCAAGAGGGTGTGTTGGAGTTTGGTAGCGATATAGGGATATCCTGTTTGCTGATCGGCCGGGAGGTGGCTAATTATTTTTTTAATCGCTTTGCCGTGATTATCGATATACCGGCGTAAAACAATGGCATCAGAAATAATAATTAATGAAAAGATAGCCGTAACGGAAAAAATCACGGAGTTGGCCCCCATTTTATATGCCACCATGGTGCTTAATGAAGCTACCACCGCAGAATGACTGGAAGGCATGCCGCCCATAGCCACGAATAGGTTTTTTAAATTGAAATTACCCTTAATGCCGTCGGTAGCCAGCTTGATTGACTGAACGATAAAAAGAGTTAAAATAGGAGTTAGTATTATTTCCAATGAAAGGCTCATATGATTGATTATTTTTATACGATACTATTAGGGATTATACAGGGCGTAACGGAATTTTGGCCGATATCAAGCTCTGGTCATTTAGTGATTGCCCATGAGTTGCTGCGTTTCGAATTTGCCGATAACGTGAGTTTTGACGTTGCATTACACCTTGGTACGTTAGCTGCTTTGCTAATATATTTTAGAAAGGATATTGGTGTTTACATAGTAGCATTCTTTAAAAGTTTTGCCAATTGGAATCTGGTTAACGATTCTAATCAACGCCTGGCTTGGTATGTGGTAGTCGGTTCTATTCCTGCTGGGTTGGTTGGCTATTTTTTGGCAACTTATATTGAAACGGTTTTACGGAGCACCTGGCTGGTGGCTATATTGCTTATCGTAGTAGGAGCTCTGCTGTTACTGGCTGAACGGGTAGCAAAACAGAACAAGGGGTTGTCTGATTTACGTTGGGGCGGTGCTTTGTTGGTTGGACTAGCCCAAGCGCTGGCTTTGGTGCCGGGCGTCTCCCGTTCCGGTATTACGATCATAACGGGCTTATGGTATGGACTGAAGCGTCGAACAGCCACACGGTTTTCTTTTTTACTCTCCATTCCGGCTGTTTTTGGCGCTGGTGTAAAAAAAATGTACGACCTGGAATCTATTGGATTGTCAGGACATGACTGGGGATTGCTGGCTATCGGTTTTATAACCGCCGCGGTTATAGGCTACGCGGCAATACGGTTTTTATTGCGTTATGTAGCCAATCATTCGCTCAACGTTTTTGCTTATTACCGGTTTGCCTTAGGGGCAGTGCTGATATTGTACCTTATGCTCTCCTAGGTTTATGAAATCGGAAGATAAAAAAACTGGTCCGGAAGACGAACCAGTTTTTTCTATTTTATTTGCATTCTTTTAGAAAGGTAGTTCGGTTTGCGAATCATCACTACCAGATTTTCTTTTCCTGCGGTACTTAAACATCGCAGTGACAACCAATCCAATGCCGATCAACACCCAAGGCCACCAAACATAGGTGCCATCACAGAAATACTTATTGAATAGTATGAGGCCTATGATAGTCAGTAAAATGGGGAATATCCACCAGGTAGAAATTTTCTCTTTTCTTTCGTAGATAAAGAAAGTGATGAGGATAATGCCATAGAGAATTAAAGTAATGACAATTACCCAGTGCGGCCAGTTGGTGCACTCATCTTCTGATTCCATAGCTTCATCTGATTCGTCTTCGGACATAGTTTCTTCACCTAATACTTCCTCATCGGCTGTCTCTTCTTCCATAGTTTCAGTATTGGTGTTGGTTGTGTTCGTGTTTGTTGTTGCTAAGACGGCGGTGTTGGTATTATTGTTATTATCACTGGCTGGGGTATCATCTGTTGTTTCCTGTTCATTTGCCAAGTCGGTTCGTATGTCTTTGACTACCACGCCGATAGAACTTTTTATTTCTCCACTGGTAGCAGCTACAAAACCCGTGCCTCCTTTTTCCGCCACAAAAACGCCATTTTGATCAACCATGCCAATAGCCTGGTCAGTAGACCACTCTATCGTAGGGTTGGATATTTGGTTATCATATTGATCATAGACATTGGCAGTAAATTCCTGGTGGTTGCCGATATTGACGATAGTCGGCCTTTCATTAGGGGTTATAATTATTGCGTGTGGTTTTCCCGTCGTTACATTTATTTGCCAAGATTGCGTGTCGTAGCCGCCGTTTTGGTCGCTGACTTCAATGACTACGTTGTAAGAACCGTCAGTAGTTGGCTGCCATTGGAGCGTGGTATCCTCCAAAGTCATTTCTTTCGGCCCCTGTGAAATGGTGATGGACAAGGGGTCGCCATCTCGATCAGTGGCCTGGATATTATAGGAATATTCCTGGTCAACTGATACGGCCGTTTCGGGATCAGAGCTAATGATCGGCGCGTGGTTGGTGGCGGCTGATACTGCTATAGGGACCATAGCCGCAAAAGCTGCAAAGATCCAAACGCAGGTTATGCCCAAGAGCTCCCTCCAATGTTTGTGGTAGTTCATATTCTTCGTTTTGGTTAATTTATTACAAAATTAGGTAATTACTATATAGTATTAGATATTACAAAAACAGTCAACCCCCAAAAAAACGGCATATAACCAAGTAAGAGGGACTTGGTAGGTAGGGTAAAATCCCTAGGTAGAATTAGATTATTTTCAGTACCTGCGGTACTTGCTCCAGGAAATGGGGGTGGAGGAGGGTAGCAATAATTGCGATACAAATAACAATGGCGGTTTGGGCGATAATATGGGGGTGCTGCACACGGATTTCAATCAAAATATTGAGGAGCAGGGCAATTATCAGGAAGATGATGAAAATAGTATAAAATTGGCGGGAATAATCTATCAGTTGGCTGATAAAGTTTTTTTCATTCTCTATGGTCTGTGAGTGCACAATGGGAGCTTTGGCAGATTCAGTAGCTAATGGTTTTTCTTGGACGGTCGAGGGGCTGGTGGTGTTGGTATTTGTATTAGTCGGCGTGGTTGAAAGGGGAGTGTTAATCACTTCGACTTCTGTTTCGGTTGACTCCTCGGGGGGTGCTACGACGACAATCGGCAATTCTATAGAACCGCCGGCGATCCAGGTAAGATCTTCGGCTACCAGGCCAAAAGATTCTTCATACACGCCCGCATCTTCGGGGGCTTGAAGCTGGAATTCAAATCGGCCTATTTCTCCCGGAGCAACCGATGCTTGCTGTAGTTTGGCGGGCCGGTAATACTCAATCCAAGACTCATCCTCAAAAGCACTGTGCCGGTCGGTCGGGTTGCTAACGTTTAGAGCGACAAAATAATCACCCTCATTGGTCCAGGCAGCACTGCCAGTGTTTTTAAATTCTACCCAGTAAGATATCTTTTCTAAAGTTTTTATACCCAGCTCTTCGGCGCTTTGATCCGAAAGTTCAGCTTTATAAAAGGAGGGTTCAACGGCAGTAATTTGAGCCGGAGCCGGTTCGGGTGTTGGTTCAGGTTCAGGTGCCGGAGCCGGTTCGGGCTCTGGTTCGGGGGTGGGTGTTGGAGTCGGTTCGGGTTCGGGAGCTGGAGCCGGTTCTGGAGCCGGTTCGGGTTCGGGAGTAGGCGTTGGTTCGGGAGTAGGCGTTGGTTCGGGCTCTGGAGCTGGTTCCTCGGCTATGGCTGTTGATTCATACGGTTTTCCAAAAAACTCAACCAGTAAGATGGTATTACTGCCCTGCAGTGTTCCTTCAACAATAGCAATGCCCATTTCAGAGTATTTGGCATTCATTATGTTTTTTTTATGGGATGGGCTGTTCATAAAAGCAGTATGCACCGATGAAGCGGCAGTAAAATCCATGGCTAAATTTTCACCAGCCGCTGAATAGCTGTAACCAGCGGTTTTTAAGAAGGCCCATGGCTTGGTGCCATCTGGCGCAGTATGGGCAAAGTAGTCGTTAGCCATCATATGCTCTGCTTTGAGCTGTGCCGCACGGCTAAGTGTGGGATTGAGCGTTAGAGCGGCTACGCCAGCTTCGGCGCGTGAACTGTTGGTCAGAGCTAATATTTCTGATGCGTTTATTGCGGCAAACTTACCCATCGAGGGATAGGCTAAAAACAGAAAGCTGCTGACAAGTAGCTTCACCGCAATCAGAGCCACAACATAAGCGCGCAGGGCGTGCGGGCGCAGGGCGTGCGGTTTATGGTCATTACCTATATGCGGTATCAAAAAGTGGCGAGTGTGGTGGTGAACACGCTTAGCATGATGCAATAATCGGTGATGAAATTTTTTAGATTGCTTTGCCATACTGTAGTATTATTATAACCTAAAAAATATATAACAATCAAGAATATCACAGTTTGGTATATTTGTCAACCCCTCGGTATCTTTCACCGCAAATGCGACAAATACTCTCTGGGAGTCAATAAATTAA
>CAZJUO010000015.1:0-22347 GCA_964549245.1 uncultured Gammaproteobacteria bacterium
GTTTGCTCATGCTAGTATGGGCTGGCTTTAATTTGGTCATTTCGGGCGGCAATCCTACCAAAATCGAGGCCGGCAAATCAATGATCAACGCTACCTTGACCGGCGTTACCTTGGTACTTTTTTTGGGCTGGGGATTATCCCATTTTGTCGTTTCCACCCTCACCGATTCGGAAGGGTTGATTTTCCCAGGCTATAAAGACAGCCCCCACATCTTTGAACGGGAGTGGTGGGGCGGCGGTGAGGCCACGGAAGAAGCCCCGGAAGCCGGGTGCTGTATAATTCAAGGCCTCGATCCAGTATCGGCTGAATTAGTCGGCCGTGGGTGCGTAAAAACAACCCGAGAACACTGTACTGAACTAGCCAGCGAATATTCAGATACCGGCACCCAATTTATGGGCGAGGGACAAAGCTGCCTGACGCTTACTGCCTGCAAAAATTACTCCAATCCAAATACCTGTTGCGTACCAAATGAATTCAACGCAGATCATCCGAATTGCTACACTCCGAACGAGCGCGGCTGCCTTGACTGGCCGGTCACCTACCATAATAACGGACGCTGTTCTACCCTGCCCGAATGCGCCAGCAGAAATATCGTAACCGGCTCTGCCAGCGGTTCTGCTACGGGCTGCTGCGTCTCCACCAACGATGACTTTTGCGCCAATACCACACTAACCGACTGCACCTACGGAACCTTTCAAGAAGGTAAAAATTGCAGCTCCCTGGCTGAATGTACGCAAGGTTGCTGTATCGGCAGCCAGAGCTGCAGCAACGGAAAAATCGATTGCCAAGGTGATTGGCAGCCAAACGACTGCGCCAGTTACGCTACCGAATGTGAAGCCGACTGCTGTGTAACTACTGATAATTGCTTATCTACCACCCCTGACTACTGTACTAATACCCTAGGAGGCACGTATGACAATACCGAGGCCTGCACTGATAAAGCGGAGTGCGTCAATGGCTGCTGCGTCGATACCTGCACTCCTGGAAAGCTTAATAACTCCTGCCAAAATCTCACCTATAATTACGACATCAATAATCCTAATTGTACACTGCAAGAGCAAGCCGGTGGTCTTTGTGAGCAAGTTTGCTGCCAATATAACACAACCGGGGAATGCGTTGAATACCAACGCAGGAACGCTTGCGCGGAAAGCGGGGGCTGGCCTTATGACGGTGCCAATGGCTCTTGTTCCCCCTATGCCGAGTGTACCCGTGGGTGCTGTATCGTTACGGTCTCGGGTAATTTAAGTTTTATAAATAATATCACCCAATTGGCTTGCACCACCCAACCCGACCAAGTAACCCACCTGCCAAATTATACCTGTACCAATAACGACATAGCCGGCTGCTGCGTCTTTAGTGGCGGGCCGATTACCTGCAAAGACCCGGCCATAACCAGCCAAACAGAATGCCAAGCAGCCAGTGGCACCTTCTACGCCAACTACACCAGCTCGTGCAATAACTATCCCGTCTGTTCATAATTTCATTTTTTTATAATAGCCATATGAAGAAAAAAAACTTACTTTTATTGCTGATGACCATCGTTGTTTCCAGCGGCATTCTAATGCTAACGTTTGTCGCTACACCCGGCCTTCAAGCTGCTAATGACTCTAGTGGCTCCCCCAGCCTGCCGAATCCTCTTGGCAAAAACGTCGATATTACTGATGTCATGCTACGCATTATCCAGGTAGCGCTCGCGGCAGTGGATATCTTCGCTTTATTTATGTTTATCCTCGGCGGGTTTGAGCTTTTAGTCTCCGGTGGAAATCCAAAACTGATCCAAAAGGCCAAAGATACCTTGATCTGGGCTACCATAGGCATTGTAGTCATTACCTTAAGCTACTCGGTACTGAAATTTATCTTTGAGCGTGTCAAAGAGGGCCTCTAAGTAACTTGAGGCAACGTTTCAATCCAATATATAATAACTATATACGAATATTTATCCCGAAAGGGGGTGACTATGTAGATGAAAATTATTGTATCAAGCATACTGACAATTTTCTTGCTGGCCGTGCCGTATCTTGCCGCCGCGCAAGTAACGGTAGACCCAAATTTAGGTACCACGTTCAATCTCGGTACCGCCGATCTAGAAAGCACCATTATCAGAGTAGTACAGTGGGTGCTGGGCTTTTTAGCTTTGATCGCGGTCATAATGATTTTGATTGGCGGTTTCCAATGGCTGACCTCGGCCGGCAATGAAGAAAAGGTGGCATCAGCCAAGAAAATTATCTCCGCGGCTGTCATCGGTTTAATTATCGTACTCCTGGCCTGGGCAATCGTCATTTTTGTCGTTTCACAAACACAGACCTGGACCAGCTAACGACTATCACTACAAACTACATATTTATTACCCCGCCGGTTTACCGGCGGGTTTGTTTTTGGGAAACAGTTAGGATACAATACCAGTATGAATGCTTTGCATAAAATTTTGAAAGCTTTTGGAAAACACTCCGTGATTTTGTGGGCTTGTATCATTTTTTTCACGGTCATTATCAGTCTGTTTTGCATAACCAAATACGAGCGCTATGATTACAACGGCATTGACCTGGCCATTTTTAGCCAAGTTTTTTTCAACTCTGCACAAGGAAATTGGTTTGATTTCAGCATCCACCCGCACTCTTATTTGGGAGATCATTTTGGTATAATTATTATTTTACTATTACCGCTATATCTGCTCGCCCCCTCACCCATAACTTTGCTGATTTTACAAACGTTGTTTGTGGCGCTGACTGCCTGGCCTCTTTTTTTACTGGCACGTTCGCTGATCAACAGCCGCTGGGCTTTGGTGCTCTCTTTGGTTTTTTTATTCAACCCCTTTGTTTTGAATCTTCTTTTTTTTGAATTCCATCTGCTCCCGTTTGCCATGTTTTTCCTGGCCTGGGTTTTTTATTTTTTTCATAAAAAAAAGTACTTCCCGTTCATCATTTTTTTAATGCTTAGCTTGCTAGTACGTGAAGATGTAGCTTTGGTGGTGCTGATGATAGGCGTCGTGGCCTGGATAAACAAACGTCGCCTGCGGTGGATCATCGGGCCGCTTCTTCTGGGGCTAGCGTGGATAGTGTTTGTATACCTCCTGTCCGGCCATTTCAACACCACTGGAGAATATAAATTTCTCACCTTTTATTCGTGGCTCGGGCAAACCCCCAGCGACATCGCAATAACCGTTGCCACCAAGCCCTGGCTGCTGATTCAGAAATTATTCAGCTGGCACAATATCATTCTGGCAGTGGGTATGCTGTTGCCTGTCCTTGGCCTGCCTCTGCTGCGTCCAAAATACCTCATACCTGCCATACTGGTGGCTCTACAGCTAATGCTGATCGGTACGAGCAATACGATTGTTTTAGAAACGCATTACTCCTCACTCTTACTCATCATTCTATACATAGCTACTATTTTTTCCATAGCCAAAATATACAACAAACAAAAACCATTATCATGCTTCTGTTCATTTTTAAATCGCTACCAAGCTATGCTGGCTATCCTGTTAGTTGCCGGCACTGCCTATTCCGCATGCACCTTTAGCCCGCTGCTGCCGGCTATAAAATATTTTGCGCGTGATAACGAAATGTATCTTAATCGAGAAAAAGATCATCTCGTTGCACCAATACCAAATGACGCCACCGTTGTCGCTGGCTTTGAATTTCTTCCTTCGCTCTCCCAAAGAACTTCTCTGTATTCGCTGCATTATGCCTTTCTCGGCAAACAGCAGTTTTCGGACCTTGACTATACGATACCCCAAGCAGTTGATAACTTGCTCGTTAATAGCAGTGACTTTATTATCTATCAGATACAATCGCAAAATATCACTTCATACGAAAAACAATACCCAAGCGGTTACCAGCGCATTCAAACTATTATTGACAAAAATAATCTTGGCCTAGCATCAGCTGTCGGAACATTGCTCTCCTACCACAAAAAAACAAACACCGACATTACCCTATATCAAACCTTAAGCCGGCTGCCAGATACCGTAACGCCGCTGCCACAACCATTAGGAGATAATTTGCAATTTCTGGGGTATGAAAAACGCTCTACCGATCATTCTGTACCAGAAAATATTTTTCCCTTTAGTTTATTCTGGTCTGCCAATAGCCGGCTAGCCAGTGACTACCAACTACTGATAACCGTTCTCGACGATAACAAAACTGCCCTAGATCAAATGTATTACCCCCTTGGCTACGGCATGTACCCTACTCATAGCTGGCCAAGCCAAGCCATCATCCAAACGAACTACTGGTTTTACTTATCGCCCCAATATCAAAAAAAGGCGACCATGCTCCAGCTGGAAGTGGTTGCTACCAAGGGTTATATGTCTCTCAACCGCCTCCGAACAGTAGAATATGTAATAACTGATCAAAATGTCCTCGGTCCGCCTATTGCCCTGCCGCTTCGTTAACCACCTTAAAAATCAAAACCTGCTGGCTGGTAAAAACTTTTTCTAAATAGCTCTTCGTCTCGGGATTGTAGTCGTCCTGGCTTTTTTCTAATGGCCCATAATACACGAAATCAATGCCCTCGTCCAGCAAAAACCGATAACGCGCCTGGTCGTCACTATTATCCCGCCAAAACCAATCAACAACCTCTCTTTTCTCCGGCAAATCAATAGTTTGCGGTCCATGGCCGATCCATACCACCCGTCCGCTGTAGGCCGGGATAAAATTCCCCGACGGAAAGCTCGAAAAAATTACCTGCCGTCCCGTAACATTTTCTTTTATCCATCCCATAGCCTGTATTTCATCAGTGGTAATATAATAGGAAAATCCTTTTTTTGTGGCATACAAATATATATCCTGGCCAACCATCTGAATATTTGACAGTGGCAAAAATACCAATAAAAAAGCGGGCAGGGCAAACCTTATCTTCGCTAACCGCGAATGGGCTACCTTACGGTATAGAAAAATCGCACCCACGCCGGCCAAAATTGAGAGAGGTATATGCAGACCCTCAACCATGCGGCGCTGAAAATCCACGGGAAAATAAAGTAAAATACCTGTTACCACTACCCAAACCATCAAAAAAATATGCCGCTGTTTGAATTTTCTACGCCATGCCCAGACGCCTGCTATCGCCAGTGGGATAAGAAAACCGTAGCCAATAAGGTACATCCACACGCTGGGCGAGGGCAGATTGTTTTGGGCGTTCCACTGCCTGATAACCCAGGAAGCTTGGTGAATGAGAAAAAGATACAATACACTTGGTACGGTTAACCAGCCAAGCACTACATAATGTTTTATATATGGCCAGATAATGCGCCGCTGTTTTATACATAGCGCCACTATATAGACGCCGATAACGCCAAATATGGTCGGCCCATGAAAAGGATGAAACCAGATCACCAGCATACTGCAAAAACCCGCTGCAATACTGTATGATAGCCTGTTTTTTTCAAAGGCCATGAGCATCAATAAAAAAATCAAGATAATAAGCGTCAGTGAGGCGATCAGATGCGGGGTATGGTAGAGCGTAAGAAAGGTTATGCTTTCTGGTACCCACATATCGATTGGCTGCTCATATAGATTATTAACATCAAATAAAAACGGATTGAAAAAAACTCCCAACCCAGACGAGAAGACAATCATCAGCAGAATAACGTAGCGGTATTTTTTTTCTTTGAATAAATAAGCAATGAAACAATAGGCCACCAATACAAAAATGACGATCCAGATACTGCGGGCCACATGGAGGGCCAATAGGTTAGAAAGCTGGAAAATTTTAGCCAGATACCCCACCGACAGCCATAAAGGATTAATAAAAATTCGGGCCTGCGCTTCGGAGGTATAGGGATTTATAAAAACATTGTCTCCCTGCTTGGTTTGCTCTATCATGGACAGAAAAACATTGGTGTCTCCCGGTGTCAGGTGGTGCAGTCCCGTATAGGCCCTATGCTCTGGTGTTGTTACATAACCATATAGATACGGTACGGCGGTAACTACAATAAGTACCGTGGCCACAAGCAACAGCACCTTCCATTCTCTTTTTGTTATCGATCGTAATAATGAAAGCATAATTAACCCTTCTTGTATAGATGCGCCGACTCTCGAACATCGAGCGCCTTGGTCCTGGAGCGCTTCAATGGCCAGGCAATCTGGATAAAAATTAGTACAAACAAAATGGTACGGAGTAATGTTATCATACTAAATGAAATTGTATAAGGATGGAAATAATGGTAGAGCACCGGAAAAAATAAATAATTTACAATATCAAAAGCAATGAGTAATGCTATCAAGCGCCTGCCGCCCTTATTGAGGACAAACAGCGGCAGCAGCCAGACAAACCATTGCGGCGAACTGTATGGGGAAAAAAATATAAAAAGCATGGTCACCATAATAGACCAGCGGATTACTTCCTCTTTGCTGGCGATAATTTTTCTAAAATGTTGATGCCCGAAATAGAGAAGAAGCGGCAGTATAATCTGCAGCAACACCAAGGCAAAACTAAGCATCTTCTGTATTATGATATACGCCAGGCTAGGAAGTAGCCCCAATAAGGCCTGTAGATACATAGTATAAATACTGCTGTATGAAAAGCTCCTGGTTGATTGATAAATATACGGAAAAAGCCCGTTTTCCACGCCGGCAATGATACAAATAAGCACGGTAATAAGAACAAAGGGCGCCAGCAGTATATATAAATACTTATTTTTAAATATATTAAAATTTTGCGGTCGGCGGACCGATAGCATATAGGCAATAAAAACGGGGAACAAAATAATTGAAAAGCCCTTTACTAAAAAAGAGAGGCTTAACAGGATAAAAGCCGCTACAAACTTATGGCGGAACAAATATAAGAGGGCCAGCAACACCAAAAAAACCGGGAAAATATCAAACCTATTTATGGTAAAATAAATAAATGAGGGCAACAAAAATAATAATAACCAGCGCGGAGATTTCTGCATGACCGTTAATAACTTGTACGCAACAACAACCAACAAAAATCCAAAAATTAAATTTTGCACGATCAGCGCATTCCGAAACCCCTGGTAACTTTTACTTAGCAAGGCTGGTATGCTCAAATAAGCGACCCCCAGGGGAGGATACTCAATCCGGCTTTCCTTATAGGGAAATGTATTTTCATCCAAAAAAGCCACTCTTTGCTGGTACACCTTGCTCTCGTGGTCATCACGAACCAGAGGAGCACCAAAACTGTTATCCGACATAAAAAACCTCATCGGAGCAAAAAAACTAGCCACCAAGGCAGCACAAAACACAATAAAAATGATGCTTATATATATTCGGCCTCCGTTTTTTTTATTTTCTCTACCTGTTCCTCGTCCCATAATAATTATTGCTACAAAACTTTATAGATAGCCGCTTCAGTGTCTCGATAAACTTCCTGAAAGCCTGCGTCATCCTTAATAACTTGTTCCATGGCCCGGTGGCTGCTTTCGATAAAAACATATGAGGCTCCAAAGGTATCCTTAAGGTCAATATAAACATTTTCTTTTTGCCGGCCCAGCGTAATAGCCACTACCTTGCTGTATAAATCCGTATCATACTCATAGCTAAAGGTCGGATCTAGGCCGTTAATGTAGTAATTGTGGCTATTAAAATAAAACAGCATGGGAAATTCATCCCAGCTAGAATGAAAAACAATCTCGCCCGGATTTGAGTTTTCCTTCAACCAAGTAGCAGCACCCTCAAATCGATTTACTGGGATGCCCCGTAAATCACGATACGTTCCCTTGGCCTCTTTGATAATAATTATGCTCGGTACCACCAAACAATAAACGGCCAGAATAACGGCTAAAATAGTATACTTCCGGAAAAACTTTTTTATGCCGGACCTGATAGCCTCCCAGGAAATGCCATGAAGGTATTGGCCCAAAGCAAAGGCGCAAAACAGCAGGGTAAAAGGAACGTAATACTCAACGTAACGGCGCGACTTAAGAGTAAATAGAAAAAAAACGACCGAAACGAGAAATAAAAAAATGGTCTTGCGAGTGGGGCGCCGATACTTGAAAATAAAAACAAATAGCACTGCCAACAGCAGCATGGACACAAAAGCGGCGTGCGCTGTCAAATCAATAAATTCATACGGATACCACTCATTTCCTACGGAAATAATACTCTGATAATTAATAATGCCAATTTTAATCAGCTGATTACCGTAAAACTCCAGATTATACGGAAAATACGGATTAATCACTATGCCGGTCACCACCCCGACGAGTGAAGCTATAAACAGCTTCAATTCCACGCTATGGCCAACTACCGTCGCGAACGACCTGCGGCCCCGGCTATACCACCAATGCTCCGCGATGCTGACCACGGCGTACAACCCGCTAAAGATAACAATAAGTATAAATCCTCCATACGCCCAGACATAAAAAAACGATACCAATAACAATGCTAACGGCTTATGCTTAAACAGGCAATAAAGCCCAACTAATAAAATTATAATTGACAGAACAGGCGCTTTTATTAAATTAATCCGGAAAATAAAAGGCATGCTCCCCAGCAGCAAGAGCGTGTAGATAAAAGCAAATTTTATCCGTTGTGACCGCAACAGCCAATAAAATAACAGCGTCATGCCGGTGGCCAGCAATATGGTGGCCAGCTTGGCTCCCCCGATAGGATCAAATAATCTAGTAAACGGCTGCAAAAACACGTGATACAAAAAATGCTGATCTATATAACTATCCTTGAGGACAGTAAACTGTAGCCAGGGGAATTGTGTTATGATGCCCTCCTGCGGGATCAGCATAGCGCTTTTAACATGATAAAACGAATCCGGATCAGCTAGTTCGGGCGTAGCCTGGAAAAAAGTAAAAAACGAAAACGCTATCACCAATAATACGATGTAGGCGATTGTCTTCCACTGGCGAATGACAAAAGTAGCACTGTGACCATACCACGACATATGCTTATTATACACTGCTTTTAAGTAATCAAAAAGAGTCCCCGCCAAGCATGGTAGCGGGGACTCATGTCTAATTATTTCTTTGCTAATTCTTTTTTAAAGAAATCAACAAAAGGGATCGGCGATGGGTCTAGATTGTTCAACAGCGATAAATAATAGTTAACATAGCTGCCGAAAAGCAGCACTTCCATCATTTCCGAAAAAGGACGGCGGCTGGCAGTACGGTATGTCTGGTAGGTAATGCTGTTCTTCCGTAATACTTTTTGAGTAATAGAAAAACGGCGCAAGACTTTGCCGTAGTATTGCTTTGATTCAATAAACACAAATTGTAGCTGCCTTTTGTTAGTCGCGGGATAGCGCATTCCTTCCATCAAATGGTGATTAAGCTCCGGTATCAGAAAATATGCTGAAAACGTTTTGCTATTTTCATTGATTTGGTTAGCCATAACATGCGCATTGCCTGACAGGTGTTCTGCGGCCACAATAATTGGTATGCGCCCCTGGAGTCGGCAAGCCGCCTGTTTGGCCGGGTTATGCGCCTGCTTTTTGGCTATACCAAAACGATTCTGTAACCCCGTAACCGTGCGTATGGCCGCCTGGAAATCCTTTTCGCTGACGGTGAGTAAGCCGGCTTTTTTGAGCAGGGCGATCTGGCCAACCACTGAATACCCGAGTCCCATACGCGGTTGATCGCAGGGGTTATAGCGTGGTTCAAAAATATAGCCTGGCAGCTTTTGCTGTTTCACCCACCGTGCCACTTGGCCGCCGGTGCCTAATAGCAGTAGCTTAGCTTTTCTGCGCTTGACCTCGCCGAATGTGCCGATCGGCTCTTCCGTGGTACCGGAATAGCTGGAAATAACATATAGCGTATCACGATTTACATAGGCGGGTACTGAATAACTATTTATTACCTGCAATGGCACTTGAAGCTCATTTTTAAATAAAACACTAATAATATGAGCACCCAAAGCAGAACCCCCCATGCCACTAACGACAATGTTTTTAACTTTTGTATAGGAAGCGGGAACCGTTATGTCCTTTACTTCGTCCCAGGCTTGCTGGCATTGCTTGCCAAGCGCTTCAATAGATTGGTGCATGCCTTGCTTGTCGAGCTTGTTGATGGTTTTGATATTGTCTAGTTTGTGCATTTTTTGTGTTATTAATGACTGCATTATAATTAATTTTTACTATAAAAGCAAATTGATTTTTCCGCTAAAATATGTTATATTTAGATGGTCTACTCCCTTATATTAGCTTATGTCCGGGCATTCAAAATGGTCACAAATAAAACGACAAAAAGCGGCTACCGATAAAAAAAGAGGTGGCTTGTTTACTAAACTCGCCAACGCAATTACCATCGCCGCTAAACAAGGCGGCGGCAGCCCAGAACAAAATTTCAAGCTCCGCTTAGCCGTCGAGCGAGCCAAATCAGCCAATATGCCCAACGACAATATTGAGCGGGCCATTAAGCGCGGCACCGGAGAGCTGTCAGGTACAGCCATTGAAGAAATAATCTATGAAGGATACGGTCCGTCCGGTACTGCTATCGTCATTGAGTCGGCAACTGATAACCGTAACCGTACTACAGCTGTTATCCGCAGTATTTTGAGCAAATACCAGGGAAAGCTTGGCAGTACCGGCAACGTACTCTGGATGTTCACCAGGCAAGGCGTGCTATGCGTGGAAAAAAGCGTTATACCGGATAAAGAATCATTTATGCTGGAAATAATTGACGCCGGTGCCGATGATATTCAGGAAGCGCCGGAGGGATTTACGATTATCACTGCCCCTGAAAAGCTTCAGGCAGTCCAAACATACCTTGAGAATAAAAAAATACCTATCGTTTCGGCGAATATCGAGCTGGTTCCGAAAAACAAGCTTGCCATCACCGACACTGCGGTTATAAATAAATTGCAGGGCTTATTTGAGGAGCTGGAATCAAGCGATGAGGTAAACAATTTTTTTTCAAATGCCGATCTCTAAAAAAAAGAGGTTTACTATTCTGGGCATTGACCCAGGTTTTGCCATTACTGGCTACGGATTAATTACCTGCCAATCAGGCAATATTTCCGTGCATAGCTGCGGTGCCATCACCACCTCTTCGCAAGAACCCTATAGCCAGCGGCTCGGCACCCTTTACGCTGACCTTATCACTATTATAAATAAACATAAACCTGACTGTATTGCGGTTGAAGAATTATTTTTCGCCAAAAATGTAAAAACCGCACTCAAGGTAGGCCAAGCCCGGGGCGTGGTACTGCTGGCCGGATGGAAAAAAAATATCCCTTTGCGGGAATTTACGCCCTTACAGGTAAAACAAGCTCTGGTCGGTTATGGCCGCGCCTCAAAATCTCAAGTACAAACCATGGTAGCCGCACAGCTCAAGCTAAATAACATACCCCAGCCCGATGATGTAGCCGATGCCCTGGCAGTAGCCATCTGTTGCTGCCAAACAAAAGAATTTTTACTACCCTCATGACCGATAACAAAAAAATAAATAAAATCATCAGCGTCTCAAAAGAGGTTATCAAGGACTGCGCCCTGGAAAATGGAGCCATTGTCGCTGCTAATACCGACAAGCCCTACACCCCGAAAGAGGCTTCTGATTATCGATACGTTTGGATACGTGATGCCTGTTTTATATGTGTGGCTGCCGAATACTTGCACATACCCATTCAGGAAAAGTTTTTTGAATGGGTCTATCACCGTCCTGAAGACTTTTCCAAAGACAAACTGCTGTATGCCAACTATTCTTCCAACGGGCGCAGTGCTACTATGGGCAAACAATTCCAAGCTGATCAAATGGGAACGTTGCTCTGGACTATCCACCACTTTTACCGAAAAAATTTTGAACAAGCACTGCAATTTAAAAAACTTATTCAGCGGACGGCTGATGGGTTGACCGCCTCCTGGGACCAGACACACTTTTCGGTTTCCACCACTGACCTGTGGGAAGTTTTGGAGCGTAAAACTTCAAGCCGTTTAAAGAATAATTTTACATACTCCTTAGCAGCCTGTGCCCGTGGACTACTGTGCGCTGAAGAGATCATTCCCAACCATTTTTGGAAAGAAACTGCCCTGCAGATGATGAAACAAATCGAAGCCGCCTATGACCAAAAACTGGGTTACTTTTACCGAAACCATGGCATTGTCTCCGATCAAAACGTCGACGCGTCATTGCTCGGCCTGGTATACCCCTTTCAGATATGCGAGGCCAAGGATCCCCGTATGGTAAAAACAGTCCGCCAAATTGAATCCACTATAGTAAAAAACGGCGGTGTACACCGTTTCCAATTCGACTACTTTGATAGCGAGGGTTCGGCCCAGGAAGGCGGCGGCGCCTGGCCACTACTCAACTGCTGGATGTCAATATATTGGTCGCTTTATGGCGACAAAAAAAAGGCCTTGCAATACTTCAACTGGGTTGTCGAACGCGCTGATAAATTTAACTATTATCTTCCAGAACAATACTTCGATGATGTACGCGTCGGCATTTACCCATTGGCCTGGAGTCATGCGGCTTTTGTCATTGCGGCTCACTATCTAAACTATATCTAAACTTCATATGGCTCGTACCTATCGTATTGCTACCATAGCTTCAGAAGTGGCCCCCTATTCAAAAAGCGGCGGCATGGGTGATGTAGTCTGCGCCTTGCCAAAGGCTTTGGCCCGATTCGGACATCAGCTCTATATCTTGACCCCCTACTATAGCTTCATCAGACAACAGGGCTTATCGCTGGAAATAATTGACAAAACAACGATTTCTTTTGGCAAGACATTGTATAACATTGTATACTATCAACTTACCCTGGAGCCCAACAGAAAAATTATTTTTATTGAAAATAAAAAGCTATTCAACAGAAAAAAACGGATTTATGGCTACTCCAATGATAATCTCTGCTTTTTAATTTTTAATGTGGCGGCTATAAAATTTTTAGAGCTTAAGAAAATCAGGCCTCAAATAATCCATTGCCACGACTGGCAATCCGGTCTGGTGCCAAATATTATCGCCAAAGAGAAGAGCAAGTATCCCACCCTAAAAAAGGCGGCTACTGTTTTTACTATCCACAATCTCACCTTCCAGTCAGGCATCGACTGGTGGAAAACGCCCCCGAATAAGCGTGATGACGGAAAATCAAACCCGCTTAAAAAACGCGGCGGCATTAAATTTCTTAACTTTACAAAACGGGGGATCTTTTACGCTGATGTGATCAATACTGTCAGCGAGCGATACGCTGAAGAAATCACTACGCCGGAACTCGGCCAAGGGCTTGATAAATATTTACGCAACCGCAAATCAGACCTCTACGGCATTATCAACGGTATTGATTACGCTGTCAACAACCCAGCCTTTGACGATAATATAGCCTACAAATATGACTGGAACAGCCTACGGCGCAAAAAGAAAAATAAGCTAGCCCTGCAAAAAGAAACCGGACTTGAACAAAGCCCCGAAATCCCGCTTATCGGGGTGGTTAACCGCCTGACCGAACAAAAAGGTTTTAAATTAATCATGGAGACGATTGACATCCTCATGCGCCTCCCCCTGCAAATAGTCATTGTAGGCAGCGGTTTTAAAGAATATATCTTATTCTTTAAAAAAATATCCCGTAAGTACCCAAAAAAACTAACCATCGTCACCCCCTTTACTGAAGTTATGGAATCAAAAGTGTATGCTGGCTCTGATATGTTTTTAATGCCTTCGCGCTTTGAGCCGTGCGGCATCTCCCAATTAAAAAGCCTGCGGTACGGCTCCATACCCATTGTGCATGAAACCGGTGGCTTGTCCGACACTATCTCCAACTACAATCCAAAAACCAGAAAGGGCAATGGTTTTGTCTTTAAAAAATACGGCCAGAACGAATTTATCATCGCCCTGACTAGAGCTTTGGAAAACTACAAATACACACAGACCTGGGAAAACCTAACCTGGCGGGCCATGCAACAATCATACTCTTGGGAATTGCCGGCAAAAAAATATGTACAACTATACAGCTTGGCCCTAAAGAACAAAAAAAAGAAAAAGCAATAACTATCCCTTACTATGCACTGGGTAAATTTTTTTCATATCTACCAACCGCCAAACTGGTCCGCTGCCATTATCAGAAAAGTAGTTAAGGAAAGCTACCGTCCCTTACTCGCGATGATAAAAAAACATCGAAAACTTTTTATTACGCTTAACATTAATGGTTCTTTGACCGAACAGCTGGCAGAGCACGGGCACACTGATATCATTACCGCAATTAAAACCTTAGCCAGGGCAAAATGTATAGAGCTAACCGGCTCGGCCATGTATCATCCCATTTTGCCGCTGCTGCCGGATACGGAGATCAAACGGCAGATTGAGCTCAATACAGCTGCCAATAAAAAATACTTTGGCAGCGCCTATAACCCAAAGGGTTTTTTTGCTCCCGAGATGGCCTATAGCAACCATGTAGGAAAACTGATTTCGCGGCTAGGTTTCCGTTGGGTAATTATCGATGAAATTTCAGCGGCGGGAAAATTAGCTGTAAGTGACACCAGCCGAGTTTACCGATTAAAAAACTCCAATCTGAACATCGTCTTCCGCAACCGCCTGATCAGCGACTACTTCTCTTTCCACTGTGAACTAAAAAAACCGTCTTCCTTTATATCTTTACTCACCAGCACTCTGCCCCGCAATAAAACACTGATAACCGCTATGGATGGGGAGAATTTAGGACACCATCGTCCAGGACTTGATACATATTGGCAAACCATAGTGACAAATAAAAATATTACAACCTTAACCATCAGCCAATTCATTGCCTCGGAAAAACATAAACAAGCCATCAGCCCAAAACAGGCCAGCTGGTCTTCTCAAGCTTCTGAATTGCGTCGGGGCATCCCCTTTGCACTATGGCAAGACCCCCAAAATCCTATACACGCCAACCAGTGGCTATTAGTGCACCACACCATCGCCGCTGTGCATAAAAACACCAACCACCCCAACTATAAAACTGCCCGCCAGTTGCTTGATAAGCGTTTAGCATCAGATCAGTTTTGGTGGGCCTCGGCTAAACCATGGTGGAGCCTGCGCATTATTACAAAAAAAACCAAAGAGCTGCTGGCGATCAACCGATTGCTTGAAAAAGATTCCGCTAAGGCCCAAAAGCTGGCCAACAAAATTATTTCCACGGCACAGCGCTGGCAACAAACTAAAAAATATAAACTAACAGCCGCCCGTTACCTTACGGCCAATGAACAGGATGGCATTCGGTATATCGGCGGTAAAAAAATTCTAGCTAAAAACATATGATTTGGGCAAATTTCCTTCACATTTATCAACCGCCAACCCAAAAAGAGCATTGGGTCAAAAAAATAGCCCGCGAGTCGTACCGTAAAATTTTCCAGGGTTTGAAAAAATATCCCCAGGCTAAAGTCACATTAAACATCAACGCGGTGTTGACTGAATTGTTCGCGCAATATAACTGTAAAGACGTCATAGCTGACATTAAATTGCTGGCCGAGCGGGGGCAAATAGAATTAACCGCCAGCGCGAAATATCACCCTTTCCTGCCGCTGATGCCCGAGCATGAGATCAAGCGCCAGATCGAGCTCAATACGGCTACCAATAAAAAATACTTTGGCAGCGTCTATAACCCAAAGGGTTTTTTCGCTCCCGAAATGGCGTATAACAGAAAAGTTGGGGAAATCATTGCCGATTTAGGCTATCAGTGGATTATCCTGGATGAATTAGCCTTTTCAGGAAAAATAAAAGAAATTGACTGGTCAAAGCTATACACGCTCCAAGGGTGCGATGATTTTTATCTGTTTTTCAGAGAACGTGAGGCTAGCTTTCGCATTCTATCCGCGGAAATAGGCATGAGTGTCTTTTCTGGCAATATGCTTATTCAACTGCTCGGCGAGCGCGTGCATAATAATGAATACCTGATTACCGCTATGGATGGTGAGACCTTTGGCCACCATCGGCCTGGCTTGGAAAATTTGCTGTTTGATCTGTACCAAACAAAGCAGCTACAACCGGTTACTATTTCTGAACTGCCGTCTCTATTTACCAAACGGCAATCGGTTGATCCGCGGCCTTCTTCATGGGCTTTAATGAAAAAGGATATCGAGCAAAATACGCCGTTCTCCCGTTGGGACGATAAAAATAATGAAATACAGCAAATGCAATGGAGCTTAACCAGGCTGGCTATCGAAGTGGTCGAGGCCACCAGTCCCAAAAATCCAAAATATTCTGCCATACGAACCATGCTTGATCGGGCTATTCACTCTGACCAATATTGGTGGGCTTCGGCGATGCCCTGGTGGAGCATTGAAATGATAGAAGCGGGGGCCAAAGAACTGAAGGACGTGGTCATAACAGCACCGTGCGCTAAATCAAAAAAAGACCAGGCCCTGCAACTCTACCAATCTATTATCTTTACCGCTTTTGACTGGCAGCGAAGCGGTAAAGTTGACAGCCTGGCCAAAACTGCTGATGAAGACGTTACCCAACGCATCACTACTGATCTTCCCTACATCCCGGAAAAGGAATTTAATGCCATGGTCGATAATCTTAAAAAACAGATGTTTGAGGCGGCCAAAGACCAAGAATATGAACGCGCTGCGCAGATTCGCGACCGGGTCAATGAATTACTAGAAAAGAAAGACCAATTAATCAAACAATAGCGTGGCCAAACAAGATATCAAAACCCGAAAAAAATTACGCGCTCGAGCCAAAAGAATCATTAAACGCCTTATAAGACGGGAATCATTCACCATTAAAAAAACGATTAAATTCGGCTCCCGGTTTTTTGTGGCGCAAGGGAAATGGAAAAATAAAACCGCCCTTTTTAAAATGACTATCTACCCCCGCTCGTACGACCACCTAACCAACGAAAAGTTTTCCCGGGAAATCCAATTTATGAGGTTTATTGGGCAATCGTCGTATGAACTGGTTAAAGCTTCTTTGCCGCAGCTATATGTTTCTTCGGTTGGCCCTCGCTGCTGGTATATACGGCAATACCTTACCGGCCGCCGCCAAAATATAGCCGGAGGCAATATCCGCTTTCAAGATAGCTTTTTTACCCAGGCCAGCTTGCGGTGGATAACGGGTTTTTTAGATGAGCTGCATAGCATTACCCCAAAAGATCTTTCACCTGAACTAAAAAAACTGCTCTTCCCTCCTCAAAATATTAATTACTTATGGCAGTTTATCAATCCCTACCTGGGTCTCCTTGAGACTTTTACCTCGGTTCCCCGCGTAGGCCAACAAGTTAAAAAAATATTATTTAACCATAACCGCCTATACGCCACAGCGCCGCGTGTTTTGGCGCACCAAGAAGTATACGCTCCTCATATCGTTAAACAAAAGAATGGCTATAAGCTTATTGACTGGGAAAATATCGGCTGGTCGCCAATCACCAAGGACGCGGTAACCATTTGGATGCGCGCCTCCTCCCACCCGTCTTGGCAGAAAAAACTATACCAGCAAATTAAAAGAAGCAACGCCTCCTATAAACACTTTAAGGAGTTATGGGCAACTACCGTCTTTCTACAATCGGTATTTAACGTAATTGGCTGGCATTTTTACACAGATAAAAAAGATTTTCACGAATTAGCCCGCTTTTCATCCGTCAAAATCAAGGAGATAATTAATAATAGTTTTAAACTATACAACTAATATGAACTCCTATATTGACCTGCACGTGCACTCAACCCACTCTGAAGGAGATTACACCGTTCCGGAACTGCTGACTATGGCGAAAAAAAATAACATCGCCGTATTTGCTTTAGCCGACCACAATGTCATACAAGGCGTGCCGGAGCTGCTTGCCACAGCCAAACAATATAATATTCAGCCCATAGCCGGCGTAGAGCTGTATACCTACTATCAGGAAAAGCATCTTCACTGCTTGGGATATAATTTTGATCCGGAGAACAACGTATTACAGTCAACACTGCAGCAATTACAAGACGATAACTATAAAAACACCAAGCGGGCAATTGACAACTTGCTCAAACAAGGCTTCGTCATTGACGAGCAAGCAATCTTCAAGGGGCCCTCTTCAAATTACGGCATTGTCCATATTCTAAAAGAAATCGACGCTCATCCAGAAAACATGAATAAAATTGAGGCAGAACTGCCCCCGGACAAAAGAGATTTTTTCAGTAAAATTGACCATTATTTTGGGCGCAACAAACCGGGTCATCTGCCGATTTCCGAATTGCCAATCAAGAAAGCAATTGATATGATAAAAAAAAGCGGCGGCTTGGCCATCTTAGCTCACCCCGGCCAACAGTTGAATTTTAACGACGACGCTATCATCGATGAATTGCGCGCTGCTGGTCTTGACGGCCTTGAGCTTATCTCTCCCTACCATTCATGGCACCAGGTAGAACATTACCAGCAATACGCGCTACAACATAATTTGATTATGACCGGCGGCAGCGACTTCCATGGAGATATTGACTTTACAAAAAAAGAGTTAATCAGGCGCCAGTGGGACTATATCAAGATCCCCTATACTATCTGGCAACAATTCAAAAAACACTTATAATTTATTACCTTACCCCTATGAACGAATACCCGCCCCAGGAAAAAGACATAAACTTCAAAACGTTTGAACTTATGGAGGAGCCCTCAATACCCGAGGGAGGCAAAAAATACGAGCTGGATCCCGACGAGGAACACCAAAGGTATCGTAACGCTATCACTGACAAACAGGGCAATGAAATTTACGTCCGCGAAAGCAGCGACGGTAGTGACTGGCAAAAATTTCATGAATACGATGAGGAAGGAAATAAAACCAAAACAATCAGCCAAAAACCTGCATCTGGTGCAGAACGCGAAACACACATTTCCTATGAGCGCGATGATAACGGCAGTATTGAGCGCGGAAAAGAAACAGTAGGGCCAGACGCCGGCCTTGAATATGAAAAAGTTACCAGCGCGCGCATTGACCTAGGCGATAACCACTTCAAAGAAGAGGTTACCAATACTATTGTCAATCAAGGAAACAACCCTGATCAGCCGGCTACCGGCACGGTTTTTAAAATCGAAAAATATTACAATGGCAACGAATGGGTAGGTGAAACAGGAACGGATACCAATACCGGAAAAACGTGGGAAAACACTCAAACAGGTGAGCCGCTGCCCGACTGGGCACAATAGCATTTAGTATTAATATTATTTTTATGAAAGTACTTTTTGTCGCCGCTGAACTAACGCCATTGGCCAAAGTGGGCGGGTTGGCCGATGTGGCTGGAGCATTGCCTCCCGCTCTGAAAAAAAACGGCATCGATGTCCGCGTTATCATTCCGAAATACGGCATTATTGACGAAAACAAATATCCTCTAAAAAAAGCAGCCGAACAAATAACCGTCCCCTTCAGCGGCAAACAAGAAAATATAACCCTATACCAAACTCTGTTGCCCAATAGTGACGTGCCTGTTTATCTTATTGAACACGAGCACTACCTGGGCGGTGGTGGCGTTTATTTTGAGCAAGATGCTTCCTCCGGAGGCACTGATCGCGAGGCTGAACGGTTTACCTTTTTTGCCCGCGCCAGCGTCGCTATTTTTGAAGCATTGCAATGGCAACCGGACATTATACATTGCCAGGACTGGCATGCGGGCATGATCCCCGTCATCTGTAAAGTTTTGGCTAAAAAAAATCCCGCTTTATCCAACATCAAGACACTGCTCACAATCCACAACCTGGAGTACCAAGGATGGTATCAGGCTGCTACCATTCTAGATGCCCTGGGGTTTTCTACAGACGATTACCCGACACTAAAAGAACAGCGCCACCAGCAAATCTCCAGCCTACAACAGGCCATTCTTTCAAGTGATGCGCTAAATACCGTAAGCCCTACCTACGCCCAAGAAATTTTAACTCCTGCCTATGGCGCCGGGCTAGAAGGAACGCTGCAAAAGAGAAAAGGAGATTTGGTTGGTATATTAAATGGCCTTGATGTAGAAAGGTTTAATCCCCAAACCGACCAGGACATTGCGGCCACCTATTCATCAAAAAACATGCAGGGCAAAAAACAATGTAAAGCCGACCTGCAAAAAACCTTTTCCCTGCCAGTTAACGAACGTATTCCAATTTTAGGCATAGTTTCACGCTTAGCCGACCAAAAAGGCATAGATTTGCTTTACGATATTACAGAGCAGCTGGCTGCCGAAAATGTACAGCTCGTACTATTGGGAACCGGCGATCCGAAATTGGAAGCTATGATGCAAAAAGCCGCCCAGGCCCATCCGAAGCAAATAAGCGCCAAGATAGAATTTAACGCCAAGCTGGCCCAGCAAATCTACGCTGGCTCGGACCTATTCCTCATGCCCTCAAAATTTGAGCCCTGTGGCTTAGGACAAATGATCGCCATGCGCTATGGCACTGTTCCCGTGGTCAGAGCTACCGGCGGGTTAAAAGATACTGTACAAAATTACGAGGAAAATTCCAACCAGGGTGATGGCTTTGTTTTTGGACCATACAAGCCAGCGCCGTTCTTAGAGGCTCTTTTGCGCGCCCTTGAGCTATATAAAAATCAAGAAAAATGGTATACTGTGGTTAATCAGATTATGCAAAAAGACTTCTCCTGGAATGCCTCTGCAAATAAATATGCGGACATGTACCAAAAGATAATTTCCTAATCGTCATGCCCAAACAAAAAAATACCAGCGCCAAAATCCAGCCCAGAAAAAGCGAAATTCGGATCAATGAAATCCATGACCGCTTTGTGATTATAGCTCCAAAGCGCTCACAGCGCCCCCACGACGTAGTACACCACCATGAAATACCTGTTAAATCCGAAAATTGTCCTTTTTGCTCTGAAGTACGAAAACCCTCCCAGCCGGCTCTTCACCAAGTTGGACCGAACAAGTGGTGGGAAATCAAAGTTATTAAAAATATTTTTCCCTTCGTCAGCCCGGAAAACACCAAAGCCTATGGCCACCAAGAAGTAGTTATTGAAACGCCCCACCATAATAAAGAACTAGCTGAATTTGGCGAGCCGCACATTTTCCGCTTATTGCAAACGTACCAGGCGCGCACCAAGGAGCTGGCCAAAGATAAAAAAATTAAATATCTCATCATTTTCAAAAACCATGGAGGAAAGGCCGGCGCTTCGCTGGTACACGCCCACTCCCAAATCCTGGCTGCCGGATTTGTGCCCACGCATATTGTGAATAAACTAGCTCGTGCCCGCCAGTACCAAATAAAAAACGGCTACTCCTATTATAAGCGCCTGACCCAGACGGAAACCAAGGGACCACGCCGCATTTACAGTGATAAGTATTTAGCCGTATTTTGCCCGTATGCTTCTTCCTATAACTATGAAGTATGGTTTGTACCCAAACGCCAAGTCGACAACATTACCCTATTGGAAGACGCTGAATTGAAATCACTGGCCCGCGCCTTAAAAATGATACTAAAAAAGGTTAACAAGTTAAACCTTCCTTACAATTTTTATATGCACCAGACCTTTACTGATTCTGACGAATATTTTTATATGCGTGTCTGTCCGCGCCGCGATGTCTGGGCAGGAGTTGAGTTGGGGTCCCGAGTAGTGGTAAACACGGTAGCCCCCGAAGACGCCGCCGCTTATTACCGCAGTAAAAAATAATTTTCCGTATTAAAAAAGTTCCCACCTTTGCATATACAAAGGTGGGGTTTTGTTATCAAATACTGATGCCCAGGCCAACGGTCAGGCGATTGTTGCCCTCGCTTATTACATCCAGCGAACTCTGTTTATGGCTCGCCGAAAACTGGTATACTGATCGTTCGTAGGCAATTCGTAAAAAAAAGATCCCCCCGCTGGCACCGGTGGGGTCTTTTAACCCCATCTCGGTAGCCACTACGATCCGCTGTTCCCGCAACCGGCCAATTTCCTCCTGATCCAGGGTAATAGTACGGCCAAATATATCAGCCACAAATCCGATTCTGGCCCGGTAGTGCAGCCATTTAAACTTTGACGGGCAAGCCCAATCGGTTGCCAAAAATACAACTGGCCCGATTCGCGACTCCGCTACGTCAGTTTGCATCTCTCCATGAGGCTGGTCCACCAATAACAGCCGGCTATACTCATAGTGAGTATATGAAATACCGCATTGTAAATGGCATAACGGTGACCTGTCAAACGGCCGATAGGTGGCCAAAAACTCAAAACCGTCTGATAACGGCAGGTTGGCCTGCTCGCTCTGCGTGGAAACAGTAGTAAACGTCTGTGCCCCCAGCCAATTACAGGAAAATTCGAGCGAGGGACGGGCGTCTTTCCGTTTGCCGGCCCAGGCCATGTTAGCCCAGCCAAGTACCATACAGACGACAACCAAACAGATAATGAATCGAGAGTGTTTCACTAACTCCTCCTTGTGAAAGTTCAACTTCCGTAACTTCCTTTTTGGTGCTTTTGTTTAATTATTAAAAAGGAATGTTGTACAATATCAAACTATAGGAAAATTGTCAAGCATATGTATCAGAAGGGGTCATCGGTAACAAGTGGTGGCGGCGGTAGATGAGATTGA
>CAZJUO010000016.1:0-17690 GCA_964549245.1 uncultured Gammaproteobacteria bacterium
TTCATATGCCCTTAAGCTTATCAGAAAGTGCAATATGTCTGTGCACATTACCACATGCCCTTGACATGTGTATAGCCGATATGCTATAGTGGTCTGTTATTTATTAACATGACCATTATATGAAATTTTCCAGCGTTTTATTAAATGAATTATACGGTGAATTGAATCAGGAACTGCGCTTGTTACATGAACAGTACGAGATTCATAAGCAGCTTATTGGTACAGCGCAGCATTCGGCTGAATTAGAAAGCGAAGACTAAAGCATACATAATTATCTATAAAAAGAGGGTAGTCAGTTATTATTGACTACCCTTTTATGTTATCGGCGTCCTTATGCAGGATATTTCAACAAAATTTTGGAGTTTAGATAATTTGTCGAAATAAAGCAATGGACACCTTTTTACGAATTGGCTCCGACAGGATTAGAACCTGCTATCTATGTTAACAAGGTTGACCGGATTTAAGAAAGGCTATATACGGAGCCAATAATTTAGCGTCCCCAGAGGGATTTGAACCCCCCGTTCATCGGCGTGAAAACCGAGGCTTTAGACCAGGCTGAGCTATGAGGACGGATTTTTAAAAAGTGGGCAACCGGATTCGCCGCGTCCGCCAACGGCTTAGCCGTAGGCAAGTCGGGCGGAAACCAGTAACCATTTCTCCAGAAAAGAAAGGCTCTAACCTACTTGAGCTATGCCCACCAAGCTTGCATATATAAAGATCGAGGATGTTGTACTATCTTAAAGTATAGCAAAAAAAATGTCAAGCGCAGTATGGATTGTAGATATGTGTATTACACGGTTATTTTTATTTCCACAACAAAAGCCAAGAGAGAACAGCTACACCGATGCCAACAAAATACATAATGGGAATTTTGATTGATCCAATTTTTACTCTTGGGTAGTAACTGGCAAAATCGGTATTGAGCTCTCTTAACTTTACTTCTGGATTGACGACATACCACATAAAGTCTTCTATGACCGCTCCGGAAGCAAAAGCACTGACTACTACCCCAAATAATCTCGTATCCCAGCCAAACATGATAAACGGCAGGGTGAGAAGCAGCGGCCACATTACATAAAAAAGGAAGAAATGATAACCGGTTAATACGAACTTTTTACCAATATTAAATTTCCAGCCGCATTTGCCTTTATCCCAGGCATTACGTCCTTCGGCATAAGCTTCCCAAAATGACGTGGCAATCATAGCCCCCCAGATCCATATAAAAATTAATACGGTGTTCATAGGCTATAGTTATCCATACATAATTATTCCCAGGACGATAAAAAACTGAACGGCAGCAAACCCGATATTGGTGAGGGTAATCGGTTTGTCTTTGTGTGCTACGCCATAAATGATCCAGGCGATGGCAATGCAAAATAAACCAAGCCAGGAAGTGATGGAAACGCCTTCGGCGGTCTTTTCGGTCCATATTTTGAAAGCTTGCGGAACGGTGATCAACGGCCCCAGGACTCCAATAGGATAAATGATAATATCAAGTATCCGTTTCTTTTTTTGCGGGTGGGGGTATGGTGGCGAGACGGAGTCGCTGGTTGTTTTACGCTGGTGGATATGGTGGAGCGGGTTGGGCATAAGTTGGCTATTGGCACGTGGTCGGTAGCACGTGGAGTGATTTAATGAATCGCGATTTCTTTTAGTATATCATGAATTTCATTTAATGTGCTAACCTGGACAAGATGGGAGCGATATTTTGAGGCATTGGGCAGGCCTTTGACATAGGCTAAGAGATGTTTTCTGATTTCAAAAAAAGCTCGTTTTTCTCCTTTTGCATTAATTAGTTGTGTAGTGTGTTTGAGGATGAGCGGAATTTTTTGCTCAAAAGGCGGGTTTGCCGTATCACTAAACACCCAAGGGTTGCCAATAGCCGCCCGGCCTATCATAAAGCCGTCCAAGTTTTTTAACTTACTCATTCCATTCTCTATATCCTGGACGTCGCCGTTGCCGATAACCGGAATGGAAAGTTCCTTTTTTAATTCATATATTGGCCGCCAGTCAGCCTGGTCGCTAAACCCCTGTTTGTAGGTGCGGCCGTGAACGGTTATTAATTGTGCGCCAGCCTCTTGTACCCCTTTCCCAAAGGCAATTAAATCCTGGCTGTTTTCCCAGCCTAGCCTTGTTTTGACGGAAACTGGCAAGGTAGTATGCTGCGCTACCGCTGCAACCAGCCGGAAAGCCAGATCAGGCTTTTTCCGTAAGGCAATGCCGTGTTCTGATTTGACTACGGTTTTTGAAGGGCAACCCATGTTTAAATCAATACCATCAAAACCCGCTTTTTCACAGTATTGGGCGGCGGTAATAAAAGTTTCGGTATTTTTTCCAAATAGTTGGGCAATGATTGGCTTTTCTGAATGGTCAAATTTTAGTTTTTTTAGCAATGTTTTGGCCTGGTGGTAAATGCCGTCAGCTGAAGTGAATTCGGTGAATAATATTATCTTCCGATTGATCGATTTGCAGATAGAACGAAAAGCACTGTCGGTATAGCCGTCCATAGGAGCCAGTGCAATGATTGGCTTTGGCAGTGATTGCCAAAAAGTAGTTTTCATATTATATTTCTTTTTTGAGGCGCTGACTTTTTATTCTTAAATAATCTATCACTTGGCCGGCAATGTCAACTTTGGTTACTGATTGTGCTTTGGAAAAGCTGCACGGAAAATTAACTTCTGAAATATAATAAGCCTTGTCAATAATTAATATATCTACCGCCCCAAATTCAAAGCCCAAAACGTGTACCGCTTGTTGGGCTGTTTGTTCGATAGCTTTTGAAAAGTCCATTGGCGTGGTAGTATGCTGGAGTACGTTTGACCTAAAATCATGTGGCGGGGCCTTGAACTGCAAACTGCTGATTATATCTTTCCCTAGTACAATAAGCCGGGCCGAACTGGTCACGGGTATAAACTCACGAATAATAAAGTTTTGATTGTGTGAAAATAAATAGTCAACGCTTGAGAGCAGGGAAGGAATAGAATCCAGCTTCAAAACTCCCTGGCCTTGGCTCATGTTATTTACCTTGATGATGTAGGGGGGCTGGCCAAGGTGCTTGATAACGTATGGTTTGATATTTTGAATATTACGCGGCAGCGAATAGATAGTCTTTGGAATGGGGAGTCCGGCGCGCTGGTGGATAATAGCCTGGTGCGCCGTTTTTTGGTTAGTAAGGTTTTTGTAAACGACATCGTCTACTGATTGGAATAAAGTGGCCGTTTTGTCATTGATCAATAGGCGTTCTAGGTTGGTAGCACGGGGGTCGACTGCCACCCGGTATACCATATCACCATAAGTTAATTCAGTGGCTGGATCATGCAAATATTCATTGATGTCAATTTCATGATAGGTTATCTTGCGTAGAGAGCAGGCTTCGCTGAATAACCGATTGGTCAGCGGGTTTTGTTTGTTGGTTATTGAATAAAAATTCATCGCAGATTGTCAGATTAAAATGATAAATTTGCCTTTTGTTTTTTATAGAGGCTGGTTATAATATTTGTAGTATAACATTTTACTGCAGAAAAAGTAAAGCTAACACGCGCTGCCTGATTTATAAAAGTAAAAATTTTGACATATTATTAATGATGTAATACTATAGTGAAAACAATTTGGTTCTTTATTAAAAAAAGGCAGGTTCTATGGTTGGACAGAACAGCAATCTTAATAAAGTGTTAGCTTTGTATGATGAAGTGGCAGTTTGTTGTTATAACAGTATTTCAGAAGGCAGACAGGCAAAACTTACCAGTGGACTGAAAACAGTGATTGTTCTTGTCGAACAGGGAGTGGGCAATTATTATTGTTTGCCAGCGGCAATTGAATCGCTGCAGTTAACGGAAATTCCCAACAAAGTGATGACGTATGTGCGGCTGTTTTTTTATGAGCTAGCTAGGTTTGCGAGAGAGCGGTTGCTAG
Organism: uncultured Gammaproteobacteria bacterium; assembly: GCA_964549245.1. Classification (GTDB taxonomy): domain Bacteria; phylum Patescibacteriota; class Patescibacteriia; order UBA10025; family JAHIVO01; genus CAZJUO01. Next base: position 3,913 of record CAZJUO010000016.1, read on the forward strand.
ACTCAATATTGATTGATATTTCAGACGATCAAATCGGTGAGGAGCAGTATGAGGTAGCGCAGAGTATTCTGCATTTGCAAAAAAGATCAATGGATATGATCGACTACCTTGATCAGGTAGCTATACGTGCTTCTCGGTTGTGGCGCCAGCAAATACGTGAGGAGGTGGAGCAGTCATTGTGTGCTGCCATGGACTGCGAAAAAACAGGACAAAGGAACATCTAAAAACGCTTTAAGTAATTCTGCTTACAGCGTTTTTTATATGTAATTTTTCCAAAATATAATTTCACGTTTTGCCGAGGTGTAGCTGCGCGAGGCGTGTACTAGATTTTCTACAGCACGGTTGCCTTTATCAGCTTTCTTTTTGGTGTCTATACCAAAATCCCGCCGGATAGTACCGATGGCGTTTTGCTGCGGGTCAGTGGCTTTGCCTACTACTTGGCGCACTTTTTTTAGGGCATTTGGGCCGCTCCATATCATCAGCAAAAGATTGCCCTGTGTCAAATAGTTGGCTACAAAATGCGCTGGAGGGTAATCCTTTTTTGATGATTTGTCCTTTTGGCCGTACCAGCCCAGAGCCTGCTTCCTTGTTGGCGTTATAAGACGGCAAGCGGTCAAGGTAAGATCCCGTTTTGATTCAAATCGCTTTAGTAAGGTGCCGATCAAATTTCTTTTAAAAGCATCCGGTTTCATCATGACAAAGACGTTGTGTGAGCGCATAAATTTATAATTAATACTTAGGCCGGTGTATTTTTGGTTTGTATGCGCTGTTTATTTTTATGTCTTTGTTTGTTTGGGGGCTTGGTTATTACTATTTGAAATACTTTTTTGAGTAATGTAGATTACAGAAGAAAGTAATATAAACAGTATAATAATTAGAATTGGTAGTAAATATGATATAAATAAAGAACCAAAAAATATTATTATGATATTTAATATGATCACAAAGATACGTTCTTCGGTAGGGCCAATCTTGAAATAGCTCATCCTAAACTCGGTGGTAACATTTGCGGCAAGGTATGAACTGACATAAAAACCTCCCAGCAAAGCCAAAAAAAGCATTAATAGTAGAGTGTGTTCTGGAAGCAGTATGGCAAAACCTATGATGATGGAACATAAAAAGAGGTAGTCAACTAGGTGATCCATGTAATAGCCCCATTTTTCTAATCCGCTGTGGCGAAATCTGCCGACCGCACCGTCTAAGCTGTCAGTAATGTATTGTAATATTATAACTACTGATACTGCCCAAAGCCACTGGATGTTATAGGTGGCTAGCCAGTAAAATAAAATAACAAGCAGACAAATAGGAATAGTAAACCAGGTTAAATTGGTCCCGTTTAGATAATGCGGGAGACGAGGCACCGCTTTGCTGATCCAGCGCTGCTCCCAATCCCAAAAAAATGGGAACCATTTTTCTTTTTTTCCGGAGAATTGATCAGCCATAAATAGTATAAAAAACCGTATGAATATGCTTTTCTCTCTACATTCATTATAATCCAAATGAATAAAAAATTAAAGCCTCTGGTATGATTGAAATTTTGGCATAGTATTGATATAATAAACATCAACCTATGCAAAAAAAATGGCTGATTGCCTCTCCATTGCCACAACATACAATCAAGCAATTCCCTGAAATTGCGCCTTTGGTGCTGCAACTGCTGTATAATCGGGGGTTGCAAGATCAGCGGTCAATAGATGAATTTTTACACCCGGATTACAGCCAGGATATTCATGACCCTTTTCTGTTTACCGATATGGGAAAAGCGGTAGATCGGATTTATCAGGCTATAGAAAAGGGAGAGGCTATTACCGTGCATGGTGATTATGACGCTGACGGTGTTTGCGCTTCAGTAATTATGGTATCTGTTTTGCAAGCGCTGGGAGCTGAAGTGAATGTGTATATACCGCACCGCTTGTCGGAGGGATATGGCCTTAATCAAGATACCGTGCAGGAGTTAAAGCAGAACGGAACACGTTTGATAGTCACCGTTGACTGCGGCATCGCCAGCGTCGATGAAATTGCTTTGGCTAACAAAGAGGGGATTGATACTATCATTACCGACCACCATGAAGCACAGCCGGAATTGCCGGATGCCTTTGCTACGATTAATCCGCACCTTCCCGGAGAGAAATATCCTTTTTGTGATTTGGCAGGCGCTGGCGTGGCTTTTAAGCTGGCCTCGGCGATTATCGCCAAAGACAATGGTAAAAAGCTGCCAAAAGGTTTTGAAAAATGGCTGCTTGACCTGGTAGCGATTGGCACTATCGGTGATTGCGTACCGCTCTTGGGAGAAAACCGGACACTTGTACAATATGGAATGATTGTCTTGCGTAAAACAAAACGTGTCGGTTTGCGGAAGATGGTTGAATTAACCAGATTCAATCAAGGAACACTCGATACCAATAGTGTTGCCTTTGGAATCGTACCACGAATAAACGCGGCAGGAAGGATAGACCATGCCAATACTGCTTATGAATTATTGCTAACCGTAGACGAAGAACGGGCCCAGGAGCTGGCTACGTGCCTTGAAGCAACCAATAAGCAAAGACAGGAGATTACCGAGCAAATTGTCAAAGAAGCAAAGCAACAAATTGACGAAATAGATAAACAGAAAATACTATTTGCCCGCGGCAAAGAATGGACTGTTGGTATTGTAGGATTAGTAGCCGGCCGTTTGGCAGAGGCGTATCACCGCCCGGTTATTATCATGGGAGAAAATGAAAAGGGGGATATTGTAGGCTCCGGACGGTCAATTTCGGGATTTGATATTACCAAAGCATTAATCGATATCAAAGACGTTCTTGAGCAATTTGGCGGCCATGCGGCGGCCTGCGGATTTACTTTACGAAAAAATAAGTACCAGAAATTTATAAAGTTAATGGAACAGCAGGCTGATAAGTCGCTTACGGAACAGGACCTGATTAAAAAAGTTATGGTAGATAGTCGTGTGCCTTTGGAGGATATTAACTGGGATTTGGTTCATATGCTGCAGATGTTTGAACCGTTTGGGGAGCGTAATCCCATACCAACCTTTGCGGCTTTTGGATTAGAAGTGATTGATATGCAAAAGGTTGGTAACGAAGGTAAGCATTTGCGTCTTGTCTTACGGCGGGGTAATCAAACCAGAAAAGTGATTGCCTTCCGTTTTGGCAACGGGCTTGGTGATATATTGCGTATCGGGGATATGGTTGACATCATTTTCGAGGTATCGGTTAATGAATGGAACGGCAACCGTGAATTGCAGCTCAAGCTTATTGATGTGCGAATTGACGAGGGTACAGCCAGTAATTAGGGAAGCCTATGAATGAATTTTTGGGAAAGAGAATACTGGTACTTACCGCACATCCGGATGATGAAAGTTACGCTGCAGCTGGGACTCTGTATAAAAATTATGCCATGGGTGGCCAGACAGCTTTGCTCTGTGCTACTTTCGGTGAAAAGGGAACTTCACATTTAAAAAAGGAACTATCGACTAAAGCACTAAAGAAGATTCGTGAAAAGGAATTACAGCAGGTCTGTCAGTGTTTACATATAGCTACATGGCATATCCTCGGAGTGCCGGATGGTGAGGTGGCAAAGCATCAGCAAAGTCTCATCAAACAGGTTTTGTCTATTGCTGATGATTTTAAACCAGAAGTTATTATGAGTTTTGGCGCGGATGGTATTTCAGGGCATTGTGATCATATTGCGGCAGGGAATGTGGCAAAAAAGATAGCCAAACAGAAAAGAATTATATTAGTAGAATTTTCATTGCCCCCCTTGTTACAACCGAAGGCAAAATCGTGGCTGCGGCAGCGCAGAAATTCCGGGCATTATGCTAAGCAGTTGGAGTATAAAAAGCCAACCGCTAGGGTGCCGATTAATACAGCGATTAAAAAGAAGGCTTTGCGCTGCCATGCCTCGCAAATGGACGATGATGACGCATTCACCGGATTTCCGGCGTATGCGGTCGAAGAAATGCTGCAAGCTGAACACTTTCGTGTTATTAACAAAAAAGACTTATGATGGGGAATTGTGATACAATAATTATATGAAGCAAAATACTTTGGAAATATATACAGACGGTGGAGCACGCGGCAATCCGGGTCCCGCGGGAATAGGCGTTGTTATTTGGGAGGGTAATAGTTTGGTGGGTACCTACTGCAAATATATCGGGGAGGCGACTAATAACCAAGCGGAATACCAAGCCGTTGTGTTGGCTTTAGAGCAGGCTAAACGTATTGGCGCCAAAGAGCTTGATATATATATGGACAGCGAACTGGCAGTCAACCAGTTAAGCAGGAAATATAAGATCAAGAATGAAAAAATCGGCTCATTGTTCGTAAAAATATGGAATAAAATGATAGATTTTGAGCGCGTTGATTTTCACCATATTCCGCGGGAACAAAATAAAGAAGCTGACAAACTTGTAAACAAAGCTATCGACGAGTCGTTATAGTGTATCAAACTTTTATATAATGCGGTTATGATATATGATATTCTCTTGGGCATAATACTACTGGCGTTTTTTTCTTTGGGTTTTTCTTGGATAATCGCCCGGCGGATTATGAGCAAGCCAAGGGAAATTATTTATTACGATTGGGATGAGCAAAAAATAGACTATGAGCGGATTTCCTTTTATTCCAGTGACGGGTTGAAATTAGCTGGAGTCTTTATAAACGGTACCAACCAGGGAACGATAATATTGCTTCATGGCTATGGCCGTTCAAAAGAGCAGATGATTCCCCAGGCCCTTTTTCTGAATAAGGCTGGTTTTAATGTTTTAATATTTGATTTCCGCGCTTCAGGGGAGAGTGAAGGAAAATTGATCACTTTTGGCGAAAAAGAGCAGGCCGATCTTGAGGGCGCGGTGCAGTATCTGAAAAACAGAAAGGACGTTGAAATGGATAAAGTCGGAGTGCTGGGATTTTCCATGGGGGGTGCGGTGGCCTTGATGAAGTCGGGGGATTTGCCGGAGATAAAAGCTATTGTTATAAATTCTACTTACGCCCGGTTCAAAACCGTTATTTGGAATAATTTTAAGCGGTATTTTCGTGGACTGCCGTTTTTTCCTTTAGGGTATATCGTACTGTGGATGATTAAATACCGCACCGGCATATACTACCCGCTTATCAATCCGGTGACTTATATGGAAAAACTAAAAGCCAGGCCGATGATGGTCATCCATGGAGCTCATGATAAGCGCGTGCCTATCGAGGATGCCGTTGAGTTTTATAAAAAAGCACCTTGGCTGAAAGAATTCTGGATGGTCAGAAAGGCTGCCCATGAAGATACCTATACCATCACCAAAGACGAATATAGCGCTAAGGTAATTGATTTTTTTAGTACGTATGTATTATAATATACTATAAGATAATTATTAATTCATTCTTATGAATAGAGTTTATGGGATAGAGAAAAATGATCCCTATACGGCGGTCGACGTGCGTGACGCCATTATCCGATGTTTTGAACAAGCGCACGGCACCGTTACTAAAAAATCAATGGAATCATTCACTAATAATTATACGCAACAGGAGATGGATGAGCTCGTTCGCAAAAATATTGAAGATATTATAAAAAATGCCTTTAAGGAGACAGGCGGCAATTATGATAACCCCGATAAGGAATCGTTAATTAAAGTAATTGATTGGCTTCGTACTTTTTCTATTAAATTTAGGCAGCCGGAAGTGATTGAAAAGCACTACGGGGAGATTAAGGAGTTAATCAGGGGATTGTAAGCAGCTATTTAGGAAAGCCGGTCTGGAAAATCAGAAATGATTGAGTCAACACCCAGCGCTTTGCACCGGGCGATGTCTTTGGGTTTGTTGACGGTCCAAAGGCCGATGAGATAACCTCTTTTTTTAAAAAAATCAAAATAATATTTTAAGGGTAAATGGATGGCGTAATGCAGCCATTGGGCTTTACTTTTTTGCAGGCGGATTAATGCAATGTAACGTGCCAGCGGAAAAAAGAGCAAGGCTATAAGCGTAAAAAAAACTTGCCGTTTTATTGATTTAGTCGCGTGAAATATCAGCGCTGTGGTTATATGCGGCGCTATTTGAGCAAGGTGAGTAAGCGGTTCCACATGTGTGGAGGAGATTATAACCTTATCTTCTGCCCGATGAGTTTTGATTATTGACAGCACCTCGGAAGCGATACGTTTATTTTTAATTTCAATATTAAAAAAGCATTTGTCTTTAAAGGCAGTGAGGACCTCATTAAGCGTGGGTATAGTATGATCTGGTGGGATTAGTAAGGAATTGATTTCGGATAACGATAAGTTTTTAATTTTGCCGGATCCGTTGGTGGTACGATTAACCGTTTCGTCATGCATGACGATAATTTCTCCAGTAGCGCATTGGTGCACATCAAGCTCAACCATATCAGCGCCGCTTGCAACCGCTTTTTGGAAGCTGGCTATGGTATTTTCCGGTGCTAGACCGGCGGCTCCGCGATGGCCGACTTTATAGTATAATTTTGGCTTTGATAAGCTCATATAAGTCTAATAGTAGCATAGGCAAAATACGGTTGACAAATATATGCATTTGGGTTATTCTCTATATTAAGCCTAAGTAAACTGGATGGTTGCCCCCCACACCAATTCTTGTATAATACTGCTAAAAGTTTCGTTAACAGGAATTGGTGTGGGGGGAGGAAAGTCCGAACACCCTCCGCCCTGGGCGGAGAATTGGATAGTCGCTAACGGCGACCGAGTATATAAGTTTTTGAATGCGCTATAGCCTTTTAAAAATTTTAAGCTTAGGGAAAGTGTCACAGAGACTATACTTCCCGCTTTCGCTCACATGGTGAGCTTCGGTGGGTAAAGGTGAAAAGAGGTGAGCCCCGCATAGTCGGGGATAATCCTGTACCAGTAATGATATAGGAGAAAGTAAGAGCTCACAGGTTGGCTAGGTGACTAGCCAACGTGAAAAACCCTATCCGGTGCAAGACTAAGTAGGCCCCACACCAATTCTTATATAATGTTGTTAAAAAAGTTTAGTTAACAGGAATTGGTGTGGGGCGGGTTAGTCGCTTGATCCTATCGGCAACGGTAGGACTAGATAGATAATCATCCTCCTTTGTATCTTCGGGGCTCCGGAGGACAAGTCCAGGATAAAAGACTTGTCACTCGAAGCTCGGAGAGCGAGGGACGACAGAATTCGGCTTACAGGTTTGCTTAGGCTTAATTAAAACTAATTATGAAAAAAGCAGAATTATTATTTAGCTTTATATTATTGCCCGTTGATTATTTTATGGTATTTGTAGCGGGTATTTTTGCATATCAATTACGATTCATACCTTTATTTACTGATATCCGGCCGATATTAACTGAAATTGTTTTTAAACAATACGTAACGGGGCTCATATTTATTCCCATAGTATTCATTATAATATTTGCTTTGTTGGGGCTGTATGCTATTAAAAGCACCAGGCGTTTGATTGATGAAATGACGCTTATTTTTATAGCCTGTACCGCCAGCATTGCTTTAATAATCATAATAATATTTTTCCAGCGTGAACTTTTTTCTTCACGTTTTATTGTTTTAATTGGCTGGCTGCTGGCCATTGCCATGGTTATGGCGGGGCGATTAATAGTCAGGGGGATACAACGAGCATTTTTGAAAAAGGGCATTGGCCTGCATAATGTGGTGATTATTGGCAATAACAAAACAACGGAAGATATCGTACAGCAGATCTATAAACGCCCAGCCATGGGATACCGCATTATTGCGCGTTACGAAGATTTTAGCGAAGAAACTAAGAAGAAACTACGGGAAAAAACAGATACCGATTCCATAGACGAGGTCATTCAGGGAGATCCGAACCTCGATAAGCAAGAAATACATTCATTGAGAAATTTTTGCAATTCATGCCATATAATTTTTAAATATGCTACTGATCTTTTTGAGGTGCAGCCAACGCATATAGAAGTGGGTACTATTGCTGACATACCGATTATTGAAGTGAAGAAGACAAGATTAGACGGATGGGGCAGGATTTTTAAAAGGATATTTGACGTTATCGTTGCTTTGTTATTACTGCTGCTATTATCCCCATTATTTTTATTGCTAGCTATAGTGATTATGTTGGATTCCAAGGGAGGGGTATTTGCGCGACTGGATAGGGTCGGCCAGCGGGGCAAGAGCTTCCGGCTGTATAAATTCCGTTCTATGGTAAAAAATGCTCATATGCTAAAAAAAGATCTTCTCAAATACAATGAACGCAACGATGGACCTTTGTTCAAAATTTCAAACGATCCGAGAATTACCCGGGTAGGCAGGTTTATCAGGAAAACGAGCCTTGATGAATTTCCGCAATTGATTAATGTCGTAAAAGGTGAAATGAGCTTAGTCGGGCCGCGGCCGCATGAGCCAGAAGAGGTTTCACGATATGAGAATTGGCATAAAAAATTACTGACCATCAAACCGGGTATGACCGGTTTGGCCCAGATTTCAGGGCGTTCGGACTTGAAATTTGAGGATGAGGCTAAGTTGGATATATACTACATCGAGAACTGGTCTCCGAAACTAGACTTACAAATACTATTAAAAACCCCCTGGGTAGTCTTTAGCGGAAAATCAGCTAATTAAAAATATGAAGGTAGCTCTCGTACATGACCATCTAAATCAATTGGGGGGAGCGGAGCGTGTTTTGAAAGCGTTTAGTGAGCTTTATCCCACAGCGCCGATTCATACGCTGATTTATGATGCGGCCGGAACTCACCACCTTTTTAAAAATAGCGAAATAAAAGAATCGTTTATCAGTAAGTTTCCGTTCGCCAAAAAGCGTTTTCGGTGGTATTTGCCGCTTATGGTGCCGGCTACGGAGAGCTATCCGTTATCTGATTATGACGTAGTTTTATCTGACAGTTCCGGATTAGCCAAAGGGGTCATCACGCCCCCAAAAACGCTGCATGTCTGTTACTGCCATACGCCTACGCGCTATCTGTGGAGTGACCATAATCAAATTATCGACCGGCTGGAACGCAACCGAATGGTCGGCCGCTTATCGCAAATGTACCGTAGCTATTTGCGGGTTTGGGATAGGCAGGCGGCGGACCGTGTCGATAAATTTATTGCCAATTCCCAATTTGTTGCCCGCCGGATAAAAAAGTACTATTCACGGGATAGCGTTGTCATTAATCCCCCGGTTGATGTTAGCCGGTTTCGCATAGCCGATACCGTAAGCGATTATTTTCTGTTAATTTCCAGATTGCGCCCGTATAAGCGTGTTGATATCGCGGTAAAAGCTTTTAATAAGTTAAATTTGCCTTTGTATATTATCGGAGAGGGCGGTGAGGAAAAGCAGCTACGGGAGATGGCCAATGATAACATCAAGTTCTTAGGCCCGGTATCCGACAAAGAAGTCGTTGAATATATTTCACATTGCCGAGCTTTTATTCACCCTCAAGAAGAGGATTTTGGCATTACTCCAATTGAAACGATGGCGGCTGGGAGGCCGGTTATCGCTTATGGCGCTGGGGGCGCGCTCGAAACCGTTATTCCGGGATTAAGCGGTATGCTCTTTGATGAACAATCATGGGAAGCATTGGCTGATACCGTTATTCATTTCAAAGAGGAGGATTTTGATCCTATCAAGATACGGCAGCATGCGGAACAATACGATACCGCCAATTTTAAACAGCGAATACAGGATTTTTTGACGCGCTCTTGGCAAGATTTTAAATATAGGTAATAATACACATATATGAAAATTATTGCGAAATACCGCTGGTTTATCATCATTATCACCGTTCTGGCTACGGTTGGTTCGCTTGTTTATTCATATATAAAACCCGCCTATTTTGACACCTCAATTTCATTTTCCATCAACAGGATAAATATGCAGACAACGGAAGATTACCAGTATGACGGTTATTATGCTATACAGGCTTCTGATTTGTTTTCACAAACGGTTATGAGCTGGTTTATGACCCCTTCAGTGCTGCTGGAAATTTATGAAAAAGCCAACATCGATCCGCAAATAACCAGCATAGAAAGCTTTACCTCGCGTTTTAAGACAAAAAAGTATTCTCCTCAAAATATCGTAGTGCGCTACCATGAACGGGATTATGAAACGGCTGACGCTATCGCAACGGCAATTATCGACATTGTTGAAAATAAAGCCGCCGAAGCCAATCAGACCTCCGATGATAAGGCCCTATTTGAGGTAGTAAGCTCAAAGCCGGTCATCGTGGAAAGAAAACCCGTAGTCTGGCTCAACACGGTCATCGGTTTCGTAGCTGGATTACTATTTAGTGTAGTGGTCGCTTACTTTGTTGAATACTGGCGCCGGGAGGAACGTATGGAAGCCAGCGGAGGCAGCGAACAATAAATATCAACATGCGCATTGCCATTGATTTCAGATCCTTGTTAGAGCCTTTTCCTTCGGGTATCAGTGAATACGCATACCAGATAATACGGCAGCTCATCGCTATCGACCAGAAGAATGAATATCTTCTTTTTTGTAATGCCCAACGCCCATTGCCCCAGCGAATTGTCAGTTCTTTCCAGCAAGACAATGTCCGGTTGGTAGCCAGGAAAATTCCCAATAAGGTGTTTAATTCATTGCAAGTTTCCTTTCATAAGCCGCTCATTGATGAAATGTGCGGAGGCGCCGACATTTTATTCATGCCGAATATGAATTTCATTAGCCTTTCAAAGAAGGCTAAATTGGTAGTTACTTTGCATGATTGCTCGTTTCTGTATCCGTCATTTTATTCTACCAAGGCAATGTGGTGGCACCGATTTATCGGCCCTAGGAAAATAATTTCGAGAGCTGATAGAATTATCGCTGTTTCGCGAAGTACAAAAGAGGATGTACTGCAAAACTTTGGGTTACCGGAAAAAAAAGTAGTAGTAATATATTCAGGGGTGGACGAGAAGTATTTTCAAATGAGAAGTGATCAAAGAATAGAAGCTATTAAAAAAAAGTACTCGCTGCGCACGCCGTATGTATTATTTTTGGGAACGGTAGAGAACCGGAAAAATATAAATGGCATACTGCAAGCCTGGCGGGACATGTCGCCTGATTATAAGCGTAAGCACCAGTTGTTGATAGCCGGCAAGGCTATGAAACGCGACATTGGTTCACACGATCCGTCGGTACGGTTTTTAGGCTATATCGACGCTGAAGACAAGGCGTATCTCTATGCCCAGGCAACTGCATTTATTTATCCGTCATTTTTTGAAGGGTTCGGCTTGCCGGTGGTAGAGGCTATGGCCAGCGGCACTCCGGTTATTACCAGTTTTGCTACGGCCCTACCGGAAGTGAGTAGGGGAGCAGCGGTCTATGCAGATCCTTATAACAGTGCTGATATTACCAGAGTCATACAGCAGGTACTGGGCGATAGTAGACTACGAGAACAGCTCATACAAAGGGGAAAGGAATGTGCCCGGCTGTATTCATGGGAAAAAAGCGCACATAATACATTAGAAGTATTTAACTCATTAGTTTAACTATGAGAATTGGTATTGATGCCCGATTTTATGGTTCCTTTGGCAAAGGCCTGGGGCGTTACACTCAAAAATTAATAGAGCATCTAGAGATCATTGATCATGAGAATCAGTATTTCATTTTTTTACGCAAAGAGAATTATGCCACTTACCAGCCAAAAAGCAATAATTTCCATAAAGTATTAGCGGATTACCGTTGGTATACAGCAAAAGAACAATTATTGATGCCTTGTAAAGCCTGGAGATTGCGGCTTGACTGCATGCACTTCACGCATTTTAATGTCCCGCTTTTATATTACAGAAAATTTATTGTTACTATTCATGATTTAATACTGGCAAAATATCCTACCCAACGCGCGACAAAACTTGGTCCACTGACGTATTCGTTAAAACACTTTGCTTATCGCCTGGTTATCAAATCAGCGGTAAAGCGGGCGAAAGCCGTCATAGCTGTTTCTGAATATACCAAAAAAGAAATTATCCGCTATTTTCATTGTGCTCCGGAAAAAGTTATGGTTACTTATGAAGCGGCTGAACCAGTTCCTGAAACCTTTAGCCCGGATCCGCAGGTACTGCAAAAATATGATATTCGACGCCCCTACGTATTGTATATAGGCAATGTCTACCCGCATAAAAATATTGAGGGGCTGCTCCGTGCATTTAAAAAAGTATTGAAGACTCACCCGGATTACTATCTGGTACTGGTGGGCAAGGAGGATTATTTTTTTAAACGCATTAAAGAAGAAACACAGGATCTGCAAATTGAGAACAGGGTGCTATTTCCCGGATTTGTCACTGATAGAGACTTACCCCATCTTTATGCTTTAGCTGCCGCATATGTCTTTCCTTCATTTTGCGAGGGGTTTGGGCTACCGGCTTTGGAGGCGTGTTCGTACGGCGTTCCAGTAGCAGCCAGTAATAATTCATGTTTGCCGGAAATTCTTGGTGAGGCGGGTATATTTTTTGATCCCAATGACCTTGGTGCCATGGAAGGGAAAATTCGTAAAATCATAGAGGACCAAAAGCTAGCTAATACGCTTCGCCAGCGGGGATATGCTCGCGTACGGCAGTTTAGCTGGAAAAAGATGGCGGAAATCACCAAAAAAGTGTATAATAAAACATAAATAAATTTGTTTGGGATTGCTATCTATGGCCACAAGCTACAGTCAAAAACCCAATAAAAGGAGCGTATCGCACGCAGTACCGGCGGCTAATGTTATTGATTTACGTAAGAAAAAAGCAGATAAAGACAAAATACCAGAGGCCGCACCAAAAAGTAGCTGGCTTCAGAGGGTAGCTATATTTTTTCAATCAAGAAAGAGAGAACAAAAAAAGGAAACCAAAACGCGTATTGCTACAGAAAAGGTAATTGTCTCAAACGCATCATTGGCCAAGGAAGCGGTCAAGCCGGCAAGAAAAAAGCAAGCTCTGCCAAAAAAAAGGCCGCTCCAGGAAAAAATCGTATTTGGACAGTTCAGCCCATCGCAGGGGTGGTACAAATCACTTCTTGCTTTTGTTGTAATTATTGCAATTTTAATTACCCCGTTTTTTGGCTTGGCGCTTTATAAACGCGCTAAGCAAGCGGAAGGAAAGGTCATGGGATTGTCATCGACTGCCTATGAAAATCTGCAGCAGGCGGGATCATCAGCGGCTGACGCAAATGTCGTAGAGGCAAAAATGAATTTTATGCAGGCTGCCAATAATTTTTCTTTGGCCAAACAGCAATTGCAACAGGCAGGCAGCTTGATCGTCTCGGTAGCCGGTCTTATCCCAGGAAAAGTGCAAAGTGCCAATAGTCTGCTTGAGGCGGGCGAGCATATTAGTACGATAGGGGAATTACTGACTGGTGTCTTGGAATATACGGCAAGCATTGAAATCAATCCATTAAACGAAAATGAGTCGTCGATGACTGACTATCTGCAATACGTGAAAAACCAGATTGAACCGGCCCAGGAGGAACTTGATCAAGCGGTGGCTAATATGGAAAAAGTGCGCATTAAAGATTTGCCAGATGAATATCGTGATTCTATCAGCACCGCCAAAGAAACATTACCCATGCTGAAGGATAATTTCAAAGATTTTGATTCTTTGGCTGATATTTTATTGGCCGTACTCGGACAAGACAGCCCCAAACGATATTTACTTATTTTCCAAAATAACCGTGAGTTGCGGCCAACCGGCGGGTTTATCGGCTCTATTGCTTTAGCTGATATTAACAAAGGCAACCTAACTAACCTTGAGGTCCCGGGAGGCGGTGTGTATGACGTGGCGGGGCAATTACAGGAAAAAATTATCGCGCCAAAACCGCTCTGGCTCGTAAATCCGCATTGGAATATTCAG
>CAZJUO010000016.1:17700-22061 GCA_964549245.1 uncultured Gammaproteobacteria bacterium
CAAGACCGGAGAGTATCTAGCTCCGCATTTTAAACACTCAACCTCTCGAACCTGGACTTCAAGGTCACCAAACACAGTGGAAAAGGATATTCAGGATTCAAATTGGTTCCCCGATTTTCCGGCTAGCGCGGAAAAATTGATGTGGTTTTTTGAACGCACTGGCAAGACATCAGTAGATGGCGTGTTATCATTGACTCCTACGGTTATAGAAAAATTGCTGGAGATTACCGGACCGATCGAGATGCTAGCCTCATATAATACAGTAGTCGATCAGGATAATTTTATACGGCAAGCGCAATATTGGGCTGAAGTAGAATATGATCGGGAAGAAAACAAACCGAAAAAATTCATTGGGGATTTGCTGCCGACACTGCTCAATAAGGTTTTTCAGACCGAGCCGGACCATCTGATGAAGGTGATATCAGTATTGGTAGATTCATTGACCAGCAGGGATTTATTGTTCTATTTTAATGATGAAAACGTACAGCAAGCAATACATGATTTTGGATGGGATGGCGCTATACGCCCGGCAGAAAAAGATTACCTCTATGTAGTTAACACAAATATAGGCGGTGGAAAGACCGACCAGGTGGTTGACCAGTTTATTGAACATCAGGCCCATATAAAAGAGGACGGATCAGTAGTAAACGCGGTAACTATTACCAGGAAACATAACGGCAATCCCCTGGATCGATGGGGAGGCCAGGCCAATGTTTCCTATATACGGTTATATGTACCCCGGGGCAGCACTTTAATCAGCGCGCAAGGATTTACCGAGATTCCCGCTTTTCGCTATCAGCTGCCCGACAGTGAGGCGGTTGTTGATAGTGATTTGGAAAGCATACAGGGCAGCGCGGTGATTGACGAGGCCAGCCAAACACGCATTACCAATGAATTTGGCAAGACGGTTTTCGGCAATTGGATCAGTTTGGATCCGGGTGAGGTGGTCCAGGCAACTATCGTATATTCGGTTCCTTTTACCGTGGCGCCCGACGGATTATTTGACAGAACTGATACGTATCAACTGCTAGTACAAAAACAGCCTGGTGCTATAAACAACTATTTTAGCTCCGAGGTTTTTTATGATGCTGACTATGAAGTTATCTGGCGAACAGAGGGGGCGTCGTTTGATAGCGGTGCGGTTCGCTATATCAGCGATTTGGTTAAAGACCTGTATTTTGGATTCGTAATAAGAAAATAACCCTTGGCAGCCTATTAACTAGTAGCTTATCTATACGCTGCGGAAAGTTTAAAACTGTTAGCTTTTTTGCGTTTAATAAATAATATTAGCTAATATTAGCTAAATAAAACTATTGTGGATATCTTAGGGCTTGACAAAAAAACAAAGGTGGTATATGATTATGTGTTAATTTGTTTTTTACAATTTAAATAATATCCTTCGCCGAGCTTGTACAACTCGGCTAAAGGATAAACTCTTTGAGGAGAGAGTCATTTAATAGCTTATAGCATAGGGCCTATAGCTAGTGGTTACATAGTAGCCATGGCGTATGCAAGGGAGCTATTACTTTTAAACATAATAATATATCGTATATACGGTAGATTACTACCAATAACTTAAGCAAAGAACGGACTCTCAAACTCAAAGCAGAGCCCGTTTTTTGTTGATAATGTTTTTCAGAGTAGTAAGGGGGGATTAGTAAAAGGGTATCATTATGAATCAGTATGTTTTCCGGTTTCGACTGGAATATTGCTGGTTCTGATATCCGGCGCCGGTAGCCATATTAACTATGGCATAAGCTGGAGTCACTAGCCTCCTTATTATTCTGAAAAATCAAGAGAGGGCAAGAGGCATGAATTGGTAACTCAAAAGTTGCAAAGGATTGCGCGGGCTGAAATAATAAGGCCTTTGGGAGTTCGATTCTCCCTTCCTCTCTTCAAAAATTTGATCCAAACGTACTTCAAAATTGCTCATCAAAAATCTTCATTTCAGAGGAAATCAATAAAATGATTTCCTCTCCTCTTTCCAGCGGGTAATGGCCGCGTGTCATTACTTGCTGAAAAAAGGATCATTATAAAAAATTCTGATTATAGAAAAGGAGGGCTAGAAAGGAATATGATTGTGCGGTAATTATATTTTTGGTGCGAACTAGAGAATATATTACCGTTCGTATTCGGTTCAGTAATTATCGCTTGATAATATAAGCTGGGCCTCTAGTATCCTTCTCTATAGTTAGGAAATAAGATCTTTACATATTATATAACCAAGTGAGGTAGAAAATGTTGGCGAAAATTATAAACATACCTCGTCTTTTTCCAGCGAAGGAGCGGTAATCCGTTCATTTGCTGAAAAAAGTAAAAATCAAAAAGTGAAAGGTATTGAAATGTTACAAAGCAAAGCTCTTTCAATCGTAATATTAGCCCTATTGATCGGTGCATTTTTTGTAATCAACGGTACGGACGATACAACTAGCATGATAATTAAGCAATGCGTAGTTGTATTTTTCTTCTGTTTAATGGTATTGTGGCTTTTCAAGATGCTAATGGAATTTGAAAATAAAAAGCAGGAATTAATATTCCGATGGATATTTAATGCCGGGTTTGCGTTATTGGTTGTTGACTCGATAACATCTCTTCCGGTTGCTATGGCTATTGTATTAGCGATTAGTTCGATTATTAGCCTGGCATGTATATACAGTTATAAACCAGTCTGTAATCAATAGGAATATTTCAGAAGGCATGATAAAGTATCATCCTCTGCCTTCTGACCTTTTTCCAGATCATAATTCGCAGTTATCCAAGATTATAATCGGTATCTGAATGTGGTCTGAAAAATGGACAAAAAGCCGGTAAGCATAGGAGTAAAAGATGAAGAAAGCGATTAAAGCAGTTGTTGTAGTAGTAATTACTACTTTCAAGGTATTGCTTATACCAAAAGAGCTATGGTAAAGATAAGGTGGTTGACAACGGGAAAGTTTTAATAACGTGATCTTTTTAATGCTATCAAGAGTGTGGATGAATAAGTTAAAAAGCCTATTCATCCATTTTTCCTAGTACAGGCATATGGTATGATGTATTGAGAAAAGAACCTTGAAAAAGATAACCTATAGATGAAAGGAGCTAAACGTGTCTACGTTGCAAAGTTCAAGACGTCGTGAAGTATTCGCTGGGTTGTGCTTATTAATGACTTTTACCATACTTATAATATGCGCCGCCCTAGTTAGCTGTGGAGGTGAAGATCATCCGAAGGGGGCCATAAGCCAGCCGGTAGTTGATACGCCGGTTTTGCAACAAGGTATTGTTCCCACTGATTCGAATGACAAGATACTGACTATTGTCACAACTTACCCAGATTGGTATAGGGAAAAGTACAATCAGGATTTGGTAGGTGGCGATACTGTGCAGGTAATTTATGGCCAAGATTCTATGTTCGGGTATGTTTGCTTGGATGATAACCAGGACTATTGGGCCCGAGTTAAGTTTTTTAAAAGCGGCGGCAATGTACCACCAGTTGATTTATTGGAAATGAAGATAATCGATGGTGCCATGACCCACATTGAAAAATGGATGTCGATCGATTATTTCTTTGAGAATGAGTATCAATGCTGGGATGAGATCGAGCAGCGAATTGATAATCCCAAAATTGCCATGTGGCATGTACCTCCCGCACTTCAGTGGTATTATGTGTTTGTAGGTATGAAATGGGGGCATTGGAAATAAATTGCAACTCCCTATGTAACCTGACCGGTTATCTTACAATGTGGAAGTTAGTTTTCATTAGCTGACTTCCACTACTTTTTTCAGAAAGTAAGTTACAATTATTTTTTGAAAAAAGCTCATTAGATATAATATAGAGGAGGTCATCATGGCTGGCTTGACTAGTGGAGGTAAGAAAATAGGCAGAGTGTTTGTTCTTGCAATAATTCTTCTTATCCTGTTTGTTCTATATTATTCAGGAACCAAGGATGATATTGAGAGAACTTTACAGGAAAAACGTATTGAGAAGGTTAATAATCAATAAAAACCTCTACTAAAATTATGGTAAAAGTTTGAATGAACTTTTACCATTTTATCCCAGTATATAAATATATAAATCAGTATATTGAGATAAAATACGCATTGTTGACATTTAGCCTAATCTGTTTATATAATGAATTGCTGATCGAGCTAACGTTTATCTCGTTGGCTTAAAAAAGCTGTCGGTTATGAAAGTGACGAAGATCAAGCTAGGGGAGTAGACGCCCCGTCATTGGCGGGGAAAATCTCTCTCCTCACGTTCCCCTTGGGGGACGTTGTCTACTAAACTAGTTTGTATCATCCTTCGCCTCTAACCGGCAGCTTTTTTATAAATGAAGATTGTATAAGAGCTTTTTTTGGCATTTCTATTGTTTTAGGCATGGACA
>CAZJUO010000017.1:0-21259 GCA_964549245.1 uncultured Gammaproteobacteria bacterium
CGTTTCAATAATCGGCAAGGCTGTCAACGAACCGCCGCCGTATTTATCATTCAGCTTGGCCGCCCGTTCCAACAAACGAGAGTGCAGATAAAACACGTCGCCAGGATAGGCTTCGCGTCCCGGCGGCCGGCGCAACAGCAATGATATCTCACGATAGGCCCAGGCGTGTTTGGACAAATCATCGTAAATAACTAAGGCATCCTTGCCCTGGTCCATAAAATACTCGCCCATAGCACAGCCTGCGTACGGCGCAATAAAAGCCAATGAAGCCGGATCCGAAGCACCGGCATTCACTACAATAGTATGCTCCATAGCACCGTGTTTTTCCAGTTCGGTGACGATTTTGGCTACCTTGGATTCCTTTTGCCCGATAGCCACGTAAATACAAACAACATCTTTCCCCTTTTGGTTGATGATGGTATCGATAGTAATGGCGGTTTTTCCTACTTGCCGGTCACCGATAATTAATTCCCGCTGTCCGCGCCCGATAGGAATCATGGAATCAATAGCCTTGATGCCGGTCTGCAACGGCGTTTCGACCGACTGGCGGGTAATGACGCGCGGGGCGATCTTCTCAATCGGGTAATAGGTTTCGCTTTTGATCTCACCCTTGTCGTCAATAGCCTGGCCTAGCGGATTAACCACGCGCCCTACCATTTGCTCACCAACCGGTACTTCGAGAATGCGCCCGGTGCTTTTGACCGTATCCCCTTCTTTGATGCCGGATTGCTCCCCCAAAATAATAGAACCGATAGAATCTTCCTCTAAGTTCAAGGCCACGCCGTACTTTTGCCCGGGGAACTCAAGCATTTCCGAAGCCATAACTTCAGACAGGCCGGAAATACGGGCTATGCCGTCGCCGATTTCCTCTACTGTTCCCACTGTTTCCTGGCTGACCTTGGTCTTATAGTCAGCGATCTGCTTTGTAAGCTGTTCAATAATGTAGTCTTTATTAGACATATGTTTTGCTCTTTATAATTATTTTTTTAATGTTTTTGATAATAGTACTAAACGATTCTTGACGCTGCCGTCTATAACCGTATCGCCATACCGTATAACCGCACCGCCCATCAAACTAGGATCATGCTCTTCATGCATTTCAATTTTTTTCTGCAGGTCTTGCTCCAAATGCGTAACGATGCCTTGCTTAAGCTTTTCATCAAGCGCATCAACCGAAATAATTGTCAGCTCGACAACGCCTTCCTGTTCATTGGCATACTGGCGGTAAGCCTTAATAATTTTGTTGATCTGCGAAACAGCCTTATTGTCAATTATTAGACTGACGAAATTCTTGACCACTTCATCGGTTTTCTCCTCGGAGGCTTGCTGCAGCGCCTGGTATAAACTGATCGCGTATTTTTTTGGAGTAATTTTTATCATGTTTACTGCTTGACTTGATTAACCGTTTCTACAATAATCTTTTTGTTACGTTCTGCATCCAAATTTTCGCCAACGACTTTACTGCTGGCCTGCACAATCAAATCCGCCACCTCGGCCTTGGCTTCCGACACCATTTTCTCTTTTTCGGAAGCCAGGCTGGCTTTTGTTTTCGCGGCGATCTTCTCCATCTCTTCCCGGGTTTGCTTCAGCTTATCTTCTTTGATTTTTTCTGCTTGTTTATTGGAATCATCCACGATCACCTGGGCTTGTTTTTTGGCCTCGGTCAAAATTGCGTCTTTCTTTTCTTCTGCGGCTTGCAGTTTCTTTTCAATCTCTTCCGCGTCTTTGAGGCTTTGCTCGATATCACCGCTACGTTTTTTCATTATTCGCATCAACGGCTTGATGGCAAACCACCACAGAACTCCCAGAACAATGCCGAAATTAATGATCTGCGCGATTAATAGTTTCCAATCGATATGAAATGTTTGTATTAATTCATCCATAATATTACATTCTAATATTAATATACTTCCTGATCTTTTTTGGGAAATAAGTCTAATGTTTTAAGTTTGAAGAAGAAAGTATATTGATAGATTTACAGTAAAACCTTACAACCTTCAACATACTTCTATACAGTCCTCTTTAAACTGACAACTAACGACCTGCTTCCTTTATGTTAATTAATCTGTTAATTCCAGAAGACCTGCCATGCAGCAGCATCTTCTGATTAGTAAGAGACTATTTAATACCAAAGGCAATAACCAGTGCGTAAATAGCGATAGCTTCCGCGAACGCGGCGGCCAATAACATAGGCACCAGAATTTTACCTGCGGATTCGGGATTGCGGCCGATCGATTCCATGGCTTTGGCGCCGATTTTTCCGATGGCTAAGGCTGGACCGATGCTGCCGATACCGATAGCTAACGCTTTGGCGATAGTTGCTAAATCCATATTTTCTGACCTTTCTTATGGCTTACTCCCTACTCGACGTAATGGTTTTGGGTTTAATCGTCGGTGTTTGTAAGCAATTACTTATTAGAATGACTAATTTCTCAATTGCCAATTTCCAATCAACCTCCAATTTTGGAATTAATGAATTGAATCATTAGAAATTTATTGGATATTGGAAATTGGTTATTGGAAATTAATGAACTAATGCTCTTCCGCCGTACTGGCAATGCTAAAATACACCAACATCAACATGGCAAATATCAACGCCTGAATCATGCCCACAATCACTTCCAGGAAAATAAACGGAATAGGCAGCACAAAAGCAAACAGTACCGCCATCGAGGCCAATAAAACCTCACCGGCAAAAATATTGCCAAACAATCGAAAAGAAAGTGATGCTACTTTGGCTACCTCACCGATAATTTCAATGATACCTACAAAAAACTTTATCGGGTTAACAAAAGCGATGGTTGGCTCTTTTTTAATCTTCAGGGGTATTTCGGCTAACGCTTTGATATTTACATATTTATTAAAATGCCGCCAAATGCCGACCACGAAAAAACCAAATACATTCGATGCTATGACCGCGAACAAGGCCAGAGCCAAAGTGGTATTCAAATCAGCCGTCCCGCCGCGCAACAGCGGCACAAACATTTCATGCCCTTCGTGCATTTCGATAAAGCCGATAGAGCCAATTCCCGGTATCAGGCCGAGCCAATTATTAAGCAAAATAAAAATAAAATTGCAAAAACGAACGGAAAAATCCGTTCTGTTTTTTTTCTGTCACCGGTTACTGAATCAGCCATATTCATAGCACCCTCAACGACGATTTCAAAAGCATTCTGGATGCCGCGTGGGATCTTGGCGATCTTTTTCCGCAGTGCCAAAGAAAACAGCACAATGATAACCACCACCACCCAGGAAGTGAGTAACGAATTGGTAATCTGAAAACTACCGACCGTCAGTACCGGTTCAGCAAAAAGCGTCGGCTCATGGGAAATCTCTTCGTGCGTTTGCGTTTCAGCGGTAATAGTTGTTTCCTCATGAGTTGTCTGTTGGGCCGCTTCGTTTGTTTCTGTCTCGTGACTCATTTTTTTTAGTATCTTTTTCTATTTGCTTAATATATTTTGTAGCAGTAATGCCAATGCCAATGGATGAGATAATAAAAGCTACACCGGTTAAGCCAAGGTAATACCACGGTTCAGTACCGTACTTTTCATCCAAATATCTGCCCAAAAATAGGGCCGCAATGATAGGGGCAGCAACCCAGCCAACCACTTCTCCAAATACTACCAGCGCCGGCTGCCACCACGGCTTGGGGGATTTATTTTCCATAGATAAATCCGATTAAACGTACTGCCTTGTGGATAGGATTAACCAATAAAAACAGGGTTAAATCCCTTAAACGTATCCACAAGTTGGCTCTATTCTAGTGTAAATCAATAAAAAAATCAAGTCCTAGTGTTTTTAATAAAAGAGAAAAAAGTATTTTTTAGCTAATATTAGATAAATATTAACAATAAATCGCAAAAAAACCAAATACAATAAGGGTAAGAAATAATATTAAATCGTCTCCCAACAAGGACATCCAGCTTTTGACCGAAAGAACAATACGAGATACAATACAATAATTATTGCTCTTTTCACCCTTAAACAAGGAGTGGGCTTGCCACGAACACGAAACGCTCACCTGGGATTTGATCTTTGCTTCAGCTTCATTATCTGGCTTGTTTTAATACGAATCATGCAATATGACCTAACGGGGAATATTTTATTGGCTTTTATAATTTTTGTGCTGCATGCAACATGCTACCTCTGTTATCTTATGCCGACCGGCTCACAGCAATCGACCCAAAGTAATAATAATCGTTATACGCTCGATCAAGTTATAGCATCGACGAATAGCAGTTTAAAAAATACTTTGCACAATGAGCTGACACCCCCCTGGTGTGACCGGTTAATCCCCATCGGCCAATGGAAAAAAAACACGCATACGATTTACCTGGCTATCAAAGATTCAGCTACGATCACGGATAAACACCTTTATGGTATTAGCATTGACTGCCAAGAGCCAATTGAATGGTATGAAGAAGAACCAAAATTTATCAAAGCCACTGACCGAGGCATTATTTTTAAATCAGGAGTCTTTGAACACATCATTCCCTGGCAAAGCGCCAATCAATAAACAACCCTGTTTACTTAAACACACGGGTTGTTTTTTTAAATCGCTTAATTACTGCGCAGCCGATACGGCAATCCCTGGAATAACGACCCAACTATTTCTTTGATCGCTTCCGCTTGCTCTGGAGAAGTATACATGATAATCAGCTCCCCCTTGTCTCGGCAATCATGGCGGTCATTAACGTATATGTGATATCCTCCGGCTTGTTCGACCCGTTTTACCAATTCGGAATTATTGGCCACGATATCTTCAGTTTGTTCCACTGAATACAATTTACTGCAAGCGATAGGCTTGTTAGTAACTTCGTTTTGGTTTAATTTCCAATCAATAAAATAAGCAATGCCAATAGCCGCCAATCCGCCAATGATAATAAACAGCATTACCATACTTGATGCTTTAAACGGTTTGCGATGCGTGTCCCGGTAAATTACCATACATTATTTAGTTAACGCCTTGTTAAGAATTTTCCATGATTGCTCAATATCCTCCGGGGTGAGTATTTCTAGAGTAAGATATCCGTGATACTTACTAGCGTGTAATACCCCCACCGCCGCCGCTATTTCAATAACCCCGTGGTGGTTAAATCCAAAATGCTCTTTCCCTTCCGAACTGACATTGTGCAAATGGATGTCAGCTACCCGGTCACGGTTATTGTTTATAAAGCTGGCGTAATCGTCCTTATTTTTTACGCTGTGGCCAATATCAACCGTCGTATAAAGATCCGGCATGGCAGCCATTAGCCGCTCCACTTCTTCCCCCAGATTGGGGTAACCTAAGGAGCCGGCTTTTTTAAAGGGTACATTTTCTACGGCTACTTTAATATTTGCTCCCGCATATCCTACTAATTGCTGGACATATGGCAAGCAAAAGCCCCGCGCTTCCTCATCGCCGATAAAAGAAGCTCGATCACCAATGTGAAAAGTAAATACTTTGGCTTGTAATATTTTCGCTTGGTCAAGCGCGCGTTTGAGTATAGAAAGGCTTGATTCATTTTGATCGGCAAAAGTCGAAACAAAAGCCATATTGATATATGGCGCATGCATCAGGCAGTCTAACTCCCCTAATTCCTTTCGCAGCCATCGAGCGTCATCGTCAGTTAATCGCCCGTCTTCCCACCAGACCTCAATGTGCTTAATTCCGTCTAGCTTTTTTATAAATTCCAAATCGCGGGCAACAGCCGACCGGTCCTTGCCATTCAGATACAAAAAAACGCCGGGTGAAATCATACGCCTTATTCTTCCTCGTTAGGCTTATCCAATTCCGCGGTCTCAACGCCGATTTCCTGGTCACCAATTTTCAAAACGTCCTTATCTATCTTTTTAAACTCCTTGCTGGCTGTATTGTAAGCGTTCACCGTGGTTCCTAAGTGAGTGCCAATCTTCTCCATGTATAACTTATAACTGGATAAATGCTTGGCCAGCTGTTCCACATTCTTTCGGATCTCTTTGGCCGACTCCTCTATTTGTAGAGCGCGTAAACCCTGGAGTACGGTCTGTAGATAGGCCAGGAACGAAGTTGGGGAAACGATAATGACGTGTTTTTCTTTAAACGCGTACTCGATCAAATCCCGCGTAGCTACTTTCACCGCGCCAACTTTATTAACTAGGAGGTCGTAATAAATCGCCTCCGAGGGGATAAACATGAAAGCGAACTCCATAGTGTTTTCCGCTGGGCGGACGTACTTGGCAGTCTCATCGATACGGTTTTTGAGATCCTGCTTAAACTGCTTTTCCAAAGTTGCCCGCTCGTTCTCGTCACGCTCATTCAAAATGCGTTCATAATTTTCCAATGAAAATTTTGAATCAACCGGGATAATCTTGTCTTTGACAAAAACAACCGCGTCAACGATCTCGCCGTCCTTAAACTTATACTGCATTTTATAGGCTTTGGGCGGCAGGACGTTTTTCAACGTTTCCTCAAGGTAATACTCCCCCAGCACGCCCCGTTGCTTGGGATTTTTTAAAATGTCCTGGAGGTTTTTTAACTGGTCAGAAAAGTTTAAAACCTGCTTGTTGGTTTCATCAAGCTTGGTTAAACGCTCGGTTACTTCACGCACAATCTGCGCCGACTGCCGGTACTGCTCTTGAAACGATTTGGTAGAATCACTTAGTTTCTCGTCTAAAACACGGGTAAGCTCACTGCTTTTTTCGTTCAATTGGCCGATACGCTCTTCCAAACGAAGCACCTTTTCATGAACTTCTTTGCCGTAATTATCATTTTCCTGCCCAGACTTGCGCAAAGTGATAAAGGTAACCACTATGCCGATCAGTATAAACGCCGCTAAGATGATTAATATTATATCCATATGGTTATATTGTAGCGGAAATAGTTAATTAGAACAATGAGGATATTTTTCAAATAGCTACGTCCCATACCCTGAAATAAATTCAGGGTGACAAAGGGGGTTTATTGTTACTGTCATCCTGAACTTGTTTCAGGATATAAATACATTGAAAGAATCCACGGGGAAATGGGACGTAGCCTACCTCTTTTTACCATTATCAAACCATTCTGCAGCAAGGTTATTAAAATCTTGGTTATATTGCCTAATAAGATTAATCTTCCACTGCCGGTGCCAATTTTTTAACTGCCTTTCATGCCTTATGGCATCCCATACATATCTGTACTCCTCATAATACACTAGTTTATTAACATTATACTTACTAGTAAACCCATTATTAAATTTACATATATGCTGCCAAACTCGACCTTCTAAATGATCAGTTGTCCCAATATAAAATATCTTGTTGTTTTTAGTTGTTAAAATATTCACATAATATACTCGCATACAAAAATCCCCAAGAATTGATTGGGGAAGTCGTCTATAGTATATCCCCTGATTTCTTTATGTCAATATAAAAAAAGCGCCTCTCAACCGAAAGGCGCTCCTCCAAAAAATACTTCGCATACTCAACAAATACGATCCGTAGCAAAATGCACCACGCTCCCCCGCGCATACTTTGTGTCACTGCAAACATTCCTGATAATGAAAGCGATGATTCGCCAACTGCTCTGAAATATCTGCATTTCCTCATCTGATTGAAACACCTTGTTCGACATGCAACCTCCTATTATATTGTTATATGAGAACTATTATAATCCGAAAAACTTTATAGCATTCTGGGTCAAAGCATCATTAACCTGATCAAACTCCCCTCCCTTAATTTCCGCGATACGGCTGATGACATACTGCACAAACCGCGGCTCATTGCGCTGGCCGCGAACTAACTGCGGTGCTAGATACGGAGCATCAGTTTCTGCCATGATCCGGTCAAGGGGTGCTTTTTTTACAACCTCCTCGAGATCCTTAGTCTTGGGAAAAGTGATAATACCAGTAAAAGATATCATTAGACCCAAATCTAAAAACGATTTGGCCGTTTGCCAATCAGCCACAAAACAATGCACCACCGCCTTGTAGTAGCCGCAATCTTTTATTACTGATAACATGTCCTGGTAAGCATCCAGCGGTTTTTCTCTGCTGCCGCGGCAATGCAAAATTAAAGGCAGATTGTACTTTTGCGCTAGCTGAATTTCTTTAATAAAGGTTAATTTCTGCTTATTTTTGAATTCTTTGATACTAACCCCTTTTGGCGTATGGAAATAATCCAAACCCGTCTCACCGATGGCCACCACGTTTTTTTGCTGCAGCAGTTTTTCATAAGCAGAAGGGCTGAATTCTTCCTGGCGGGTCTTAAAAGGCAATTCGACCTCGTCATATTCCAGTTCAAACAAATGAACGGGATGCAAACCAACCGCCGCGTATAAAAAACCAGGATGTTCCTGGGCCAATTTCACCGCCCGCTCGCTGGTGGAAAACTGTGAACCGACATTGATAATTTTCATGCCCAGCTCGCGGCAACGCTGTAAGACCTCGTTACTATCCTCTTTATAGGCAGCAAAATTAAGATGCGCGTGCGTGTCAACCAGCATACGTTAATCGAGCTTAAAAAACTTAATCGCGTTTTCAGTAGTTTCATGCCCAATACGCCCGACTTCCATTTTCTTTAATTCGGCAATCTTGGCCACCACGTACTCAACGTTTGCCGGCTCGTTCCGCTGTCCGCGCAGCGGAACAGGCGTCATATACGGGCATTCAGTTTCTACCATCATAGCTTCCAAAGGAATTTTATGCACTGCCCGCGCCACTTCCGACTCCATATCATAGGTAATGGTACCGTTAAAGGAAAGTTTAAATCCCAACTCGATAAAATTAGCCGCTACCGAAAAGTCGCCTTCGAAACTGTGCAGTACGCCCCGCAGATTATTGTTGGCTGTTTTATATTCTTTAAGAACATTGTACACCTCATTATATGAATCACGGGAATGAATAACTAGGGGCAAATCCGCTTTGATAGCCAGCTCAATCTGGCGCTTAAACAATACGTACTGTACGTCAATTATTGAACTATGCCCCGGCATTTTCGCGCCAATAATACGATAAAAATCCAGGCCAATCTCGCCTATCCCGACCAGTTTTTTATAGTTGAGGTACCCCTCCATTTTCTTAACAACCGTATCAATAACGGTTTTAGTATCCTCGGGGGCGGTTTCTATGCCCATGGCTTCTTGGGGATGCATACCGATAGTAGCGTAAATAGCTTCCCGGCCGCAAGCCAATTCCAAACTTGACTTGAAATGCTTTTCATCACAGCCAATGTTGATCATCTTTTCAACACCGACTTTCTGCGCACGCTCAATAACCGCCTCTCGGTCATCAGCGTATTCGGTAAAATCAAGATGGGTATGTGTGTCAACTAAGCGTAAAGCCATACAATTTTAGGTTCCAATAATTTTTATTTTTATCATTTCCGGCAAGAGTGGAGTGATAATTGAGGCGATAGTCATCAGCAAACCGCCAAAGACAGAATTATCAATGGCCTGATTGATCTCCGGACTAAGTTGAAAGCTGCTGGCCACATACAAAATCGTTCCCAAAACCAGCGCGCCCTCAATAAATCCCAACAGCGCTCCTCCCAGACGATTGGCCATAGTAGCAAAGGGAATAAATTTTGCCAGCTTAAACGCTTTATCAAAGGCATGCACCATATACCCGAACACCCTGCTCACCAGCACAAAAATTATGATAAAAGCCAATACCTGCGCTACCCGCTCCTTAAGCATGAAAAACTGCAAAAAGGGTGCAATATCATCATACAATTGCCCGGCGGCTATAGCTCCTATGACCACGCCAACGATAGCGCCCAGCGTATGAATTAAGCCAAAGTAAAACCCGGCCCCCACAAAGCCAAAAAAGATAACCAATAGTACAATATCAAATGTCGCCATATATTTATTTTAAATTCTTTTAAACAGCGGGTCTCCCTTGGTAACCCTCTTAGCCGCTAAACCTCCGGTAATAATTTCAGCCGTTTGCGGCATAAACGGACGCAATACATTGATCAATTCATATAGAAATCCGACTAATTGGGCTAATGTTTTTTCCAACTCTTCCCTTTGCTCCTCGAGCTTGGCCAGATCCCACGGTTTTTTCTCATCAATGAATCGGTTAGCCTTATCAACAGCTTGCCAAATATTCTGCAACGCCTGATGAAATTCCAGCCGCTCAATCAAATTTCCTATTGGTTTCAAATACAATATTGGCGGCTGCTGTTTTGGCAGTATACCGTCACAATATTTTTCGATCATGTTCAGGGTACGGCTGACTAAGTTGCCAAGGTTGTTTGCCAAATCAGCATTGTATTTTTCTTTAAACAGTGATTCTTTAATATCGCCATCCTGCCCAAAGGGAAATTGCGATAACAGCAAATACCTGGTGGCATCAACACCGTATTGCCCAACCAATGCGCTCGGGTCAATGACATTGCCCAAGCTCTTGGACATTTTCTTTCCGTCAATTGAAAAAAACCCATGGGCAAATATTAATCGGGGCAGGGGCAAATCAGCAGCCAGTAAAAGCGCTGGCCAGTAAATGCAATGGAACTTGATAATATCACGCGCCATAAGATGCGCATCAGCCGGCCACCATTTTTTGAATTCTTTTTCATTATCCCCATATCCGATGGCGGAAATATAGTTTTGCAAAGCCTCAACCCAGACATAGGTTTTTTGCTTTTTATCAAACGGTAAGGGAATGCCCCAATCGACGTTTTCACGCGAAACCGAAAAATCATCCAATCCCTGTTTAAAAAGCCCGAGAACTTCTTTCTTTTTACTGGCTGGTAAAATTCGAATAGTATCATTTTCTATCTTTTTCTGAACCGCCGGTAGATATTTCTTCAATTTAAAAAAGTAGTTCTTTTCAGAAACCTTTTCCGGCGGTGCATTGTGATAGGGGCAATGGCCATCAACTAGTTCTTTTTCGGTGATAAAGCGCTCACATCCCACGCAGTACAATCCTTCATATGTGCCTTCATAAATATCACCCTGCCCATACAACAGTTTCATAAATTTTTGTACCGCCACCGTATGCCGTTCGTCCGTAGTGCGGACAAAATAATCATTGGAAATATCCAAGGCAGTAAAGCTTTTTTTAAATAGCTCACTGTTCTGGTCTACAAAATCCTGCGATGATAAACCAGCCCGTCCCGCGCTTTGCGCCACTTTAGCACCGTGTTCATCAGTACCGGTTAAAAAAAATACTTCGTATTCCTGCTGGCGATAGTACCGAGCTAAAACATCCGCGGCGATCGTGGTATAAGCATTCCCGATGTGCGGCTTATCGTTAACATAGTAAATAGGAGTAGTGATGTAGAATTTTTTCATATCTATAAGTGGTAATGCCTGCCCCGTAAAGGCGAATCATATAAGCGTTGTACGGGGTAGAATTTCTTGACCATATTGGTTAATTATACCTAAAAAAAAGGTAATTCACAAATAAAAAAAGACGCGCACTCGTATGTTACACGCCTTATTATTAATAAGCGGATAATCTTAAGAAAACTTATATCCGCAATAGCACCTCCCGGTCATTACCGGGCACGTATCGCAATACTTAGGCGGAGTTATCGCTGAACCGTCAGCGGAACAAGGAAAAACCCGGATGGGTTTATTGGCTCCGCATTCATCACAATCAGCTTTCAACGAAACTGATTTGCCGCACCGTGGACAAACTTTGATCTCAAACATGCTACCCCTCTGATCAAAGGTAAATCAAACAAGGATCTTTTTATTAATAACTCACCGTATCATCAATAGCCCCTTCTTGTCAAGCATACCTACAACCCGTCTTTATATAAAAAAGTATAAAATATAATTAATAATAATTATTAAAACGTCAGTTTAGTTTTCCTAAAATCAAGGTATAATCCGCCATTTACAAAGAAATGTTATGCGCCCGCCCCAAGTGCGGAGCAGTCGGGCGCGGCAAAAATCAAGGTGAGCTTGAACGGTCCGCCCAGAGCGGAGCGCGTTGTACTGTTTGAGCGAACGCAGCGCCAGCGAGGAGCGAGTTTACAACGCGAAGGTGATAAGCGAGCCTGTTTTTGTTAATTTCTTTGTACTGGCGGCAGTTCTTTTGTTACTTTTCTTGCTGCCAAGAAAAGTATAGTTACCTTCCGACTACCACCACAAATTCCCCTTTCACCTCATCATCTTCCAGTTTTTTTAAAACTTCTTGAGCAGAACCACGATACAAAGACTCAAACTTTTTGGTTAATTCCCGGCCAACTACCACTCTGCGCTTTTCATCCAGGACTTCAACTAAGCTCGTTAACGTTTTGATAATACGGTGCGGTGATTCGTAAAAAATAACGGTCTGCTGGGAGTCCCGTATTCGCTCAAATAATGTTTGGCGCCCTTTTTTGTGCGGCAAAAACCCCAAAAATAAAAAACGGTCCGTAGGCAAGCCAGCCACTGAAATAACCGCGGTTAAAGCCGAAGCACCAGGTATTGGAACCACAGAAACTGACCCGCCGCATTCAGCAATAACTTTCTCCACCAAGACACCGCCCGGGTCAGACAAAGCTGGCGTACCGGCATCTGAAACTAAAGCCATTTTTTTTCCTTCTCGTAACAAAGAAATGATATTGTCAATTTTTTGCAGACGTGAATGCTGGTGATAGCTAATGAGCGCTTTTTTTATCTGGAAGTGATTTAATAGCTTCAAAGTCTGGCGCGTATCTTCGCATAATATAAAATCAACCTCTTTGAGTACCCGCAAAGCGCGTAAAGTTATATCCTCCAAATTTCCTATTGGCGTGGCGATAAGATATAGAATTCCCATATCATTAATACAACCCCATCTTGACAAATAAAGCAAGGTGTCGTATACTGCCTTAGTTAGAAAACGGAGTTTATATGGAGGGCAAAATGGCAAAAAAGCAAAAGAAAAAAAAGCAGGCGCCGGACACAACCTACATCGCGAAAATACAGCCACCGGTGGCTGATCCAAAAAAAACAGCCATCAGAATTACGGAATTAATTTTAAGCCAAAAAAGAACCCAACTCTGACCTTTCGAATCAATCCATCCAAGCCGTTGGAATATCTCAACGGCTTTTTTATTGACAGAAAACCAGCAAGCGCGTATACTAGTATAATATAAAATGAAAATTGGAGGTTTTTCGTGAGCCAATGCAAACACACGAATGTATACGTCAAAGTCAGGCCTGATGAAAGTTTTGAAAAGGCGCTGCGCGAATTTCTCAAACGAAGCAAAGCCGTCATCCATGAAATCAAGCAGCATCGCCACCACGTCAGCAAATCAGAGCAAAAAAACAAACAACGGCAGCAGCATAAGCGCCAGCAAAGAAAAGAGGCGCGCCAAAACAAAAGACTATATTAAAACCAAGCTGTAAACATACCGATACTGTTTGCAGCTTTTTTTGTGTTGTTTTTTAACTGCTATTAAGCTGATAGCGTGTCTTCCCGCTCTTTAAATGCCGAAAAATCTTCGAAAAACGCCTTCACTACCAGGGCAATCGGCACCGCTAATAAAAGACCGACAATACCGGCCAGCTTGGCGCCGATCAGCATTACCACAATAACTACTAATGGGTTCAGACCAACTGTTTTTTCCATCACTTTGGGAACCAGTAAACTATTTTCCAACTGTTGGATAATAATATACCACACCACCACCAGCAAAGCGATTAAGAAATTGTCCGTAGTCAGGGCAATAAACACCGCGGGGATACCCCCTAGGAACGGGCCTAAGTACGGTATAAATTCCGTCAGCCCGGCCCATAGCGCCAAAACTAGTGAGTACTTGACCCCCAAAATCGTCAAACCTACATAGGCCAAAACACCGATCAGCAAGCACAATATCAGCTGGCCGCGCAGCCACAGCCGCAGGCGCTCCTGGGCACGATTTATTAACTGGAAAGCGTAGGGATGATATTTAGCCGGAGTAATCGAACGAAAAAACTTTTTCAATGCGTTTTCCTCCAAGAGCATGTAAAAAGTAATGATAACAACCCCCAGTAACGAGAAAAATCCGCCAAAAATACTGGCAATGGCATTAAAAACTCCCGCGGTGGTCTGGGCTAAATTGTTTTGCAGCGTCTCTAAGGTACTCTGCAGCGTTTGCAATAAATTTTGTTGCAAAGAAAATTCGCGGAAGCGCTCAAAATCATTGATCACCCGCTGGTAGTATTCTGGGAAATTGTTGGCAATATCGCTGATCTGGGTCGCTAGCGGAGGAATTAATAATAACAGCACAACAGCAAAGGCCCCAAAGAAAGCTAAATAAATAAAAAGGGTGGCCAAAATTCTCGGTACCTTGCGCCGCTGTAAGGCATTGACCCATGGATTGAGCGCCGTAGCCAGAATAACTGAAACAATAAGAACCAAAATTACATCACGCAACAAATACAAGACTCCTATAGCCGCAACGATAACTATAAATTTGAATATGGTGCCGGAGGCGATATTGATTGTTACTGCCTTATTGTCTTTAGCCATATTATTTTGCTGTGCTGTAACTGCCTAAAGTATACAATATCTAGGATAATTTTAAAATACGTTGGTAAGCAGCTGCTTGCTCAACCGGTCCGATCAGCGCTAAATTCAGCTTTTTTTCTTTAATAATATGTCGGCTAACATCCGCTATTTGCTGTGCGGTGACAGCTTCAATCTTGGCAATCTGCTGGCTGGGTGTCATTATTTTCTTTTTTAGCAGCTGTTGTTTCGCTAGCCAGACAGCTAACGTATCCGATGATTCGAGATCGATAATCATCTTTCCCTTCACGTATTCTTTAGCTTTGATTAATTCATGACGAGTGACTCCACGATCGACAATTTTGTTAAATTCTTTCATGATAGCCTGTATGGCTTCCGGGATCCGCTTGGCATCCAAACCGGCCTGTACCATCAAATTGCCCGTATCTTCGTAAATGTTCACCCCCGAGCGAATAAAATAGCACAATCCTTTTTTCTCGCGAATGGACATGAACAAACGGGAACTCATATTACCACCCAGGATGACGCTTAACAGGCTTAGGGCGTATAACCGTTGGTTAAAATACGAATACGCCGGAAAGCCGACAGCCAGCTGTACCTGTTCGGTTTGTTTTTGCTTTACGGTAACTGTGGGCTGTTGCTGGGCAACACTGATTGGCCGGAATTTTTGCATGCTTGCTTGTTTTTTTTGCTTGCCAAAATACTTTGTAATGGCCGCGGAAGTATTTTTATCAATCCTGCCTGCCACTGCCACCAATATATTTTTTGGCTGATAATATTTTTTGTAATATGCATACAGCGCGTCCCGGCTAACCGAACCAATTACTTTTTTGGGACCGGCGATATTCCAGCCCAAAGGGCGATCACCATAGACGGTCTGCTCAAAAATGTCTTCCATCATCATCATAGGATTGTCCTCATACATATTTATCTCTTCAATGATCACGCCCCGCTCCCGCTCAACCTCTTTTGCCGCGAAGTGCGAATTATAAATAATATCAGACAAAATATCCAATAAGAGTTCAACTTTTTCATAGCTGGCTTTGATGTAATAGCC
The DNA here is from genome assembly GCA_964549245.1 of uncultured Gammaproteobacteria bacterium. Taxonomy (GTDB): domain Bacteria; phylum Patescibacteriota; class Patescibacteriia; order UBA10025; family JAHIVO01; genus CAZJUO01. Next base: position 15,427 of record CAZJUO010000017.1, read on the forward strand.
CGTATGATCCTTAGAGGTAAAAGCGTTATATTCTGCTCCAATGCCATCCAACAGCTTGGTAATGCTCAAAGCCGTGGGTCGCTTTTTCGTACCTTTGAACATCAGGTGTTCCACAAAATGCGAAACGCCGTTGATCGCACGATGTTCATACCGCGAACCTACTTTAACCAGCACCAGCACAGTGACCGCTTTGGTCTCTTTTTGGGGCGATTCAATCACCCGTAGGCCGTTTTTTAATGTATATAAATTGTACATATTGACAGTCGCTTAATTATAATTTAGTCTAATATAATTAGTTCATTTTTATAAACGAGGGAGATAATGAATAAAATCACAAAACATTTTCTTGGTTTCGCCATACCGCTTCTGGTGCTGGCAATTGCCTTAGCCATTATTTATGTAGGCACGAACGGAAAGGCATTCCAATAAGGATCTCTAGATGTATAAATACCTCCGACCGCTTCGGAGGTTTTTTTATTGTAAAAACCCGCCTTATATAAAAAATGTTACAAAAAAGAAGTGAGGAGGAGTGGTCCGCCCAGGGCGGACCTTTTTGTATTGTTTGAGGAGCCTGGGCGACGAGTTTACAAAAATGAATGACGACGAGCTCTTTTTTGTTAATTTTTTATATCGGCGGCACTTCTTTTACTTCTTTTCTGTGTGTACAGAAAAGAAGTACAATAATTATAAATGTTCCCGTAAATACTCTATTAGTGCATTAATCTCCACCCTCTCCTGCTTCATACTATCCCTATCCCGCACGGTAACTTTATTATCATCATTGCTGTCAAAATCATAGGTCACGCAGAACGGCGTACCAATCTCATCCTGCCTCCGATAACGCCGGCCAATTGAAGCTACTTCGTCATAAACTGCCATCCAATGCTTTTGTAAAGTCCGGAATAATTCCTTGGCCGGCTTACTAACTTCGGGCTTTTTTGACAACGGCAAGACCGCCACTTTATACGGCGCTAGGTCTTTATGCAACCGCAAAACCACTTCTGCCTCTTTATTACTCTCGGTGGTTGTCGTGCGGCCACCCTTAACTTCTTCGTATGAATCTAAGAGGAATGCCAAGGCCGCACGGTCTACCCCGGCTGACGGTTCAATCACATAAGGAATAACCTCGCTCGCTTCGTCTTTATAACTTATGCCGTGCGCTTTCAAATCATAATCCGTGCGGTTGGCAATGCCCATCAATTCAGCCCAGCCTTTCTCGAACCCGAACTGGTATTGGATATCTATGGTTTGTTTGGCATAATGAGCCAGTTCCTCTTTTTTCTGCTCATACTTCTTTAAATTTTCTTTTTTTAATCCCAAATCAATAAACCATTGATAGCTTTCCTCTACCCATTGTTTAAACCATTTGCTATCTTCCTTTGGATTGATAAAAAACTCAACTTCCATCATCTCAAACTCCCGCGAACGGAAGATGAAGTTGCCCGGCGTAATCTCATTGCGAAAGGCCTTGCCAATCTGGGCAATGCCGAAAGGTAATTTTTTACGGGTGGCTTGCCGTACATTATCAAAATTAATGAAAATATTCTGTGCTGTTTCCGGACGTAAATATGCTGTGTTAGCCGTATCTTCCGTTGGACCAACAAAAGTCTTAAACATTGTATTAAATTTTTTTGCTTCCGTTAACTCACCGTCACAATCAGGGCAGCTTTTTTTAGTGACGTCTTCTTTTTTAAAACGATGATGACACTTTTTACATTCCACTAGTTCGTCATGAAACCCAGCCACATGCCCACTCTTTTCCCAGACAGTCGGATTGGTAATAATCGAGCTATCCAAACCCACTACGTCTTCCCGTTCCTGCACAAACTTTTTCCACCAAGCTTTCTTAATATTATTTTTTAACTCAACGCCAAGCGGTCCGAAATCCCAAAAACCCTGCAGACCGCCATATTGTTCCCCAGACTGAAAAATAAAACCCCGGCGCTTGCAGAGTGAGATAAGTTTTTCCATGGTTGTTGCTTGATCCATAATAATAGATATATTATAGCCATTTTATCCGCAGAAAGCAATAAATCACTTAACAAAGGCAGTGGACTGGCAAACCTTGGGAAATAAAAAAACGCACCCAAAATAATGGATGCGTGATAATCAAATAACTATAGCAATTGTGCGGCCTGCACCAGCGCCTTTTTAATCGGCTCAAGCTGCTTGGCAGTAGCGTTCTTTTTGGCCGGCATAAACGGAAAGGCCGCTTCAATAAACGAGACTGCTTCCCGGCACACCCGCTTGGCAAACCGGCTATCGTCAATACCGCTGATGCTTGCTCTGAAATCCAGTACCTTTTTTTCGATGCTTTCGAGTTCAGGGGTCAAGAGTTTACGTTTTGGCTGAAACATCAGCTGGGTTATCACCGTTATATAGTCTTCAAGGTCAGTCCTGATAACCCGCAGTCGCAATGATTCGTAACTCTTCTTCAGCTCGTCCCAGGCTCCGCCGTAGTTACTGCGCATAACCATAGACGCGGCATGATCAAATTCGTTAGCCAGCTGCTCCGCTGGAAATAGAAATGGCTGGATCCGAATTTGGCTGCAGTCACCCGCCAGCGCTTGCAGACGATAGCTGACTTTTTCCTGAAGCGATCTGCCGCCGTGCGAATCAAAATATTCCTTAGTCAGATTGGGCAGTAAACGGCGCAAAAAATCTTGCGCTGATTTAAAGACCAATTCGCACAGCTGGATAATCGCCACTAACCTAGTCCTGCGTTCCATCACCCGCGGTTCGATAGCCAAGATCTCTTGCAGGCGATCCTGCAAGCGATTTCTTAGAGCTACTGACTGTGCCATTTTTGCACTCGGGTTGACACGGCCTTTTGCATCAAGCACCTGGCTGATCATCTTTGAATAATCTAGCGCCTTAATCTTTTTCATATTGCGCGGCTGCGTGCCAATCTGCCCGATGATGGCGGTGACGGTTTTTTTTATCTCCGCTGACAGTTGTTCAAAATTAATTTTTCGCAAACTCAACAACTGTCCATTCAGCGCCTGTTCTTTTTCAAGTGCCGTGATCAAGTGATTTTTCTCCCCTTGCGTATCAAAGGAATTGCCGTAATTCGCAAACAGAATATGCAAGGTTTGGCGAAGTGCGGTATAAACATCCGGCAAGACTTGGTACATAAGCAGGTCATCGGAAAAATCAAATTCCTCTTCTCCGCTTTGCAGGCGCCGCAGCGCCTCATGAACCAGCTGGTTTTCCCAGTATGGCACGCCGATCATTCCATGATATTTTGACTCCTGAAAAACAGCCAGCTGGCTGCCAAATAAGCCTACCAAAGCAGCTACTGATCTTGTGTTGCCCCGGCCAAGCGATATTTTCACTACCCTTTCATTGCCATATTCAAATAAAATACGCGGCATAATTGCCTCCACGGTTTTTTGTTTAAGAACGGTTTTATTCTAACTACCTTACCCGTTTTAAGGCGCCCTGTCAAGCTGTTCATTGACATACAGTCCTCGAACCATTTATAATAAATATAACCTCTACTACCTAAAGGGTTGACGGATTGATTATGAAAAAAAGGATTACAACAACACTATACCTTATTAGCCTACTAACAGTGCTGGTGCTAACTGGCACTCCCGCCGCCTTAGCCCAGTTAGGTGGTTTTGACGATTCTGGTGAAATAGCTGAAGCCACCAAACTGCCAACCGCCGACCCGGAAACAGTCACGATTAACGTTGTCCAATGGGCACTCGGCTTCCTGGGCTTGATTGCCGTAGTCATGATCATCTATGGCGGTTTTACCTGGATGACGGCCGCCGGAAACGAAGAGCGTTTAGCGCTGGCAAAAAAAGTAATTAAATACGCCATCGGCGGATTGCTGGTTATTCTTTTAGCCTGGGCTTTGACTACCTTTGTGTTCGGCCGTATCAACTCATTTACTACATAATTTTAACCAATACCGAAAAAACCACCGTTATATGTTATAACTGCAAAGGTTTTTTTATTTTGCTAAAAAACTTACAACGGTTGAGCTCGGCGGACAGTAATCTTCCCTCCTGCCTCCAAAACCGCCACGTCGCGCCGACCAATTTTCCCCTGCAATAAATAATTCGCCAAAGCATTATCAACCCTATCCTGGATAGCCCTGCGCAACGGCCGCGCGCCAAAAACCGGATCATATCCCTCCCTGCCCAATTCTTCCTTGGCCTCCCGCGTAGCTTCCAAATGGATGCCTTTGGCCGAGAGGCGGTCGGCAACTCCTTTGAGCATCAAATCGATAATCTTGACAATATGCTCAAAGGATAAAGTTTGGAAAACCACGATATTATCAAAACGGTTTAGAAATTCCGGCCGGAAGTACGGCTGCAGTGCGGTATTGATAAGCTCCTCTTTAATTTTGGTAATAGCCACCCCCGCCTTCACCCGCTGCTGGATCAATTCGGTGCCTGCGTTTGAAGTGGCGATTAATATTACATTGGTAAAATCAATGGTCCGCCCCATAGTGTCAGTCAAGCGCCCATCATCCATGACCTGCAAAAAGACATTCAAAATATCGGGATGCGCTTTTTCGATTTCGTCTAATAAAACCAAAGAGAACGGATGCGTGCGTATAGCTTCCGTTAAATACCCGCCCTGCCCGGCACCGCTATACCCAGGCGGAGCGCCGATTAACCTGTTGAGCGAGGCTTTGTCTTGGTACTCCGACATATCTAACCGAATCATGTTGGTTTCTGAACCGAAATATACTTCGGCTACAGTTTTGGCTAATTCGGTTTTACCAACACCGGTCGGGCCCAAAAACAGCAAATTGACGATTGGCCGCCGCACGTCACGCAATTCCGCGCGGGCCCGCCGCAGGGCAGTAGCTACGGCTTTGACTGCCTCTTCCTGGTTGACCATGCGCTCATGGATCTTATCCTCCAGATTTAACAATTTTTCAGTTTCTTTTTCTGTAATCTTGGTAACTGGTACATTGGTCTTGGTAGAAATAACTTCGGCCACATCTTCACCGCTGACAATGCTGTTTTTTCCTTTTTTCTTTTTTACGTAAACAGCCGTCTCTTCAATAATGGCTATGGCTTTTTCCGGCAAATACCGTTCCTGGATATACCGCTCAGCCAGTTTTACCGTGCGCTCTATAGCTTCATAGGAAAAAAATACCTGATATTTTGCTTCAACACTGGAAGCCTTCCCTTCCAGAATTTGGATAGCTCCATTGGTATCAGGTTCTTCTATATTTACCTTTTGAAAAACTGACATCAGAGCATTGCTTCGCTCGACGTATCGCCGATAATCAACCGGCGTCGTCGTAGCCAGGCAATAAAACAGTCTTTTTTGCAGAGCGTTGGCCAAGATATCAGCAATATCCAGATTCTCCGCCCCTTCCGTGGAAACGCCGACCATATTCTGGATATTATCAATATATACAACGATATTGCCCGAACGGACAATTTCATTTATTAAGTTCATCAGCAATGCCTCTAGTTCTCCCTGCCTCCCAGCCGCGCCTACCAGCGAAGCGACGGACAAACTGACTAAACGCTTATCCTGCAATACTTCCGGTACTTCCTCTGAAGTCATCAATTCGGCAATGCCCTCAACGATCGTAGTTTTGCCAACCCCCGGATTGCCGGAAAAAATTACGTTCTTTCCCCCTTCGATCAAGCGCAGTGCCGATTCTATTTCCTTGTCACGGCCAATGCAAGGCTGCAATACGCCGCGTCTGGCCAGTTGGGTCAAATCATGGCTAAATCGGTCCAACAACGGCGTGGCTTGGGCGGTCATGGCTTTGTTCATGCCGCTCTTTGATTTATAAACTGCCTTAGATCGCCAACGATGCCATTTTTCAGAAAGCCGGTGCTGGATATTAATC
>CAZJUO010000018.1:0-20623 GCA_964549245.1 uncultured Gammaproteobacteria bacterium
TTTTAGGCAAATAAAAAACCGCTGCAAAATAATCTTGCAGCGGATTCATGATAATTCTAATGAACAACAATAGTCGTCCCTCCGCCGAATGAACATTTTTCGGCAATCAAATACGTCTGTTGACCATAGCGCTTGATAGTGAAATCACCGATGGGTATTTCTCGTGTCGGTTTACCCTGACCTTTGGAACTGGCGTTGGTTATAACTGTCAGTAAGGAGCCGGGTTCTGGTATGCCCATTTTCTGAATGGTAGTTCTGGATTTCATTGTTTCTCCCTTACTTTCCGGTTAACTGGGCCCAATTGGCTTTGGGCGGGATGGCTTTAGAGCCGTTTTGGCAAAGCGGGCAATCGTCTTTGGTATCCCAATTTTGGATATCAACTTCCAACAAACTGACGATAGGCCAATCGTAGTAGGCTTTGTAAATTTTTTGGCCAGTGCGATTCACGAAAACCATTAGTAATGGCTGTAGCTGCGAGCGCTCTGCCATTTCTTTTTTAATGGCCGCAACTTGCTTGTTGGTTGTTTTGAAGGTTGTTATCAATTCTTCAACCAGTAGGATTTGGTCGCCGGGGAAGATGTCTCCCTGCTTGATTTTCATGCCATCATCCGTTTTTTCAGTAAAACCATGGCGGGCATTATACTGATAGGCCAAGGCCTCCGAAAAAGTGATGGCCGAATATGCCGAACCAAAGACGATGTCTGGCGCGCGATACATATTGGAGAAGTCTTCATAGAATTCACTGCGGCGGAACTTTTCCACCAGCTGTACGGCCAGAATGTTTAGGGCTTTGGGGTACTGAAGCAGTTTGGGGCAGTTGACGTAGCCGTCACTGTGTTTGCCTGACGTGAGCAGGGCGTGTGGCCTGGCAGGGTCACCGTTATGGTCAAACATCCAGTATCCTTGGACCAGGTCCAGCCAGCGGATAATTTCTTCGGGGGGTATAAAATTCCCGTTTTTGATTTCACTCAAGACAGTACCCACGTCAAAAGTTCGGAAATCATCGGCAGTTTGTATCATTTTTTGAGTAATGTCCATAGAACACCTCCTTATAACCGTGAGCGGATTTCGTTGATTTCCCGTTTTAGCTTTTCGGCTTCTGCGGCGGCGGCCTGCTCAAAATCTTCTCCCGTAGAAGCGTACAGTACGCTGCGGGAAGCATTGATGACTGCCGCTCCGCGACCGTTGTTAATAACGGTTTGTTCCAGGGCACCTTCTTGCTTGCCGATACCGGGGATTAAGAACAGCGTGTCGTCTCCCATGGCTTTGCGTAAGTCACCCAGCTCTTCAGGATGTGTCGCGCCGGCTACCAGGCCGAGTTGTTTGGGCCAATGGGGCTTGGCTTCTGCCATGGTGTTCATTGAGGCTTTGAGCGTTTTGGCTACGTGTTGGTAGACAGTTGTAGTGGTGCCATCGTTATACGCTATGGTTGCGTTTTGCAGTACGGCCGCGTCTGGATTAGTAGTCACGCATAGGGCAATGATACCCAGGCCTTCCTGTAAAAAGGGCACCAGGGTGCCAGGCCCGAGGTACGGATTGACCGTGACCGCGTCAGGGTCAAAGTATTTGCAGGCGGCGGCGTATTTCTTGGCCGTATTGCCGATGTCACCGCGCTTGGCATCCAGGATGACAAAGTGATTTGGGTATTCGAGCCTGATAAACTCGATGATTTTTTTCAGCGCTGTCAAGCCAGCGCCTTGGTAGACTTCAAAAAAAGCCATATTGGGCTTATACGCGCAGGCATGCGGTGCCGTAGCGGTGATAATCCGCTTGCAGAATTCCACGATCAAGCCGGTGGTCGAGTCAGCGGATTTGAACTGCTGACCGAAAAAAGGCGGGATTTTTTCTATATCGAAATCCAATCCCACACAAACCAGACTGCCGGTATGCTCCTGGGCTCGTTTGAGTTTTTCGAGCATGTCCATAGTATTCCTCCAATCAATTTTGGTATTTGGTTGTTAAGTTACAAAAATATTATCATTAGATAATATTTTACTTACCTTAGCAATATGTAAAGCGCGTGTCAAATAGGCAGATTAAAAAAACCGCCCCGTGAAACTTCCAGCGGTAGGTGGTGATACAAAGGTATACTGGTTTTACCAGCCTTTTGTTTTTAAGGCTGCTTCCGCGGCGTCAACTTGGCCTTCTTGTTTTGAAGTGCCCTCGCCTTTGGCGGCCAGTTCATCGTTTAAGTATACACCGACCACGAATTTCTTGTTGTGATCCGGCCCGGTTTCAGAAATTACTTTATAGCTTGGCGTAACGCCCATTTTTTCTTGTGAGGCTTCCTGGAATCTGCTTTTGGGATCGAGATACAGTTTATGCTCCAGTATATAATCGAGTTTTGTTAAAATATGCGTATGAATAAATTGCTTAGCTACCTCCCAGCCCTGGTCAAGGTAAATAGCGCCGATCAGAGCTTCCATGGCATTGGCCAAAATGTACTGCCTGGCTTTACCGTTTGCGTCTTTTGATTCACCGCGAGAGAGGTGCAGGTATTTGTGCAATTCGATTTCTTCGCCGATTTGGGAAAGCATTTTTGAATTTACCAGGCTAGCCCGCCAGTTGGTCAGCTCGCCTTCGGGATTTTCATAATTAAGGTACAGGTATTCGGTAGTTACCAATTCCAAAACCGCGTCACCCAAGAACTCCAGGCGTTCGTTGTGCCCCACGTGAAAATCAGGATGTTCGTTGAGGTAGGAACGGTGGACTACCGCCTGGGTTAGAAGATCCTTGTTTTTGAATTGGATATTAATTTTTTGTTCTAGCTGGTCGAGAGGCTCCATAACAATTAATACGGATTGCATCAGCTCTTATCAGCGTTCGGTGAGTACCAAACGCTCATTAAAGCCGATTGTTAATTAGCTGGTTTGTTTGGTTGTTTGTGTTGGTTGTCAGGTCCGGCCGAGGGCTTATCTGTTTTTATCATGTCTTTGTAAATACTGCCCAAAACGCCGTTAACGAATTTTCCTGAAGATTCCCCGCCAAAACTTTTTGCCAGTTCGATTGCTTCATTGATGGCGACCTTGGGTGGAATTTCCCCTTGCGAGAATTTCAGCTCATAAATGCCGATACGGAGGACGTTACGGTCGACCACGGTGATTTGTTCCAGGGGCCACTCTGGTGCGTATTGGGTGATGAGATCATTAATGCCCTTTAGGTTTTTGGTGACGCCTTTGATGATGTGCATGGTAAAACCATTATCATCAAAACCAGGAGCAAAATTCTTGACATTGCGCGCTACTAAATCTGTCAACTCGTTTTCCTTGAGTTTGTTGAAATCCCATTCATACAGGGACTGCATGGCTATTGTTCTGCAAAGGTGTCTATTGGACATGGTAGGGGTACTTTAGGTGTTGTAAGTAGGACGTACGAGGCCGTCCGCTGCTTTTTTTATTTGCCCTTGGCTTTGTCTTCCTTTTTCTTGGCTTTTTTCTTTTTGCGGTCCTCTTTTACTTCCAGATACAGGACGTCTTTGCTTTTATAATAACCGCAAAACGTGCACGCGTGGTGCGGCAGTGTTGGTTTTTTGCATTTTGGGCAGACGCTTAAGCTTTTTTTAGCCAAGGCCATATGCGAGCCGCGGCGCCGTTTTTGTGAATTGGTTCTTTTTTTTGCTTGGACACTCATATTTTGGTTTTAGGTAGGTTTATTATATTAGATTATCCCATTCTTGACAAGACGGTAACTATGTCATATGATAGGTAATTCAATCAGCATAACGGTTGCATAGCAAATTGTCAATTTTATATTATGTATGGAGGGTGTTATGAGCAGCGAAACGCTGGCTACTAAGGGCTGGGAACCTACGTTATTGGCCATGGCGCAGGAACAATCAGAGCCAGATAGTTCTTCAAATTGCCCGCATAGGCTTATCAGCAATGTTAGGGTTTGGCCAACGCCACCAAGTATGCGAAAGCGGGTTGGGCCTCATATTTATGTGGGTGAGTGCCAAAATCCCGATTGCCAAACTATGAAAGCCGCACAACCCTGGCAGCCGCCTGATCTTTCCGATACGTAGCTTTTTACAGCACTCCCTATTTTTTAGTAGGGAGTTTTTTTATTATTGACAGCCGTAACGGCTTTGTATATGATAACCTATCGCATAGGAATAAAACAAAGATAGGAAAAAACGTTATTTAACAAGGAGGCAGATCATGCCTGCTGACATTCAAATCTTAGTGGTTGGCAAAGAGCCATATTTGACGGATTCAGTGGTACAACAGCTGGAGTTTAAATTTGATTTTAGCATCCAAAGCGTGTTGTCCTTTGAATTTAATGAAAAAAAGGAACAGTTCAATCCTGATCTGGTCATTATCGCCAACTTTAATTTGCTGGTCATAACCCCGCAGGATGTTATCGACGCATATCCGGCGGCTCACTGCATCATTTTGGTAGATGATTTTACCAGGGACGGGGCTCGTAAGCTGAATATCACTATGGTTGAAAAACCAAGAAAGCCCGAAATACTTTGGGCGGCTGTTGACAAGGCATTAACCGTTAGAAAGTAATAACACACACCACCTTTCATCTTGGTAAAGGTGGTGTTTTTTTAAATTGACAGATTTATAAATAATGCTACAGTTATACAATTGCACAGTGATAGTTTCGCTCTTTGTCACTATTCAAACACTATACCGATATATGTTATATGTCGGTTCATGGCTGGAAGCTAATAAGCAGCCGAAGGCACGCAAAGGAGTTGTAATGCAAACTCAAAAAGAAAAAACTGGAACGGTTTGGGAGTTGCCAACCGGAAAGTTTACTGCTGGCTCTGGAAAACTATGGCGATTATTGGGCCATCGGGGCGCTGATATTATTACACGGCTTGATGAAGATCCGGATTTTAATCAGCGGGTAGCTGATTTTATGCTCAATGGAGCAATATTGCCGTCAGTCCACCAGGAGGTAGCCAGTCTCATAATGGGTCCGCAGAACGTTTGGTTGCCGTCTGATTGGCACCAGTACTACGGATATCGACTCTCCCGAAAGGAGTTGGCAAAAGCAAAAGAAATCCCCTTTAGCCGTGAAACATTACTATGGGCTAAGGATGATTATTTTCTTTTTTATGCCGTCCCGTATTTGAAGGGTGAAGACAATCTGTTAACAGTTTGGGGTTTGTGGAGGTTGGTTCGGGGAAGCAGCTGCGGAGGAAAGCTGGAGATAGGGCCATGGTTAAGAAACAATAGGTTTGATTGTTTGGATACGGAAACGCTATCCGGCTGGCAGCTAGTGAATAAATCTTTTATTCCGGGTACGCTTAATAAAAGCTATAGCGAACAGCTGAATAAGCTTGCTCAGCATCTCGAGCCACCATCAGCTATACAAGAGGCTATGAAAACAGTGTTACTGTATATGAAAACTGGACAACAGGTACCTAGCCGACAATGCGTACGTACCCGTAGTCAGCTTGGCACCCACGACGACCGATGTATAACAGTCGGTACTGATCCTAGATATTATGAGACAACAAAGCCTCTCCGGGAACTGTCCCTTTATGTTTATTGGAGTCATTGCGAGCACCAAAGCTGGATGAAGCAGGATGATTATGTGCAGAAACCGTTTCTTGGTATGGGTGCATCAGTGAAACCAAATATTTCATAGTGTTTGCTTATCCCCGCATAAAATAGTGCGGGGATTTTTTTATACCAAAAAATCCACCCCGGGCGCGGAGATCCGGGCTAGGGGGAGTAATTACACAAAAGTTACGGAGGCTACTTTGTCATTATCGGCGCTAAAACGCATCAGGCGTACCCCTTGGGTAGCCCGCCCCAATACGGGGATGGTTTTCAAAGCCATGCGGATTACTTGCCCTTTATGTGAAATAATCACCAAATCCTCTTGTTCCAGTTTGGCATTAACAATAAAGGCGGAAACGATCTTGCCGGTCTTGGCAGTGATTTTGGCTGTTTTAATGCCCGAACCGCCCCGTCCTTGCACGCGGTAGTTGCGCAGGAAGGTGCGCTTGCCATACCCCTTTTCCATGACGACCAGCAGCTGCTCTTGCTGTTCTGCCTTGCCTTCGTTGATCATATCCATACCGGCAATAAGGTCATCCCCTTTGAGTTTGATAGCGCGTACCCCGGCGGCGTTTCTGCCCATGGGCCGTACCTGTTTTTCTTTGAAGCGGATAGCCTGGCCGTTTTCCGTTATGATGAAAATATCGTCTTTGCCAGTTGACGGCTTGACCCATTCCAGCTGGTCACCCTGCCGGAGTTTAACCGCGATCAATCCTGATCGGCGAACTGCCTGGAAATCATCAATGTTTACTTTCTTGATAACGCCTTTGATGGTTACCATCATGACATATTTGAAATCGCCCAGCTCTTCCAAGGACATTACAGAGGAAACCCGCTCGTTCGGCCCGAGTTGCAGGAAATTGACGATAGCCTGGCCTTTGGACGTGCGTGAGGCTACGGGCACGTCGTAAGCTTTGAGCTGGAAGACCCGGCCTTTGCTGGTAAAGAACAGCAAATTCGCGTGCGTCATGGTAGTGACTAAATGCAGGACCGTGTCTTGCTCTTTGGTGGTTAAGCCGATGACGCCTCGGCCGCCGCGTTTTTGGCTTTTGAACGTCTCTGGAGCGACTCGCTTGATATAGCCGTCACGGGTAATCATGATCACCGTAGATTCGTTGGGGATGAGGTCTTCCTGGGTAAATTCACCTACCGGACCGGCTGTGACCTGGGTTTTGCGTTCGTCACCGAATTTTTCTTTGATCTCAGCTAGTTCGCCTTTAATAACGTCCAGGATTTTTTTGGGTGAGGCTAGAATGGATTTCAGTTCTTTGATTAGTTTCCGTTTTTCTTTTAATTCATCCTCGATTTTCAGCCGTTCAAGGTTAGCCAGTTGTGACAATTTCATTTCCAAAATGGCAATAGACTGCCGCTCGGAAAACTTGAAGCGTTTCATCAAGTTTATTTTGGCTTGCTCTTTGTCTTTTGATTTTTTAATAACGGAAATAACCGCATTAATTTTATCGACGGCTTTTTTCAGGCCTTCTAAAATATGGGCCCGCTCTTCAGCGCGTTTGAGGTCAAATTTGGCCCTGCGGGTAACGACTTCTTGGCGATATTTGATATATTCTTCCAGGACGGTTTTCAAGTTTAAAACTCGGGGCTGGATGCCGTCTACCAGGGCCAGCATGTTGACGTGAAACGAGGTTTGGAGGTTAGTCAGGTTGTAGAGCCGATTCAGAATCTTTTTTGGGTAGGTATCCCGCTTTAGCTCAATGACAATGCGCACACCGTCTTTATCAGATTCGTCCCGCAGGTCTTTGATGCCCTCTAGTTTTTTATCTTGTACCAATTTGGCGATATCTTCTATCAGCGAGGCTTTGTTTACCTGATACGGGATTTCAGTAACGATAATGCTGAACTGGCCCGTTTTGTTTTCTACTATTTCGGCCTTTCCCCGCATGACTATGGAGCCTTTGCCGGTGCCATAGGCCTGCTCAATATCTTTTTTGTTGAATATTATTCCGCCGGTAGGAAAATCAGGCCCTTTGATATACTGCAGCAAATCGTCAATAGCGGCTTTGGGATGGTCGATGAGGTGCGTAATGCCATCGATGACTTCAGTAAGGTTATGAGGCGGAATGGAAGTAGCCATACCCACGGCAATGCCCATGGTACCGCTTAAGAGAAGATTGGGCAGCCGAGCTGGCAGAACCTGGGGTTCTTTTTGGGAGCCGTCATAGTTGGGAATGAAATTTACCGTATCACGGTCAATATCCGAGAGCATTTCTTCAGAAATCCGTTCCAGTTTGGCTTCAGTGTAGCGCATGGCCGCCGGTGAATCGCCGTCAAGGGAGCCGAAGTTGCCCTGGCCATTGATCAAGGGATAGCGCATGGAAAAAGGCTGGGCCATGCGCACCATCGAATCGTAAACGGCCATATCACCATGCGGATGGTATTTACCGAGCACTTCACCGACGACCGTAGCTGATTTGCGGAATTTTGCTCCGGAACGCAGGCCGATGCTCCACATAGCGTATAAAATGCGCCGATGCACTGGCTTTAATCCATCCCGTACGTCAGGTAGGGCCCTGGCCACGATAACTGACATAGCATAATCAAGGTAGGATTCCTGCATTTCCTGGATGATCGGCTGTGGTTCGATACGTGCAATTTCCGGTTTATTTTCAGGGGCTAGCGCCGGTTTTTTATTTTTTTTGTTGGCTTTCTTCGGCATAATTATTGGTTAGTTGGGTCGTCAAATTGCGGAAAAATCTGATCCTCAAGCTGGTCTATTTGTTCATCGTTAGTTATTGTGGCTTCTTCGCCTAGATTTTCCTCTTTGAATTTTAATATATCAGTTTTTATAGTATCCCACAGCGAAGAGGCTTTGTTGGTGATGATGTTCCAGTACGATCCGTCGGAAGAGGTATGCCCCGGCGGAAATACCACAATCCAGCCAATAATAATAAGTATTGCCACTACCGCAACCAATGACCATAGTTTTAGTTCCTTTACTTTTTCGGTGCCCAATGGTCTGCTGGCATCATCTTTTTTTTCAGGGGGGATGGAGGGCGAGGCTGGTTTTCTGATAGGCGGAGGGGTTGGTTTGTTGGGGTTTTTTTTGTTTGGTAAAGCGGTTTTTTTGGCCGTTTTTTTATTCACCTTGCCACTGGGTTTCTTTTTTTTGGGAGGGCGGATGCCGTCTACGGGGGACATATTATGGTTTAAGTAAGATTACTTTTCTTTCATCAACGGGGAGGTCTTTTGATGTTACGCGGATTTTTTCTTCAGTATTATTTTTATCAACGCCCATCTCATCGCAAAATTTTTCAACTCCTTCCAGTTTAAATTTTAATTTGGGTATTTTGTAGTGCATGGGGATAACGATGCGGGGCTCTAGCTGGCTGACCACTTCCGCGGCTTTTTGTCCATCGATAGTATATACTCCACCCACTGGTATTAAAAGGATGTCGACACCATCTATTGCCTCGAGCTGGCTGTCATGTAACGCAGTCCCCAAATCGCCCAAATGCACCAGCTTCATGTTTTCTATCTCGAAACGGAAGATAATATTGCTGCCGCGCTCTTTGCCTTCTTTCGTGTCGTGCCATGAGGTGACGCCTTGGATAAAAACGCCTTTTATCTCATATTCCCCGGGATGTTCGATAATGAATGGATTATCTTTAATTGCTTTGGTGTTGTTATGGTCTTTGTGCTGGTGGCTGACCGTGACGATATCGCCTTTCAAACGAGGCAAGCTTAAGCCGGTATATGCGCTGTCATACGGATCTGTGATGATGGTTGCTTCCTTGCTCTGTATTTTAAAACATCCTTGTCCTAGCCAAGTGATATACATACGTAAAATTTAGTCAAAGTGAAATTAAGTGTATTAATCATAGCACTATTACCCATTGAAAGTAAAGAGGTTTATGGGCGTATTATTTAGATAGGCAAGTCGCTAATGGGGCCCGGCAGGCTGTCATTTGTCCGGTCTTCATTGTCAGTCTGCAGGGCGTGGTTGATATGCCAGGCAATCTTGCGTTCCAGTTCAAAAGGATCGTTAACTTCTTCATTTATCGTAACTAGGGGCATCCTTTTTTGGGTAGCGGTATTGGTAATAGTGATATGAAGCAGGATATTATCATTTTGCTTATCATAGGTTCCGGTCACATACAGGTCAGCTTTTGATTCATGGGCTATAGTGCGTATGGTTTCTTTTTCTTCAGGCTCTGGCCAGGAAGTGAGCCGTAACGATTCAAATACTTTATCAATTTCCTTTTGAGAGACAAGGCGAAAAGAAGCATATGAGGAAAAGGTATTGACAATGACTTTTTGGATCTGTTTGATCAGCCATTCGGTTTCTTTTTTTTGGTCAGCCTTATTGTCTATGGGGAAAATAAGGATCAGTGCTGTTTCGGTTTCCTGCGTTGCGTGGCCGGGAGATGGCGCGGTATCGCTGTCTTTGATTGTTGATGCACTGCTTGGTTTATCAGCGGCGGCGGCGGCGGCCGTGCCTTGGACGAGCGGCGGCGGCGCCACATTTTTCTCTTGGCTCTGCCGTTTTGAGTTTTGTTGCGGATTGGCATCCTGTTCAACTTCCCTGGCCCGCTCGTGTTTATGGAGTGTCTTGATGGCGGTTTGCCTCTTTTTTTGCCGGCGCAGTTCTTCGGGGCTCGGACCGGCTGGTTGCTGTGCGTCGAGTTCTTTATCGACGGCCCGTTGATATATTTTTTTAATGCCGGAGCGGGTCAGCTCGCCTTTTTTACTGAAAGCAAGGCCCAATTTTTTTTGTTTGATGGGGCTGATTTTCAGTTTATCATTAACGGAAATTTTTTTAGCGACTTTATTGAGGAAGTTATGCGTTTGTTGTTTGGTGAGGCGGCTGGTTGAAGAGCCGTAGGCGAATTTTTGGAGATTTTTTTCCTTTTTTAAAATATTTTTGAAGCGCGTATCGCTGATTTTCTTACCGGATTTAGTAGTAATCAGGTCTTTGATAATAGCTTTGGCCGTATCGGTTTTGATTTTTGGCAGATAGCGGTCAGTCATAGTAAATGGTTAGTGATTGGTATATATAGTATATCGGTTATTTGAAGTACCTGCAATAAATAGAACTAGGGTTAGCAAAATATTTACCTTTCCGAGGCCTAGCACTTGCCAAAATGCAGTACTTACATTACTATATATATACAATTTCATTTGTTAATTTACTCCTTTTTTGCTAGCAATAGCGCAAAAGGAACTCGTTCGCCGCATAACGCTTTTTTGCGGGGAATGGGTTAATCAGAATTTTTTTATTTATAAAAAAATTCTTTATAAAAAATGACAACCAGTAAGACCAAACTACAACAAAATTCAAAGATGGAGGAACTTCTCTCCAGCACTGACCAGCCAATCATACCCAAAGTTGGTGATGTGGTAAAAGCCGAAGTGGTCGGTGTTTCTACCAACGAAATTCATTTAGACATCGAGGGGGTAACGACGGGCGTGGTGAGAGGAAAAGAGCTGATTGATGAATCGGGCACCTATACGGATTTAAAAGTCGGCGACCAAGTGGAAGCCACGGTATTGGATTTGGAAAACGAAAAGGGGGTTATGGAACTCTCGTTCCGGCAGGCCGGACACCAAAAAGCGTGGCAGGAGCTGGCTGATTTGATGAAAGAAGAAAAAATCGTCCCCGCACCTATCACCGAGGCTAATAAAGGCGGTCTTATGGTAACGGTTGGCAAAATTGAAGGATTTTTACCCGTTTCCCAATTGACGGTTGAGCATTATCCGCGCGTTGAGGGGGGCGATAAAAATAAAATATTGGATATCCTAAATGGTTATGTGGGCAGTGAATTCCGGGTCAAGGTAATCGATGTTGATGAAACGGACAGCAAGCTGATTGTTTCCGAAAAAGCCGCTTGGGAGGAAAAACAGCAAAAAGTTATTTCCAAATACGGCGTGGGTGATGAGGTTGAGGGGGTGGTAACGGGAGTAGTTGATTTTGGCGCTTTCGTGGAATTTGGAGATGGCTTGGAAGGCTTGGTGCATATTTCGGAATTGGCCTGGCAGCGGATCGATGACCCGAAAGATTTTGTTAAAGTCGGCGACAAGGTGAAAGCCCGCATCATCAGCATTGACGGCTCGAGAATTTCACTGTCAATGAAAGCCCTGAAAGAAGACCCATGGCAGGCAGTAGCCGCTAAATACAAAGTAGGCCAGATCGTCGAGGGTACAGTTATTAAAATTAACCCCTTTGGGATATTTGTTGAGCTCGATAAAGACATCCATGGCCTGGCCCATATTTCGGAACTATCGTCAAAACGTATCGGCAATCCGCATGAAGTGGTAGAAGAAGGCAAGGTATATCCATTCAAAATTTTGTCTATCGAGCCGGAAAACCACCGTTTGGGGCTGTCATTAAAAGCGGCCGTGGAAAAGAAACCAGCTGTCCAGAATACTGAAGAGTCCAAAACGGATCCCAAAACGACTGAAACAAAATCCCAAAAATCTTGAAAAGGGATTGTGGTTACATGATCAGGAACGGCGTTTTGATGCCAGGCCAGCAGGTTTTTTACTTTGAAATGCACCATTTGTAAAAAGCGGTACTTTTGGGTATAATTAAAGCTGACTTTTTCAGCTATCATTATTAAAATCGGAGATTAAGCAGTTTAATTTTATGGGAAAAAATTTATTAAAAAACTTTTTGATATTTGCCGTGGTTTTTCTGATAATCATGGGCGTTTTTAGTTTATTTAACAACTCCTTAACAAGCCCCGAGACGGTCAGCATTAGCGAGGTGGTAAAAAAGATTGAAGACGGTTCCGCTCAAACAATAGAAGTAAGCGGCAATACCCTGAAGGTTACCATGCAGGACGGCACTGAAGTAGAGTCCCGCAAAGAAACAACCGAGTCAGTAAGTGAGTTGTTGACGAATTACGGCGTGACATCCGAGGAGCTGTCAGCTATCGATATTACCGTCAAAGAAGAAAGCGGGTTTGGGTATTGGGTGGGAGCGATTTTGCCGTTTTTATTGCCCTTTATCCTGATTATCGCCTTTTTTTGGTTTATGATGCGCCAAGTTCAGGGAGCCAATACGCGCGCTATGTCGTTTGGCAAAAGCAATGCCCAGGAACAAAAAGCAAAAACACCGAAAAAGAAAGTAACCTTCAAGGACGTGGCTGGGGTAAAAGAAGCCAAAGAGGAACTGCATGAAGTTATTGAATTTTTACGGAATCCTTCAAAGTTTCTTTCAATCGGAGCGCGCATTCCCAAGGGTGTGCTGATGATCGGGCCGCCAGGCACGGGAAAAACCTTATTGGCCAAAGCAGTGGCCGGTGAGGCCGACGTGCCTTTTTTCCATATCTCGGGCTCCGAGTTCGTGGAAATGTTTGTTGGTGTGGGCGCTTCCCGCGTGCGGGATTTATTCAAACGGGCCAAACGGTCTGCTCCATGCATTGTCTTTGTTGATGAAATTGACGCGGTCGGCAGGCAGCGAGGCGCCGGTTTGGGCGGTTCGCATGATGAGCGGGAACAGACGCTCAACCAGATTTTGGTGGAGATGGACGGTTTTGACACTGATACCAACGTGATAGTCATCGCCGCTACCAACCGCCCTGACGTACTTGATCCGGCGTTACTGCGGCCGGGCAGGTTTGACCGCCGTATAACTTTGGACGTGCCTGATATTGATGAGCGCCAGGCTATTCTGCAGGTGCATGCGGAGAAGAAGCCTTTGGATAAAGATGTAAACTTGCGCACTATTGCCGAGCGAACTCCGGGATTTTGCGGAGCTGATTTGGCAAATTTATTAAATGAAGCGGCCATTTTGGCAGCCAGAGGTAACAAGAAGAAGATTAATCAAGCAGACTGCCTGGAAAGCATTGAAAAGGTGATGCTGGGCCCTGAACGGAAGAGCCGGGTGATCACCGAGGAGGAAAAGAAAATTACTGCCTATCATGAGGCAGGCCACGCCTTGGTAGCGCATAAATTGCCAAACACTGACCCGGTGCAGAAAATTTCCATCATTGCGCGCGGCCGAGCCGCCGGGTACACCTTGAAAATGCCTGTTGAAGACAAGCGCATGCATCAGAAATCATACTTTGTGGAAGAATTATCAGTACTGTTAGCCGGGCACGCTACTGAAAAGGAAATATTCAAAGAAGTGACTACCGGTGCCTCCAATGACCTTCAGGAAGCCACCAAACTAGCGCGCCGTTTGGTTACCCAATTTGGCATGAGCGAAGTATTGGGTCCGCGCACTTTTGGTGAGCGGGAAGAAATGATATTTTTGGGACGGGAAATCCATGAACGGCGCGATTATAGCGAAAAGATTGCCCAGACTATTGACCAAGAAGTTTCTAAGTTTATCAATCAAGCCTATAAAAAAGCCCAAGAGATTATAAAAAAATTCCGGCCAAACCTTGAAACCATCGTCAATCACTTATTGGAAAAAGAAACCATAGAGCGGGAGGAATTCGAGGCGATATTCAAAACCCCAGCTGCAAAATTAGCTTAACAATATAATAGGGAGGACCTATGACTACACCATCAAACGTGTCTACGTATAGAGACATACTAAAGAAAGCGTTCCGCATAACCATCCGCCACAAGTTTTTGTGGATTTTTGGTTTTTTCGCGGCTTTTATGGGTGCCGGCGGTGAATTTGAAACGATGTTCCGCAATTACGGTAATATTGCCCAACGCTCCGAGGCTATCTTTAGCCTGGAGGCGTTTTACCAAGGTGGGCTTATTTGGGCAGTGATTGATAATATCGGGGTGTTTTTCCGTGAATATCCCTGGCAGGCTTTTTTCTTGCTGTTTATTATCGCCGTTTTGACTTTAGTTCTTATCTGGTTGGCTATTGTTTCCCAGATTGCCCTGTTTGATGCGGCCGCAAAAATCCAAAGAGACAAAAAAGTCAGATACAACGATGGTTTCCGAGTAGGCAGCCAGCATTTTTGGCCGGTCCTGTTGATTAATATTATCGTTAAGGCGGCCTTATATGCTTTATTCGTGGTTATTAGCGCGCCTCTGGTAGCTTGGTTCTTGGCCAAGGATAGCATTGCGGGCGGATTTATTTTTATACTGTTTATATTTTTTGTTTTTGTGCCGCTGTCAGTTATCGTTTCTTTTGTTATTAAATATGCCATAGCCTATATCGTTATTGAGGGTAAAAAAACAGGAGAGGCCCTGCGCTCGGGTTGGCAGCTTTTTAAAAAGAACTGGCTGACTACTATAGAAATGGCGGTTATAGTTTTGGCCATAGGCATATTGGTAGGCGTGGTGATTGTTTTGCTGGTGGGTATTGTGGCAGTGCCGTTTATCGTTGTTGATATCGCCGCGTTGCTGCTTGGTTCGAGTACGGCCTTTAATGTGGCGACGGTGGTAGCTATGGTGGTGTGGTTTGTAATAGTGGCAGTGCTGGGAAGTGCGTATGTGGCTTTTCAATACACCGCTTGGACTGATCTGTTTTTACGGTTAAACAAAAATAAGGCCCAGAGCAAGCTAATGCGCTGGTTTGGTAAAATCGGTTCGGCCAAAAAATCGTAGCTGATTATTGTACGGCACAAGGTGGTGCGTATTGACTGCCGTGTTTTTTTGTTATATTCAAAATGCTCGCAGATGGATTTTCCGCCAGGGGCGGACCCCGCCCCTACCTTAATTTTTATGTGGCGGGGGAACTATCCCTTTGTATATGCTCGCAGATGGACTTGAATTTCACCCCGCCTGTATAGGCGGGGCAAGTCGACCCCCACTTTACCTGTCCGCCGTACGGAGTGGCAGAAATTTCAATCGCTGGTGGGCGTAGATGGACTTGAACCATCGACCCCCACTTTATAAGAGTGGTGCTCTAACCACTGAGCTATACGCCCACCAGCAACAAAAATAAAAGAGGATAATCAACTAGTAAATTTAATATATGTTTTATATGCTCCGCACTCCGGCAGGCGGGTAAGAGTGGTGCTTTAACCGACTGAGCTATGCGAGCATAAAGTTGGCTAGTGGTTTTTAGTATATTCTAAATGTCGCATATCGTAAAGAGTTGCAGAGGTGGGATTTGTAATCCCGCCTCTGCTTGTTGTTTGCCAAATCCGGTTAAGTAGTTTAAGATAAATGAATTATTACAAAAACAAAAGAGTTACTTTTACAAGGGAATAAAAAAGAAAGAAAGGAGAACGAACGTGCCAGACGCGTATATGAATGAAGTGATTCAGCCGGGCGATCGAGCTTCAATGCTAGGTAGGAACATCTGCTATAACAGCCACGACAATAACCCAGCAGTACTTGTGGTCCCCCATCAACCGAATAATTTTCGGGGGGCGGTCGGTTTTTTATGGCAACCCCACATCTTGGAGCAAATGCTGGAAGCAAAGATTGACCCGCAGACTAAGAAGATTCTGAAGTGGACTATGCTGGAGCAGGTGGAAAACGACGGCGCTGGGGGTAAGCCGCAGTTTTTCAGTCTGGTAGGTACGCCGGCTGTGTTTCACGGGTTAGGCTGGGAAATCATCACCATGTGCGCTGATGATTTTGCCCGGTCCGGCAGGTTTCCTGCGGTATTTCTCAACGCCATGGATGTTAAGCAAATTACAGAAAAGAATTTTCCTTCAGTGAATGCACTGTTTGATGGATTTGGCGAAGCTTTGGCGCAGGCTCATCTGGTAAATATTACCGGCGAGGTAGCGGTGATGAAGCATAGCATTACTGCATTCTGCGATATTGATTCTCCAGCACAGCTTGTCCTGACCTGGGGAGGCGCCTGCATTGGTTTAGCGCACCATGATTTGTTGATTGATAATTCCAGAATTGAGTCCGGTATGCCTATAGTGGGTTTTCGAGAGGCTGGTTACCGCTGTAACGGCGGAACGTTTTTTACGGAATTGCTTCTTAAAAAATACGGTTCACCTGAAATGATCATGATAAATGATTCAGCCCGCGAATTTGCTGAAAAATTAACCGTTCCCTCGCGCAGCTACGCGCGTACCGTTTGCCGGATAGTTGGTTGGAATGATGATGGCAGCGTTGGTACGCCGCTGGCTGGTATTGCCGGCATCGCCCATATAACCGGCGGTGGTGTCTGGGGTAAATTTAAGGAAATACTCCCCAAAGGAGTAGGCGCCCAGCTTGATGGAATGCCCGATCCGCCTAAAGTATTATTGGAAGCGCAGCAGCTGTCTCTTGAAACTGATTCGCCTTTATCTGATTGGCAGGCTTACAGCACGTTCCATGGAGGCTGCGGTATGCTGATGGTGGCAGCAACGCTCGATGATGCACATGCCATTATCCAGGAAGCAGAAAAAGATGGCATTGAGGCTTTGGTAGTTGGGATAACAATTCCTCAAGAAAACAACGAGGTCCAAATCTATTCACGATTCAGTGAATACGATAAATTTCTTTCCTCGGAACATCCCGAGTAGTATCCATTACAAGGAAGTCTTAACCGGCTTCCTTTTTTATTTTATTAAAAAACCTGTCGGTACTTATCCGACAGGTTGGTTGTTCTAAGGTATGAGATATCCTTTGTTGAAATGTACTGAATCCTGGGTAAACCATTCAACGTACCATTTTTTTGGATGCTGAACTTCACGGTCATAAATATACAATAGACCCTCTTGCGGTGAAGCGCTTACATACCGGCGGCTCACCGTATGATCATTGAGCTGGACAACTGAAGAAAATACCATTGCTGAATCGGGCACATTGGCAATAAATTGTTTAGTTGTATGGAAAATTATTTCTGTATTGCCGACCCCAGTACCGACACCGACGCCACCGCCGATACCCGCCGAAACATACTCTTTTTTTATCATGATGTTATTGATGTTTTTTACGGCTTGAAAGCGGTAGTGGTTTTCTATTGATTCGGTATGCGGTATAGCCATGGTTTCATTGGGGGGATCGCAAAATATTCTCAAAGCTAGTATAAGGATTATAAGTATACAACCTATTATTACAATAGCGAATAAGGCTTTCATACGAGGTAACCTCCTTAGTATGTTTCAAGGTGCATTTATTTCTTTTTCTCCGCTGTCCATTGTTTAACAAATGAACCCCGGGGAAAAGGTGGAGAGCCAAATTAATTTGACTCTCCGAAAGTAATGAGCGATCAGGATATTTTTTGGGAGTCTTGCCATTCTTGTAAGTCAGTGGCAACATTTATTACAATATTATCCATCAATTCGCCCAATCTCATATGCTTAATCCATTCACTCGAGAATTGGACACATCCACCTGGGATCTCTCCATTCTTGTCATTGAACTTATTCACCTTGTGCATAATCAATGACCATTCTTTAGCAATTATATTGTGGTCAGATGACTCTGTGGGGTTTTCTTTGACTGCATCGTCAACAAAGGTGAGAAATTTTTTTAATTCAGTGATAATTGCTAATGCTTTAGTTACTTGACCTGCATCGGTGTCTTTAAAAAGTATTGTAGACATTTTAAACTCCTAGGTTTAATTTTAAATAACGTTTTTTATTTTCTCTTTTTCTCTGAAGCTAATATTGAGTTAGCAACAGGGAAAAGGAGGGAAGCCAGTAAAAGGACTTCCCTTGTTTGGTGTGGAGAGTTTTTTAGAAGTTGAGTACTGCACGGGCCCAAATTTGGTTAGGCCCGGAATGGAATTGGTACGCACCGATGAAGATCAGATGTTTACTGAACGGCAATACGACGCGGGGACCATACCCATAATCATCAGCCTGGCCTTCATCAAAGTGCATATTTTCAGTTTCCAGGCCGAGTAAGCAGATGGTGCCTATATGACAGTTAACATCAGCATAGGTCAGCCAGTCGTTGGTGCGCGTGTAATACTGGATATTGGTAAAGCAGTTGAGCGGGCCGAATACTTTATCATGCGCCGCGCGGAAATCGATCAGCGCTTCGCCTTTGTTTTCTTTGACAAAGGCGCCAAAGTTCAGTTCCACCCACCAATTGTTACCAGAGTATTTACCGCCAGCTACAGCCACGGCTGCTTTATTCCCCGGATTGGGAAGAATAAGCCAGCCGCTGATACCGAAATGGCTGTTGTCGTACGTTTTCACGCCGTGCAACATGATTTTGGTATTGGTAGTTTCCGGTTCGCTGGCCGCAACCGAATTGAGCATTACTCCAAATACCAGGGCAATAACCATTACCAGGGTGGTGGTAAGTTTTTTCATTGTCTCTCTCCTTCTTGTAAAGAACGTTTTGGTTTTGTCTTGACTTTTAACGATATATCATATATCATTAATAATGAGTGGCAAATAACACCACAGGGTGGTAAGTAACACCATATTATGATAGTTTTTAGTTAATTTAGCTAATATTAGATGATAATATCTTAATTTAGATTATTTATTTTATTGATATAGGCCCAATGTTTAAAGTTTTAAGAAGAATGCATGGAAATAAGTTTTTGTAGTGGAGTTTTAAAAATTCAGTTATCTTTTAACATTCTTCTGCACTCCCCCGCTATTACGTAAAGTCTTACCTTTTTTCGAATAACCAATGTATCGAGAAACCCTACAACAGCTAGGCTTGCATAAAAATGAGGCTAAAATATACGAAGCCTTATTGGCTATTGGGCCGGCCGGTATTTCTGACGTAGCTAAGGCAGCTAAAGTAAACCGCCGTAATGTGTATGATTCCATAAACAATTTAATCACCAAAGATTTATTAATGCGTGTTGGCGGGCCGGGTGAGCATGTATATAAAGCGGCTAATCCCAAAAGGCTCCAGCAGATGCTCAATGAACAAAAGCAAGATATCAGCGCCATACTCCCTGATCTTAAAGCGCTCTACCAAAAACATAGCGTCGATGAGCAAGCGTTTATTTCACATGGTACCGAGGGCATTAGGAATTTTTGGGATTATGTGGTGAATCAATCAGGGCCGTCGCTGTTTGTAGGCGGTAAGGGCGCCTGGCATGACCCTAAGATTAACGAAGAGCGGAAGATTCATTTTTCCGAATGCAAAAAAAAGAATATCGCCATTCAAGGCATTTTTGATCACGAAATGCTGGAACACGGTTACGATATATACCGCCACTATGAGCCCGACAATATCAGGTTTTTCCCCAAAGAATTCTCTACCAAAGCCTCGTATGATATTTGCGGTGACCGGGTAGTGCAATTTTCCATGCCCTATGAAAAAAGTTTGGAAAATATTTTAATATATAATATTATCAGCCAGCCGTTGGCTGATTCGTATCGGGTCTGGTTTAAGTATCTCTGGCAGTTGGCCAAACCGTTACCTAATAAAGCAACCCATGGACCAAGCAGCCGCCAACATACTTGATAAGCACGGATTAACCAAAAGTGAAGCCAGCATTTATTTGGCTGTCTTGGAATTGGGCAAGACCAATGTTTCCGATATCGCCCAAAAAACAGGTATTAACCGGCGTAATATTTACGATTCGCTGAATATGCTGTTGGACAAAGGCTTGCTCTTCCAAGTAATCGGAGAGCGGGAAGGGTCGTACGCTGCCGTAGCGCCGGAAAAGCTATTGGAATTGATACAGTCAAAAGAAATCGCCCTGGAAAAGATCATGCCGGATTTGCAGCAGCAGTACAAAACCCATAAGGCTAAAGAAGCAGCGGTGATTTATAAAGGCGTAGAGGGTTTTAAACGATACCTAAACGATATTCTGGAAGCCGGTGAGGATGTTTATTGCCTGGGCGCCAAAGGCGGTTGGGGGTGCGACAAGCTGGGAAAGTTTTCCACCTGGTTTGAGGAGCAGCGCATAGCGCAAAAGATAAAAGTGTATAACTTGTTTGACCATGAAATGAAGAAGTACGTTAGCCAGAAAAAACCATTGTATAACGTTTTTTCCGAGAATCGTTTGCTGGCGCCGGAATTTTCGACTAACTCCGCGGTGGACATCTTCGGCGATACGGTGGTTACTTTTACTGGGCTGTCTCCTGAACAATTTGAAGATGACGTTACTTTGTTTGTTATTACCAGCCGGGGGATAGCTTCGGCCTGGCGGGTGTGGTTTGATTTGATGTGGCAGCGGAGCGGTTCGTAGCACAGGGATATGCTGCTCGTGAGTGAGATGTAGTTATTGTAATATTCAGCTTAAGAATAAATATTCATTTACTTTTCTATTCGCCCAGAAAAGTAACACCTGTCCGCCATCGCCTACGGCGAAGCCGTGGCAGGCGGGAAAGAGGCGCCACCAGTGCAAAGAAATCTTTTTG
>CAZJUO010000019.1:0-19982 GCA_964549245.1 uncultured Gammaproteobacteria bacterium
ATTTGGTTGTTGAAGAATTAGAATCGCTACGGTTAATTCCACTTACATCATTAACGAACAGAACGGATAGCCCTTTCATTAATATTCTTAATAATGAAAGCGCTTGGTTTGTTGATAACGATTCTGCTGCCGGTTTAAACGGCCCTGGTGGTATTTTGAGCACCAAACAAAGTACCTGGCAGCAATTAAAATAAAGATATGTTACTTAGCATTTCACCATTCAAAAATCCTATAGGCCTTGATATTAGCGATCATCGTATCAGATTTTTTCAGATTCATCCTGTGAAATTTAAAACTATTTCGAAAATTCAATCATACGGTGAAATTGACGTACCGAAAGGGCTTATTGAAAATGGGAATATCAAGGATAATAATGAAATCGTTGCTCTTATACAGGCACTTTTTAAAAAACCAAACTTTGGTAAAGTAAACGGAAAATATATTTTTGCTTCCCTGCCAGACAAAAAAACCTTTATTAACTCCTTTTCCATACCGCAAATCCCTGATAATGAGATAAACAGCGCAGTAAAATGGGAAATCGAAAAAAATATACCCGTTTCATCAAATAATATTTATTATGATTGGCGACTTATCAGTGCCAATAAATCAGAAAAGGATCACCTCAAAATATTAGTATCTGTAGCTGAACAAAACCTAGTAAATACTTATACGGATATCATCAAACAATCCGGGTATAATCCGATTGGATTTGAAAATGAATCAATTGCCTTATCTCGCTGTTTAGTGCCAGCCAATGCTACAATCACTAAACCAATTATCATCATTGACTTAGGCAGATCAAAAACCAGTTTTATACTTATCAATAATGGTAACGTTGTTTACAACGCTTGCTTCGAAATCAGCGGAAATGAAATGACTAACATTATATCAACTTCGCTAGATTTAAATTTTAAGGATTCGGAAAAAGCCAAAATCATCTGCGGTTTGGACTCTAAAAAAGGTAAAGGCGCAATAGCTAACATTTTAAAACCTATTGTTGATAGATTAATCGACAAAATAAACGAAAATATTTATTATGTTTCCAGTTATCTCTTGAATGGCGGGAAGGTAGATAAAATAATCACTACGGGAAGCGTCAGTAAGATGACCGGTTTACCATACTACCTTGAGAAAAATCTTAACATAAAAGTTGCTATGGGAAATCCTTTTGTAAACATTTCAAATTATGATCCCATCACAACAAATTCCATAAGCAACTACCTTTCATTTACTACTGCTATTGGCTTGGCATTAAAAGTATAGCGAACCTATGCAAAACTTTAATCTATTAAGCCCAGAAGAGCTACAAAGAGTAAAATATATAAAAATATTTTATTTGATTAAAATCGCTGCTTTAAACATATTTAGTACGCTATTAATAATATCCATAGTATTTATATTTTCATATTTAATGCTTGAAAATAATAATAACTCCCTCCAAAATCAAATAAAAAGTGAATCCACCATCCTGGAGGGCGGCATCATCAAGTCAACTGAAGATGCTATAAAAACTTTAAACAACCAATTAAATAAATCTACCAAAATCCAAGCAAATTATATAAAATGGACAACTCCCCTACAGTCATTCTCCTCTATAGTCCCTGATGGGATCATTATCAATTCACTTCAATTTAATACTACGCAAAAAACTATTTTAATCACCGGAGTAGCCTCCCTGCGATCTGATTTATTATTATTTGAAAGCAATCTGGAGCAATACGACCTTGTTAAGGATATTTCTTCGCCGCTTTCTAACCTAACCAAAAAGGAGGATATTAATTTTTCAATTTCTGGCAAATTAACTGATGATATTTATGCCCAAAATTAGCATGAAATATAAAATATATATTTATTCCTCTGTATTTCTAGCAGGGATTCTGGCTTTTATTATTTTATTAATATTTCCATACTACCAAAATATTACTTCGCTCAATAATGATATATACGATAACCGCCTCCAGTTGGCTATCTATCTTCAGCAAAGAGAAAATATTGAAAAGACCCGGCAAGAATACAACAAAATTAAAAGTGATATTAATAAAATTTCAAAAATATACGCCAGTGAAGAGAATATCGTAGAGCTCATTTCATTCTTTGAATCTACCGCAACAAATAATAATTTAAATCAAACCATAGACCTGCAAGGCACTGCCAATGATGAAATAGGCAAAAAAATTAAATTTGGCATCCACCTGCAAGGCAGTTGGACCGACATATTGAATTATTTGTCTTTTTTGGAACAGAATGATTATTATATATTGATCAATGACCTGTTTTTTAAGCAAAACTCTGATTCACTTAGCGCTACGTTTGTTGCTGCGATATATTTTGACTAATTTTGTAGTTTATGAAATTAAATTTTTCAAGTAACGCAATATTAAATGTTTTCTTAAAGTATTTACGAATTTTCCTTTATATTATTAATATTATAATATTAATTTTTTTAGCTTTTATTTTTTATACCAATGTATACCAAAATATTATAGTTCCTAAAGATATCAATGAAAGTGAAATAATCTCAAAAAAACAAACTATTAATATCGATTTATTTGAAACGATCAACGATAATATCACTGTAAAACAATCAGCTCCAGATTTACCTTTTGCAGAAACTCCCGATCCGTTCCAATAATGCTATTTGACTTGACATTTTATTTTCGATAATATATTATTTGTACTAATTATCAATATTATTAAAATTACCCTATGGCACACGTAAAGGGCACCGGTACAACCCATCTGGGCCGGGACAGCAAGGGCCAACGGTTAGGCATCAAACTTTTCGGCGGCCAAAAGGCTAAAGCTGGCAATATCATAGTGCGTCAGCGCGGCACCTCGTTTAAGCCTGGAAAAAATACCAAAATCAGCAAAAATAATACCATTTTTGCCACTCAAGATGGTGTGGTAAATTTTTTGACCAAAAAAACCAGGCGTTACAACGGCAAGCTTTTAAAAGCTACTTTTGTTACTATCGAGAATCCAAAATAAAAAACTACCCACATTTTGACAGGCCTATTGTGCGTAGTTTTTTATTTCTTCAAACCAGCTTTGATAAACTCGATAAACAAGGGATGTGGTTTTTGGGGTCTTGATTTATATTCCGGATGCCCTTGGGTGGCAATAAAAAATGGGTGCATACTTTTTGGCAGCTCTATCATTTCCACAAAGAAATCATCTGCAGAAGTACCGGCAATAACCAGACCTTTTGTTTCAAGAATCTCCCTGTATTTATTATTAAACTCAAACCGATGTCGGTGCCGTTCCGATATTTTTACGTTTCCTTTGGCGGTTATTTTTTCCCGTAGCTTTTTATTTTCTGACAAAAGTTCACCTGAATTGTGCTTCAGGTATATTCCAGCTGTGATGCTTTTTTCCAACAAATAGCAATCATAAGCGCCCAACCTCATTGAAGTGCCCTTCCCTTTAATGGTTTGGTATTTACTGCTCATGGGAATATTATGAATTATCGGATCCGGTGTTTCCGGATCAATCTCTACAGAATTGGCATTCTTCAAGCCTACTACATTTCTGGCAAACTCCACGCAAGCTAACTGCATTCCATAACATAAACCTAAATACGGTATTTTTTTCTCGCGGGCATATCGTATGCTCATGATTTTCCCCTCGGCCCCTCTATTTCCCCACCCTATCGGCACTATAATGCCGTGGGGTTTTCCAATAATTTTAACTCCCTTCTTTTCAATGGCCTCCGTTGATACTACTTTTACATTTAATTTTACATTATGATACCAACAAGCATGCTTTATTGCTTCGATTAATGCCGCGTAGGTGTCATTCAGTCCATAATCAGTAGCGCTGAAATATTTCCCCGCAATAACAATTTCTATGCTTTTTTTCTTTTTTGATTTTATCCTTTTTATGAGCTTTTGCCATTCCCCAAATTTCGGTTTACGTAAATTTAATTTAAAGTACTTTAATATATTTCTATCGAAATTTTGTCTGGCGAATATCAGCGGCAGCTCATAAATACTTTTCAAATCTGGCGCCATGATAACGTTATCTCCTGAAACATTACATTTTAAACCCAATAAATACCTTCTTCTTTTATCAAGCTCCGCTTCACTGCGTAATACTAAAAATTCCGGCATGATCCCCATGCTCATAACCGTACGGATCGATAATTGCGTAGGCATTGTTTTTGGCTCGCCAATATGCTTGGGCATGGGCACATAGCTGACATGTATATTCAATACATTATGGGGCATTTTTGCTTTCATGATCCTGCATGCCTCGTAGTAAAGCATATTTTGGTATTCTCCTGCAGTACCGCCCAGTTCGATGATAATCATATCGTTTCCTTCACCCGCTTTTTTTATCCTTTCGTTAATTTCGTCTACGACGTGCGGTATAGCTTCTACGTCTTCACCGTTATAACCAAACGAACGCTCTCGCTCTATAACAGTTTTGTATATCTGGCCCATTGTAGTAAAATTCTTGTTCCCCATTTCTTTACTTAAAAACCGTTCATAGGTTCCAAGATCCATATCCGCTTCAAGGCCGTCCTCACACAAAAAAGGATCTCCATGCTCTATGGGATTTATAGTTCCCGAATCAATATTTAAATAATTTTCGCATTTTATTACACCAACTTTGTATCCTCTATTCTGCACTAGATTTGCTATGCTGGCAGCCACTACTCCTTTTCCTAATCCCGATAATACCCCCCCTGACACAAATATGTATTTACATTCTTTAGTTGTCATTTCCTTTTATATTTAAAGTAATGCTATATTGTTTATCGTTTAAAATTACCTTAATTTCATGGAGTCCGACTTTTTTTATAGGTTTTTCCATTACAATATTCTTTTCTTTAATTTCTTTTCCGGTAGTTCTTTGTATTTCCTTAGCTACCTTTCTATTATCTATACCGCTGAACAATGTTCCATCATCATTTGATTTTTCTATAATAACAATTTTTTGATTTTCTAGAATATGGGCTAGTTTCTCACTATTTATCTTACTTTTTTCCTGTTTTTTATTTTTTCTTATTGCCTCCTGTTTATATTGGTGAATAAGCGCCGGCGTGGGTATGGTAGCCAAATGATTTGGGATTAAATAATTCCTTGCGTAACCGTTATTTACTATTTTTATCTCCCCTTTTTTTCCTAAAGTTGAGATATTTTGTAATAATATCACTTCCATATATTTATTATATCACATTCTTATCTCAAAATCATCATAAATTTCACTACTATCGTACTCTTTTTTTTGAATATAGCTGACTTGAGAACTGCCAGGGCTTTGCTTAATAAAATCGTATACGCATTCTAAATCCCTTATTTTTCCCTGTAGTATGGTCAAAACGCTACCATCAGCTAAATTTTTTACGAACCCTTTTACACCAAGATTATCAACCTGTTTTTTTACATAATATCTAAAATTTACGTCTTGAACCCTACCAAATACTTTTAATCTCCATTCCTTCACGAGTTTTTTACTTAAGCAATTCTAACGCCTTATCCAGCTGCGGATCACTATTATTATTATAATTCTCTTCTGTTAATTCAACTTTTATATCGGGTAAAATACCATTTTCACCAATTGTCCTGCCCAGCGGCGTCTGCCATTTTGCCACTGTTAGTTTTAGAGAAGACCCGTCACTAAATTCCTCAAAATCCTGCACAGAACCTTTGCCAAATGTTTGTTCACCAACCACCGTGGCTTGCTGATAGTCCTGCAAAGCGCCAGCTACAATTTCTGAAGCCGAAGCGCTTCCTCCATTTACCAATACTACCGTTGGGATATCCTTAAATACTGCCGTTCCACTTGAAGTATATTCTTCTCGATCATCTCTAAATACTTCTATAACAATTACATCCTCTTCAATAAATTCTCCGGCCACGTTTATTGCGTCCTGCAAATAGCCGCCTGGATTGTTTCTTAAATCTAATACTATGCCATTTGGGTTTTTCAATAACACTTCATTACTGATGCTATTAAATATATTATAGGTATCGCTGTTAAAGTGTGAAATTTCAATATAGGCTATACTTCCATCTTTCATACTCCAGGTAACGCTTTCCACTACTATTAAATCTCTGGTCACACTTACCTGTTTAATTTCTTGAACGTCTTTTTTAAGCACGGTAAGTTCAACAGATGTTCCTTTTGGCCCGCGTATTAAAGCAACAGCCTGGTCAAGCGACATTTCGGTAGTATCCTGATCATCAATTTTTAATATCACATCGCCCGTTTTCAAATTCGATTTCATGGCTGGAGAATCTGGCAATGGGGCAATAACCTGCAATTGATCGTTTTTTATGCCGATTTCAGCTCCGATACCCTCAAAACTTCCACTTAGTTCTTGGTTAAATTCTTTAGTTTCATCAGGATCTAGAAAAATTGAATAAGGGTCGGTCAAACTGCCAACAAGCCCCTTCAAAGAACCATAAAACATGTCCTTTTCATCAATATTACGTTCATAATATTTATCATTTATTCTGTTCCATACTTTCCAGTACAAGCCCGTATCAACCTCTTCTGATTTATCAATAGACCCGGTAATATTCTGTATGGCCGCTAATAAGGGAATATTATTTTGATTTTCAATAACCTGCCAAATACCAGCAAAAAAACCTAATAAAAAAAATAATACAATAAAAAAACTTATTATTGAAAAATAAAATATTTTTTTACCATTTTTCTTTCGTGGTTTCCCTTCTATCATGTAAAACTAACTGTTAATCCGTTTAATATTTGCACCTATTGAACGCAGACGGTTTTCAATATTTTCATATCCTCTATCAACTAATTCCACCTTGTCTATAGTGCTTTCGCCGTCAGCAATCAAAGCCGCGACTATCAAAGTGGCGCCAGCCCGAATATCAAAAGAGGTTATTTTCTTGCCATATAAAGGCGTTGGTCCATTTATGATGATCGTGTGGGCATCAACAGCCCTGATATCAGCTCCCATTTTTGACAATTCTTTTGTATACCCTAGACGGCCGTCATACATAGTTTCAAATATTCTGCTGGTACCGGTAGCTTGTGTTAACAATACCGAAAGAGGGGCCTGCAAATCAGTAGGAAATCCCGGATAGGGCCGCGTATCTATTTGAATTGGTTTAAATGTTGTTGTCGGTTTTACTTCTAAAATATTATTACTTCTTTCTACTAATGACACATTAGCCTGCTTAAGCTTTTTTAATACAACATTTAAATGATCTGCTATCACATTTTTTATCAAGACAGTGCCTCTGCTTACGGCAGCTGCTATGGCGAAGGTTCCAGCCTCTATTCTATCTGGTACTACGGTATGCGTAACACCGCCCAACTCTTTCACTCCCTTGATCGTGATTACTGATGTACCAGCTCCCTTGATATGTGCCCCCATCTTGTTCAACATGGCAGCCAAGTCGATTATTTCCGGCTCACTGGCCGCTAAATGAATTTCTGTTGTGCCTTCAGCTAACACTGCCGCTAACATAACATTTTCAGTGGCCGTAACGCTCATTTCATCCAACACGACTTTATTTCCTTTTAGTTTTGCGGCGCTGAAATAAAAATAGTCTTCCTTTTCGGTTATTTCTACTCCAAGTTGGCGTAAAGCATTTACATGGGTATCAATAGGCCGTGAACCCAGTAGACATCCGCCCGGTTGAGGCAGCTTCGCTTCCCCGTATTTAGCCACTAACGGCCCAATAGTTACTACCGAAGCCCTCATATGCTTTACTAGTTGATAGTCTGGTTTCGGAGATTTCACTTGTGAACAGCATATTGTTACCGTATGGTCATTCATGGAAATATCAGCTCCCAGTTTTTGCAGTATTTGCATCATTACCTCTATGTCTTTTATACGCGGAACGTTATGTAGAATGACGTTTTGATCGGTTAATAAAGCGGCGGCCATTTGTTTGAGAGCTGCATTTTTTGCTCCACCTACCGTCACCTCACCCTCGAGTGACTGGCCGCCTTGTATGATAAACTTAGACATTTACTTTTAAACTAGACATTAAAATCTTATTCATTATATCAAACATACGTGACTTGGCAAATACGCTAAAACCCTTTACACTATACAACATATATTATGGATATTACTTTACGCAGAGTTTATTTTATAGTAATTATAATACTCTTTTTAATAATCGCGCCGCTATTGCTTTTATTTACGGTTGGTTGGCGTTTTTCTTTTGATCCCCTCTCTTTCTATAGAGTCGGCGCCTTGCATGTTGATACCGAACCAAAGGCAGCTACTGTAAAACTCAATAATTCTGCTATACTGGAAACCACGCCGCTATCATTAAAAAATATTATACCTGGTAATTATAATATGCTGATATCGAAACAAGGATATTACGACTATCAGAAACCGATTACAATTTCTTCAGCTAAAATATCTTCGTTCAACAATATACTTCTTTTGAGAAAACAGAGCTATTTATCCCCGCTTATCAATATTTCATTTGATGAATTGTACCTAGCATCAAACGGCGTACATGCAATCGGAGTAGCCGGTACAATGGTATTGTTGTTCGATACCGCCGAAAATAAAATTGATACCGCTATCGCTCTAGACACCCAGATTAAGAATGTACGATGGTCACAAGACAGCTCGAGGGCTGCTTTATTTTCTGATGACGGGTCTATAATCATTTTATCAACTTCTCATCCGTATAATCATACAAAACTTTCTGCCATATATAATCAAACCTTTGATGACGCTCAATGGAGTATCGATGAAAATGATATTTTGTACGGATATTCTGATGCTGTTATGTATCGCTTAAATATTTTTCAAAAAACACATAGCGAAATTTCAAATCATCCTAAGCCGACAAATTTTATTGGGAGTAATTTTTATATCAGTACCGAACCAACCAGCCTATCTGTTTATGATTACGCTGGCCAAGTAATAAATTCGTATGATATAAAAGCCAATCATTCATTGCATTATTATCCGTATCTTATTGACGACTGCTTGGTAATGCATGATACGGCTAATAAGAACCTCTTATTGTATTTCTATAAAGAAAATAAATTCAAGTCATTGCCCTATTCAGTTTTTCATTTTACTGCCAACCAAGAAGATTCACTGCTGGTATGCAATAATACCCACGAAATCGTTATCTGGGATCCTATTCATGATACGGCCGAACTCTTCACCAGGCTTTCAGATACCATTACTGATGCTTTATTGATAGCCGATAGCTCGTATATACTATATACCACTGATGAAAATAAAATTACTATTTCGGAATACACAAAGCAAAATAGAAATACCTATTATTTATCCGTACCAAATCTGCGTGATATTATACCGCTCAATGACAGCTATTCTTCACTGGTTTATTCTGATGAGGGTATTTTTATTTTCCGGTTTTAAGGTTTGTTTTGGCTCCAATCAGAAGCTAACTTGCTTGCCTGTAACAGTGAATCAAATGATTCTCCGCCGTCACCCCACCAGCCTTTGAGTATCTCAAAGGTCATGGTTCCCTGTTTTACAAAATGGTTATTAACGTCAGTTATCTCCAGTTCGCCCCTAGCAGAAGGCTTGAGTTTGGTAATAATATCAAATACACTAGTATCGTACATATATACGCCTATAACAGCCAAATTGCTTTTTGGCTCTTTTGGTTTTTCGATAATACTGACAATTTTATCCCCGTTTATTTCAGCTACCCCAAATGATTTTGGATTTTCCACTTCTTTGAGGAATATTTTTGCGCCTAATGATTGCTTTTCAAAATCATTAACCGCACTGCTAATATCATCTTGCAGAATATTATCTCCCAACATGACAATAACCTTGTCATCGTCAGCAAAATCTTTTGCCAGCCCCAAAGCTTGCGCTATGCCCCCTGGCTTTTCCTGTACTGCGTATGAGCAATGTATGCCCAGTTCCGTACCATCACCCAGCAGTTCCAAAAAATGTCCCGCATGGCCCTTGCCTGAAACAATTAAAATGTTGTCTATGCCTGCCTGCCGCAGTGTTTCTATGGGATAATATATCATGGGCTTATTATAAACGGGCAGCAAGTGCTTATTGGTCACTTTGGTCAAAGGATATAATCGTGAACCGGTGCCTCCGGCTAAAATAATTCCTTTCATAATATTTATTCCTTATAATTAAACGGCGAGTTAATGCTTTTATAGCTTGGGAGCATACGGTCTTTTTCTGACAATAGCGGATTGTTGGTTGGCCAGTCGATGTTCAAATCGCTGTCGTTCCATATTATTCCGCTGTCATATTCAGGAGCGTAATAATTATCGACTTTGTATATAAACTCTGTATTTTCTTTAATAGTACAAAATCCATGCGCAAAACCTCTTGGTATATATAGCAGTAACTGATTTTTTTCTGATAGTTCAAATGATTGCCACTGCCCGTAACTTGGCGATCCTTTTCTGATATCTACCACCACATCAATTACCGCACCCCTGATTACTCTCGTTAATTTTGTCTGCGCGTAGGGAGGTCTTTGAAAATGCAATCCACGAAGAGTGTATTTTTCTGTTGATTTGGAATGATTATCTTGTATAAATTCCGTATTAATGCCATGCTCTGTAAAATCTTTTTTCGAGTATGATTCCATAAAGAAACCACGCTTATCATTATATACCTGGGGCTGTATCAGCCAAACGTCTTTTAGTTTTGTTTGCGTAAACTGCACTACTTTACTTTATTAGATTAAAAAATGTTTCAGTGCCGCTTGCCATTTCCTCATAGGAGGCAGTTTTGTGTTTAATAATATCGAATATAACGGCCTTTTCGCCGCCCTATTAAAATAGGACACCGAAACCGGCTTTATTGTAGCATTAATATTTTTCAAAGTAAAAATTTCTTTGGCAAACTCGTACCAGGTACACGCCCCTTCATTTGTAATATGATATATTCCATAATCTTTTTTTTGTTCTATGACATACCTCGTCTGCTGCGCTACATCATGCGCATATGTTGGCGACGACAATTCTCCGTCAATAATCTCAATTTCTTTCTTTTTCTTGGATAATTCAATAATTTTTTCAATAAAGCTTTTTTTACCCTGATAGCTTTTTGAGGGTTTGCCAAACAATCTTGATAAGCGGATAAGGTAATATTTATCCGAATATTTCTGTAACTCTAGTTCTCCTAAGTACTTTGAACGCCCATATGATGAAATCGGTTTTGGTCTTTCATCCTCGTTGTATCCTTCCTTTTTAGTGCCATCGAACACGTAATCAGTGCTATAATGCACCAGGATGCTCTGTGAGGCACGTGCCGCTTTAGCCAGATATCCCACACCATATCCATTTATATTTTCTGCCACAGCTTTTTCTCGTTCAGCCCCATCCACGTCATTATACGCCGAGGCGTTGATGATAAGGTCAGCGTTTATCTTGCCTATTTCATTCCTGACCATATTTTCATCAGTAATGTCCAATTGCTGCCTACTTAATAATATGGGTTTTCGGTCAGCATAAACGGCTGCTAGTTCCTGACCGAGCATGCCATTGGCGCCGATGATAACTACTCTCATATTTTATATTTACCTTTCTATGTATTGTTTTCTGTAATATTCCTTAAATTCTCCCTCTTTGATCGGTTTCCACCATGACTCATTTTTTTGATACCAAGCAATCATATTTTTGAGGTATGCATCCAAATCATGCTGAGGCTGGTAGCCAAGTTCTTTTTTGGCCTTTTGCCAGTTAACCGCATATCTCCGGTCATGCCCAGGTCTATCCTTGACGTATTTCAAATACTCTTCCCCCTTACCCATTATCTTTAGTACTTTTTTAATAAGCTCCAGGTTGTTTACATCTTCGGTTAGTCCGCCAATGCAATATGATTCTCCAACCTTACCTTTATTAATTATTAAATCAATCGCATTGCAGTGGTCATCTACATAGAGCCAATCACGCACATACTTACCGTCTCCATATATTGGAACTTTTTTTTCTTCTATCAAATTTGTTATGGCTAACGGTAACAGTTTTTCGGGATACATATATGGACCGTAATTATTGGAAGTATTGGATATCGTAATTGGTAAATCATAACTGGCATGGTAAGCGCGCACTAAATGATCAGCTCCGGCTTTAGAAGCTGAATACGGACTGCGCGGATTATATATAGTATGTTCGTCAAACTTTTTTTCATCATCCAAAGCCAACGCACCAAAAACTTCATCAGTTGAAACGTGGTGGAATCTATTATGGCCGTCATATGAGCCATCATTTTTTCTCCATGCCTTAACCGCGGCTTCCAGCATAATATGCGTACCCCAGGTATTGGTCAATACAAAATCAAAGGCATCTGGCCTGTCTGGCCCGGCATTAAGCACCGACCTGTCGACATGGGATTCTGCAGCAAAATGGACTACTATGTCAGTTTGTTTCAGTATCTCCATCAATTCTAAAAAACTTTTCCTATCAAACCTTCCATATTCTTCCTCTATTTTCCCTTTTTTGATGATAGGACAAGTAATATCAAATTCAACAAATTTATAATTATTTTTATTTTGAATATCAATTAAGTTTCTTGGTTTCTTTTTTTTTCCGTCATTTTCATCTATATATGGATTACCTGCGTAACTTAATTTATCCAAATTTACAATACAGTCCCCTGGATATTTTTTTAACCAGTAACGAATAAAATTTGAACCGATAAACCCGGCGCCGCCGGTAACGAGTAATTTCATATACCTTTATGTTAAATATTTTTTAGCCCTGACAATACCTGTTACAGCCACCGCGTCCTTTATCTTTCCTGTGATCGCCCAGTCATAAGCTTTTTTAAATGGCATAATGATTATCTGCTGGTCACCCTCTTCTAAAGGTATAATTGGCTTTTTCGCAGTTAGATCTTGCGCCAAATATATCGATACAAATTCATTTACCAAGCCGGGTAAATCAGCTACCTTGCCAAGGTGTTTCCATTTCCTGGCGATAAGACCAGTTTCTTCCCGTAATTCCCGCTTAGCCGTTTGGAGGTAACTTTCTTTTGACTTCCTACCTCCCCATGGAAGTTCTAATGTATGGCGTTGCAAGGGATACCGATATTGTTTAACAAGATATATTCTTTTTTCTTTATTAATTGCCACTACAGCCGAGGCTCCTCGCAAAACCACCACGCCATAAATTCCGGTTCTCCCATCCGGTCGAACGACTTGATTCTCGACCACCTTCATCCAATGATTTTTATATACTGTTTTTGAAGATACGGTTTTCCATCTTTTTCCCATAGGCCCAATTTATGTACCCAATTTCCAGCTACTCAAATATTTTTCTTGTTCTGGTGTTAGTGTATCAATAGCGATGTTCATAGTCTTCAATTTAAGCTCGGCAATTCTTTGGTCAATCTTCATAGGAACGGGATACACCTTATGTTCCAACTTTTGATAGTTATTAGCAATGTATTCTGCTGATAAGGCCTGATTAGCAAAGCTCATGTCCATGACCGACGGCGGATGCCCTTCTGCGGCAGCTAAATTTATAAGCCTGCCTTCAGCTAATATATTTATTTTTTTACCGCCCCGTAGCGTGTATTCAACCACAAAATCACGAACTTCCTTTTTTTTAGCGGATATAGAACGTAAGCTAGTAAGATCTATCTCGACATCAAAATGCCCTGAATTACAAACTATGGCTCCGTCTTTCATGGACATAAAATGCTCTTTTCTGATGACATGTATGTCCCCGGTG
Organism: uncultured Gammaproteobacteria bacterium; assembly: GCA_964549245.1. GTDB lineage: Bacteria > Patescibacteriota > Patescibacteriia > UBA10025 > JAHIVO01 > CAZJUO01. The sequence goes on from CAZJUO010000019.1 coordinate 13,648, forward strand.
AGGGTTATAAATATATCACCCTGTTTCACCGCTTGTTTCATTGGCATCACTTGGAAGCCGTCTAGCACTGCCTCTATAGACTTGAGGGGGTCCACTTCGGTTACTATGACCTGGGCACCCAAACCCCTGGCTTTGTTAGCCGCGCCTCGTCCGCACCATCCGTAGCCGGCGATCACCACGGTTTTACCGGCAATCAATACATTGGTAGCACGAATAATACCGTCCATGGTTGATTGCCCGGTACCGTAGCGGTTATCAAAAAAATGCTTAGTTTTGGCATCATTTACCGCCACAATAGGATATTTCAAAACCCGGTTTTTTGCCATGCTTTTCAAGCGTATAACGCCAGTAGTTGTTTCTTCGGTACCGCCAAATATTTCTTTGGTTTGATTTGCTCTCTTTCTATGCAGTTCTGAAACTAAATCAGCTCCATCATCCATGGTAATATGCGGCTTCGTGTCTAATACTTGATTAATATGTTTAAAATAAATTGCACGTGATTCATCATTGATAGCAAAAACAGGTATTTTATATTCATGTACTAATGCGGCTGCTACGTCATCTTGTGTAGATAAGGGATTTGATGCGCAAAGCGCAACTTTCGCGCCACCTACTTTTAAGGTACGCATTAGATTTGCTGTTTCCGTGGTGACGTGCAAGCAAGCGTCAAGCCTGATATTCTTTAGCGGTTTTTCTTTGCTAAATCTGTCACGTATTGTTCGCAATACATCCATCTGGGCTTCTGCCCATTCAATTCGCTTTTTTCCCTTGGTTGAGAGTGCTTTATTTTTTATATGGTGATTCATATTGTTCTTTTTTATTTAGACTATTCTTTTTGTTGTTATCGTTAAAGATTTGTTTTTGTATTGTTTGTATTAATAAATATATCATAGCAGCGCCGACAATAGAAATTATATAGGCAATCCAGCCTATTTGTTTTATTTTAAAAAATATTAATAAACCGGCACCTAAACTAAATAGTACCATAATTATCATACCTATTCTTTCATTATATGTCTTTTTTGCATTTTTGTCTTCCTTCACCCATAGTGCCAATATGCCGCTTATGATGATTACCAATAAAATAATATTAAGATTGTAATAATTTAAAACAAAACCAGGCCATAGTTCATCGATTAAATACAGCAGTAAATAACTGATTAAGGATGCTTTAAACAATTCAATAAACAGAATATTTAAATAATGAATAATTGTTCTTGCTGGGTTGCTCAATTTCTATTTTCTTTAAAGGTTATTTTTTATTTTATCCAGGATATTATCTATACGAACCGGATCTTTTTCAAAAATGATTTCTACCTTGTGAATTTTTAATAACCGATCATTTTCCGGTAAACCTGGTAAACTGAAAATGAAGCTGGCAATATTATTACGATTCTCCTGAAAATAAAGATACGGAATTGTGATTTCGCTCTGTGCTATATACTTACTCCCTAATTTCTGTGCCCTGTGGTATTTGCCGATAATGTAATCGTAATTTTCAAGCGCTGCCTCATCATAAATTTTTTTAATCGTTGGAACAATATTATATTCCGGATCAAAATATTGTTCTCTGGAAAATGCAAAAAACCCTTCTCCTTCTATAAGGATATCATTTTTTGGAATATGGATTGTACTAAATTCAGGTAAATCATTAGCGGTAAAATATTGGTGTTTTTTATCTACTCGTACCACGCTGCCATTTACGTCTACATCTTGATATCCGTTTTCGTGGGCTGTCTTTACGGTTATATCGTTGCTCTCAGTATATACTTGCGTTGGTTGTATGCTTTTATTTCCGATAATGTCTTTGTATTCCTCATTATCAGTGAGATATAATTGTCCGTAAAAAACTAATTTTTTCTGTCTTGTGTGGACGCTCTTTATAAATATATCATCACTGGCGTCAAAAATTATTTTATACACCCCTTGTTGTAAATCGTTTTTATCGATAATAACTTTATTTTCCCTGGAGGTCTGCCCACTGGCGATATCCACACCGTCATCGTCAATTTCAATCTGGTCATAGCGAATATTATTATTGTCCAGTAATGTTACAGTTATCGGGTCAGCGCCAAAATTACGATTTATATCCTGTACTTGTACTTCAAGGTAAAATACGCCGGACTCATCTACATACGTATAAAGCTCATGCTTGCCTCTCAAGCTTCTATTAATATCAACCGACGGTGCGTTAATTGAATAACCCGGCAAATCTAGATTATATGAAATTGGATATTCAAATTGCAGTACCTTTGAAATTTCCGGCTTATTCTTTAGAAAATCTTCTAAACTTTGGTATTTTTTTTCACCTCTTTGCAATAGTATATTATCTTTTTCTTGTACCACCGACCAATCACTGTATAAACCATCTAGAATATCTTCTATACATTTATTATATGATGCTAATGTTTTATAATAGTAAGTCCCATTAGCTTGTAAAACTCCCAAGTCTATCTCGGGCTGCTGGTCAGGATTTTCATAATATAGTTTAAGCGTTGCTTCAGGAAATAATCTAGGCGCTACGACGTCAAAATATACCGGAGAAGTTGTTATTAGTCTGTAATATTCATTGGCCTTTGACTGTTTTGATTGCCCAATGATTACATCAGTTTCCTTTGATGCAAAATTTTTCACCACCTTTGATTCTTTCATCGGTTCGTAGGTAACGGCATATATTCCGTTTATAACAAAATTCTTTTGGACTAACCACGCGATAAGCAATACTGGCATGCTCCAAACGATAATTTTTATGCAAATAATTAATGTTTTATCTTTACGCATAATGCATTAATTGATTTTATAATACCGTTAACATCATAAAGTTTCAAGCCTCGATATTTTATACAAAATAACAGGTTGCCCTTCAAATTCATAGATTATTTCAATATTATATTTCAATTTTATAAGCGTATCCAACAATTTTTTATTATAAATATCTAATGCATTATGATAAAAATAAAGTTCCGTATTATTTGTAATCGTTGTTATGGTAGTATCTATTTTATTATTCGGCAATGAAACGATTACTTGTCTATCAGGAAACAATTCCTTATCATATTGTCCAGCAATAATAACCGCACTCTGTTCTGTCAACTCCTCTACAGTATGTTTTCTTTCTAAAGTTGTATTTTTATTACTTTTTATTATCCCAAACCCCTGCAATGGGTCAGCTATAATAATTTGCACTGAACCGTAAATAAAAAACAGTATCAAAATTGCTGGAATGACGTTTCTAATAATACGCCCCTTACAAATATTTTTAATGTATATAAGTGCGTATGAGACAAAGGGCATGCCAAACACGAATATCGGTAGCCAGTACCGCAGGTATGATGAGCCTAGCAATATTTCATCTTTATCAATGTATTCATAAAATTCAAATGAACCATAGTATATTATCAACCAAATAGCAATAAATAAAAATGTAATAATATATATTTTTTGCGTTTTGGTTATATTACTATCATTTGGTGTTTTAATAGTAAATATTTTCCCAATGTAAAATGCTATACTTTTTAACACAGCAATTAACCCAATAAAGAACAAAATACTATACCATGGCAATATTGCGAACAAATACTTCTTTGTACTGGACCATATAAGCTCCCATTGTAAGCCAAAAGGGAAAAGTAACCCTTTTATTTTCGTAAACCATCTTTCTATCTGGGTCGCGGTTCCTGACTGCGCATTATCTCCTGCTGATTGCGTATAGGCAAAACTAAAAGGCGAGCCGTACAAATGATTATTTATAAATGCTATTATAAATCCTATGAGAAGTATTGGGGCGATAAATATAAATACATGCCTCCACAATATTTTTTTCCGAAATGCGATCATCGGAACGAGAAATAAAACGACGGTCCATACTACTTCTGATGTTCTAACAAATAAAGCAAAACCAAATAGTACTCCGGCCAACAGCATTATCCACGACTGCTTTTTATTGTTACCCTGATGACTAATAACCTTAAAAAGCAAAAAGAAACTGATTATCAATAAGGATATAAAAAACATATTATGAAACATCCCCCGGGCGCTGTAATACCATACGGGGGTAACCACGTACAAAAGAGCGGCCGAAATATATGCAATATTTTTTCCAAATATTCTTTTTATCAATAAATAATAAAATACAATACCAATTACCGTAAAGATCGGAGTCAAATAAGGTATCACCCCTACACCAAAAGCTTTCGATATAAGACCGTACAGTATGGGCATCCCCGTAAAACTTTGTGGAACGTTTTTGCCATCAGCGTACGCCATACTTCTCGGACGTATAATGCCGTCAACCTCCTTATTCAATTCACTGCCATAACTAAGTTCTGTTTTTTCAGAAAATAGCCGGATAAAGTAATAATTCGCACTTTCATCCGGAGAAGAAAATATATTTTCATTTCCATGGTAATAGGAAGCATATACAACAATAAAAAGCAGCCCAATAGCTACTATTGAGAACAGGGCTTTATTTTTTTTAACAATTTTGAATACGGACAGCATACCATTGATTATATCATTTTATACCGCTTTTCAAAACAGTAATCATTTGTTACTATATATCTATTATGCGGCCTAAAACCATAAAATTATTGAAATATATTGGTCTTTCTATAGCGCTACTACTGCTGCTGTCTGTATTACTTTCTTTCGTTTTATCTTTCGTAGAATCGCTGCGCTTGGTATTTGGCACTGCTTTTTTACTGATAGTACCAGGCCTAGTTTGGAGTTTTGTGATTTGGAATAGCAATACTATTAAGCTTTTTGAACGTGCGTTGTTTTCTATAGCTTTATCAATTTTTTTAGTTCCTCTTATTGTTTTTCTTTTTAATAAAACTGGTCTATCTATTAACGCTCTTAATGTTTTTATAGAATGCTCTGGAGTCGTCGTAATTGGTTTACTAATTATTTTTTTACAGAAAACTAAATTAAATAAATCCTTATCTGATAAATTACATACCGACCAATAATTGGTGTTTAATATTAATCATCCATATGAATAACCACCACACTTCTAAAAACTTTGCTTTAACTGGTGTCGCCGGTTACATTGCCCCCCGCCATTTGAAAGCTATTCAGGATACGGGCAATAACCTGGTAGCCGCTCTTGATCCGCACGATTCAGTGGGCATTCTTGATTCCTTTTTTCCTGACACCGCCTTTTTTACGGAATTTGAAAGATTTGATCGCCATCTTGAAAAGCTCCGACGGGAAGACAAGGGTAAGGAAATTGATTACTTGACCATTTGTTCCCCTAATTACCTTCATGACGCTCACATTCGCCTGGCCTTACGCCTTGGGGCCCACGCAATTTGCGAAAAACCTATAGTTCTCAACCCTTGGAACATTGAGGCACTCAAAGAACTAGAAAGTGAATCAAACAAAAAAATATATACCGTATTGCAGTTACGGTTACATCCAAAACTTATCGAACTAAAAGAAAAGCTGAAAAATAACGGCGGTAAAAAGCGTGACGTGGTACTTACCTACATTACCTCGCGGGGATCCTGGTATTTACATTCTTGGAAAGGCCAATTACAAAAATCAGGCGGTTTGGCCACCAATATTGGCATTCATTTTTTTGACATGCTCATGTGGTTATTCGGCCCGGTTAAAAATAATATTACCTACGTACGTGATGAAAATAAAAACAGCGGCTACCTTGAACTGGAAAACGCCCGCGTTCAATGGTATCTGTCAATCGATGTCGATGATATTCCTCCAGAAATAAAAAAAGCCGGCCAACGTACTTTCCGCTCCATAACTATAGACGGTACTGAACTTGAATTTTCCACGGGCTTTACAGATCTTCATACTGAAGTATACAAAGATATTTTTTCCGGAAAAGGCTTTGGCCTTGATGACGCTAAGCCCTCCATTGAAGTTGCGCATACTATTCGAAATAACACCTTATCTAAACCAGATGGCAATACCCATCCATTTGTAAAATATTAATCTTATCGAACTATGAATATTTGTATTTACGAGGATAATAAAAGCGGACAACTTTCCCCTCTTTCTTTATCTCGGCCTGTCTTTGATTTAAAGTGCGGAATTTACAGCTTATCAGATAAAATTTCATTAAACTTCCCGGGTGCGCGTAAATTTTACTTTGCTAGAAAATACCTATTGCCTTTTTTAAAACGCCAAAAAAGATCTATTTTACCAAAAAATATCAGTTCACTAACGCACTGCCTTTTTATCAATGGCCGAGCGCTAATCAACCAACGTACCGCCAATACCTTGCAAAAACAGAAAACAAGCGCCGTTTTCGTGAATAAAAATGAAGTGATTGCAGTTTATCTTGAAAGAGATGATTTTTCACGATTACAAAGAAC
>CAZJUO010000020.1:0-11509 GCA_964549245.1 uncultured Gammaproteobacteria bacterium
ATCATCCGAAACAAATGAAGAAGCAAAAAAAACTTTTACCCCAATACTCTGCCGTAATATTCTTTTACTGACCTTAGTAAGCGCTACCCTATTATTCTTTTTAGGCAAGTGGATAATTTTATTATTTTATTCAAATGAATTTATTGAGGCTGTGTTGCCTTTCCAGATACTATTGCTTGGTACCATATTTGTCAGTGGCAGCAAGATATTGGCCAACGATATTGCTGGGCGCGGCAAGCCAATTATTAACACATACATCAACGCCATATCCGTTTTCGTTAATGTGACACTAAATATATTATTAATACCACAATGCGGCATCGCCGGCGCAGCGTATGCTACTACTATTTCCTATACAATTATTTTTATAATACGTTTATTTGTTTACGCAAAAATATCAAATAATAAGCTGAACGATGTGATTTTTATAAAAATTCAAGACTTCCAAATATATAAAAACCTGCTTAAGTCAATCGCGCTTAAACTAAAAAAATGACTACCGCAAACCGATTAAAAATACTCATTATCACCGCCTGGTACCCAAATAAAAAAAACCCGACTGAAGGAATATTCATCAAACCGTATTCACGAGCCGTACAAAAGCGTAATGACGTCAGATTATTATATCCTTATGATCTAATAACTGATGCCCAGGAAATTGATGATGGTATTACTTTGGTTAGAATTAAATATAAAAAACAAACCTTACCGGGCTTCACCTATATTGCCAACATTTTTAAAATTAAAAAAGCAATAGACAAGATGATTGACCACGGCTGGAAGCCCGATATTATTCATGCCCATGTATGGCTAGCTGCTTTTGATGCCGCTATCCTAAAATTGTTTTTCAAAATTCCTGTTGTGTATACAGAACACTCTTCGAACATAACCCAAGGCAAACTTAACCTGATAGATAAAATAAAACTTTTTGTGGCTCTTAAAAATGCTCGATACCTTCTCCCCGTAAGCCAATATATGGAAAAGGCCTTAAAAAAATGCGCCCGTTTTCGTGATAGCACAGTAATTCCCATACCACTTGAACCGCCAAATTTTCATATACATACCAAACCAAAATCATCAAATAAATGCCGAATTATTGCCATTACCAGCTTACGATCGATAAAAGGGGTAGATATATTACTGCAAGCTATAGCTCTCGTAGCTAAAAAAAGGCGGGATTTCCTACTGACCATAGTTGGCCAAGGCCCTCAAGAAAAAGAATACAAAACAATGGCCAGCGAATTGGGCATAGATAACCTCGTCGAATTTACTGGATCCATTCCACATGATTCTGTTATTGATGCATTATATTCCAGCAATTTTTTCGTTTCATTGAGCAGGTCTGAAACCTATGGCGTAGCCTGCCTTGAAGCATTATCGTGCGGTTTGCCAGTCGTAGCTACTGACATTCCCGCATTTAGGGATAAAATAAATAAAAGCAACGGTATTTTAGTTCCCCCTGGCAACTACAAAAAATCAGCAGCAGCCATTGAAACAATGATCAAAACTCTCGATACATATGATCCACAACGTGTTTCAAAAAATATATTAGAATGCTTTGGCCAAGAATCTATTGCGGATACATTATCAAACATCTATGGGCAAATACTTAAATGACAAAAAATCCAACTAACAAAGTGCTGATAATTACTTTCGCCTTCCCCCCAAACGCAGGTGGTGGCGTCCAAAGAACGGCAAAATTCGTTAAGTACCTGCCTATTTTTAATTGGCAATCTATTGTGATAACTACTAAGAAAAACGCTAGCAAATCCCAAGATGCTTCATTATTATCCGACATTCCCCAAAACACCACCGTACATCGTATACCTTTTTTCAATATTTATAGTTTCCCATCTAAAATTATTAATAAATATTCCAATAATAAAACGGCTAACTTTTTGAAATTAATTTTAAATAAAATAATTAACGGCATTAACATAGCTTTACTAATTCCTGACTATACTATATTGTGGCTTCCTTTAACCTATATTAGAGCTAAAAATATTATTGGCCAAGAAAAACCAGACCTGATATATTCCTCCTCACCTCCGCCTACCTGCCATATAATCGCTTATTTATTAAAGAAAAAATATAACCTCCCTTGGCTAGCAGATTACCGAGATGAATGGGCTGAAAACCCCTTTAGAAAATATTTCACCCCATTACATAAAAAAATCAACCTCTGGTTGGAAAATAAAATAGTTAATCAAGCTGACACGGTAATTAATGTATCCGAAGTACTTTCCAATCAATTAGCCCAACGCTTTAAAGATAACAATAAATTTCATGTCTTGACGAACGGTTATGACCCGGAAGATATTCCTCGAAATTCTCCAATAGACAACCATAAATTCACCATCACCTATTGCGGTTCTATATATGACGATCAATCCCCAAATTCATTCATTACCGCTTTAATCGAACTAATTGAAGAAGAAAAAATTAGTCGCTCTGATATACACATTAACTTCGTTGGTGCCGTAGCCAATCAATATTTTCATTCGCTGGTTGAGGGAATTAAGGAACTGGTTACTTTCCGTGGATACCAGCCTCACCGTCGAGCCATTGAGTTTATCATAAAAAGCGATGCATTGCTTTTATATATTAGCCAAAAACGAGGTCCCGGTTGCGTAACAGCTAAAATTTTCGAATACCTCGCTACCCGAAAATCTATTTTGACTTTAGCTACAAAAGACAACGCCGCTGCTAAAATCATTAAGCAAACCCAAAGCGGATTAATAGCGAATCCTGACGATGTAGAGACGATCAAAAAACATATTCTTTCTCTGTTTTCAGCTTGGCAAAATAATAGATTATCAGATTATTGCAATACTAAATCAGATATTTCTTTATACAGCAGGAAGGTTTTGACAAAAAAACTTTCTGATTATTTTAACAAACTAGTGTGATAAATGGTTACTAAACTCAAAATACTCATTATTACTGCCTGGTACCCTCATGATGAAAACCCTACTGATGGAATATTTGTACAAAACCAAGCAAAAGCATCAAGCCTCAACAATGATGTAGTCTTGATACACGCTAAAGCAACGAACCAAAAATTAAGATCTTTATATACGACAACTTCTGAAAATACTGATAGTTTTAAAGTTATCAAAATAAAATACAAGAAAATAATCAATTCAGCTATTGCTTACCCTATAAATGTAATAGCTACTTTCCATACAGTAAATAAACTGATCACGCAGGGTTGGCGGCCAGATATCATTCATTGCCATACTTTTTTACCGGGTATTCCAGCATTACTGCTAAAAATTGCAAAAAAAATACCCTATATTATTACTGAACATAATTCAGCTTTTATTAATAATAAATTATCCTTTATCCAATCGACGCTAGCTAAAATCGTAATGAACAATGCAAATTATGTAGTTGCAGTCAGTAATCTTTTAAAACAAGGGATTAACAAATACGGCATCACGAATGTTATTAAAGTAATACCAAATCCTATAAATACTAGGATATTTTATCCCGATCAAGAAAAACCAAATACAACTACTTACACTTTCATTACCGTAGCGAATTTAGTTAAAGACAAAGGTATTGATGTACTACTAAAAGCCCTATCGAAACTGAAAAACAACCATTATAATTATAAACTTCACATCATTGGTGATGGACCAGAAAAGAGTAATTTGATCACTCTAAGTCGAAGACTTAATGTCGAAAAACAAATTATATTCCATGATAGGCAATCTCAACAATTTATTGCACAATCGATGCGATCTTCCCATCTTTTTATTCTTCCAAGCAAATACGAAACGTTTGGTATCGTTTTCATCGAAGCTCTAGCTTGTGGCACGCCTGTGATTGGTACGCTCATTCCTACACTTCAAGAAAAAATAAGCAACCAAAATGGGCTACTGGTTCCCTATGGTAATGCTGAAAAGCTTAGTCGTGCTATTATTGAAATACTAACTCATATCAAAACATACAAATCCCAGTTAGTTGCCAAACCAATCATAAGTAAATACAGCTTAAGTAGTGTAGGTAAGCTTTTGGATAATTTATACCGAGAGTTAATAAGCTAGATCAACAATCCTTTTTGCGATATTTTTATAACTAAACTCACTTTGAGCTTTTAATGCCCCTTGCTTGAATGCCTGCCGAACTGCCTTAGGAGCATGTAAAATTTTATCTAGTTGCTTGTTCAAGTCACTATAATTATTTCTCTGATACGTCAGTCCATTATTATATTGGATTAAATGATCTACCGTCTTCCTGTCGGGAAGTATCAAGGGCAACTTACAGCCTATAGCTTCAATTATGGTGATGGATGGCTGTTCCGGCCATATTCCAAAATCTGCTGCGCTATAGTATTTAAAAAGCTCTTTACGGTCCGTAAATTCCTTAAAAATCACTTGCTTACTAAGATTGAATTCCTCGGCCATTTTTTTCAGTTCTTTAATATAATTTTCATCGCCACTACCCATTATCATTAGTATAATACGTTTTTCAGCCTTTAATTGCCTCATGGCTTTAAAAACAATTTCAATCTTTTTTTGTTTGGAAAGGCGTCCTGCTGTGATTAAAAGTATGTCGTTATCATGAAGACCTATCTTTTTTCTTAATACCGTACGTTCGTGTTCGCTAAAATAAAATAGTTCTGGATCGTACCCCAAGGGAATCATTTTTATTTTTTCTTCGCTTATTGCGAGCCTTTGCTTGGCAAAAGCTATAGAGCCATTTGTCGGAAATATCACCACATCAGCTTTTTTGAACATATAATTACTTAGGAATCTAGAGAAACAATAAAAATATACTTTTCCTAATATTGTTTGCGGCAGCTCAAACTGCTGGTGGTCGGAAATTAAAAAATAGGTATTATATCTCTTATACCAAGCTGCGAGTACCGGTGTAAATTGGACCGTTTCATAAGCATGGACGATGTCAGGTTTGATTTGTTGCAATGCCTTCTTTATTCCACGTATATATATGGCCCCCTTACATTCAAACGCTGTCGGCAATCGCAATACCTTGATCCCATCAATATTTGCCCAACCAAGTTTTCTCCTCCTGTCAAATGGGATATTTATTTTTTTACACAGTTCTGGTAAATTAGGAAATGGGAATATACGGTCAGAAGTCACTACATATACCTCATGGCCAAGCTTTACCTGATTTCGAGCAATATAAAATTCCTTATAGCCGAATTCTGGCTGAAAATATCCTATTAAATGCACAATTTTCATATATGAATATTTTTATTAATAAATTGAAATCTAGCAATTATATACTGTATTCTCTAGTTGCCTTTGTAATTCTTGTTAGTTGTACCTATGCGTATATCCTTTTTTCCTATCCTTTTCAAGAGGGCGGGGATTTGCTTTTTCATACCTGGTTTGCCAATCAAATCAGTAATACCGGCGATATCCCACAATCAATGCCAACTAGTGATGCTATCGGCGCTTATACCATTACTCCCTTATTCCAAATATTCACTTCGTACTTTAGCCAAATCACCGGCTTCCATATCATTTATGCTACTTTAATTTTAAATCTTTTGCTATTGTTATTATTCTTTGGTTTGATATATATGGTCTCCCGATTGTTACTTGGTAAACCGATAGTCGCTCTCTTGTCTGTGGTATTAATTTTCTTTTTGAACAACAACTTTAATTTTTATTATTATCTCCCCAGAAACTTTAGCTTATTGCTTTTCTTATTTATTGTATATTTACTCATCAGAATGGTAAAATACGGCCATTTCTCGATTGGTAAATATGCATTATTATACGCTCTTTGTTTAAGTTTAGCTTTTATTCATCTCCTCAACGCAGCCTACGCCTTTACTATTATCCTGGGCATTACCGGTACGATGCTCCTATTTATTAAGCAGAAAAAACAGATGCTGTTTTCTATGATGATGGTTGTGCTGGCGGTAATAACCTTTTTCTTATGCAATATCAGTTTTTTTATAAATAACGAATTCCCAATCGATACATCTGACCCCTCATTTTTAACCAACAATGCGACCACTTCATCAGCAGGCTATACTATAAACATCACTATGGTAGTGAATATTATTTTTATCATTTTTTTATTAGCTGGCCTATATACTTTATTTAAACGATTTTTTAAAAATCATATACCCAATTATGTGCTACTGGTAATCATTTCCTGGATTTTTATAGCCTTCCTGATTTTATACCAAACTGCCGGGGGTTTTGATTTTCTTTCAAACCGCGCCATTAGCTTTATAACACCGCCGCTTGCTCTGATAACTGCTTGGGGAATATATATTATTTTATGTAAATTTTCAAACCGTTACGGCATTTCCCCCCTGCTTATTAGTTCCTTTCTAATTGCCTTGCTAGTATTTCCGCTAGCGAACACTTTAATCTCAAATGATATTCCTCAAATTGATCAAGGTATGGCCAGGCAGAACATTAAAGAGCTCATCAATATTTCGGAACAAGATATATCAGGTACGGTATTATCTGATCCGTATACTATGTATCTACTCACATCTATTGCTGGCATGAAGCCGGTTTATAATTTTGAACATACTAAACTTGTCAGAAATGAATTTATTGAATGGCCCCAAGTAAAAAATTTTTTCTCTGAAGATCCTGAATCGATTTACGCATTACTGCAAGAACTTAACCCGGATTATATCGCTATTTCTGCCAAAACACACGACTTTATGCGTATAAGCAATTTTCATTATTTTACTAATGAACACGGCTTTTATAAAATATATCAAAGTGCCTATTTTGATGAACAATATTTTAATGATTCCCTTGGAACGGCTTATCCCTACTATACAATTTACGAATACCGAAAATAATTAGTAATAATAAAACATTTACCACTAGAATATTTATTAATAAAGCGGCTAAAGGAATTACATTGTTAAAATTTTCCGGAAATATAGCATACAAAATCCAGGCAAACAATTCAGTGGGATAGTATAATATTTTTAATATCATAGCTGATAAATCCTAATTATTTTTCGTATCTCATCATCCCATGGTGCCAATTTTGCTGTAGTTTTCCTCGCGCCTGCCGCTAAAGTATTACGCAAATTATCATCGGTAGCTATCTTATACATTGCTTGGCTTAGTTGCAGTTTGTTATTAGGCTCTACTAAAATTCCATTACTATCATTATATACAACCTCTGGGATACCGCCAACACGTGTGGCGATTACTGGTTTACCAAAATTAAAAGCTTCAATAATAACCCGAGGCACGCCTTCTGACAAAGACGCTATCACCAAAACATCACTTTTGGCTATCTCCCGTAACGTTTGGGGATGTGTCATTTCGTGTTCTAGTCTCACTATATTCGACAAGTTATGCTTTTGAATATACTCACGACAATACGCTTCGTCTGGACCGCTGCCTATCAATGTCAGTTTGGCGCTTACGTTTTTTTTAAGTAAATCTTGGAATGCTTGCAATAACAAATCAATTTTCTTGTTTTTTACGTTAAGTTCTCCAACAAAAATAAATTGCAAGCTATCTTCATTATTTCTTGATGTGGCGGTATCAACCTGAATAGGAAGCACCGAATTGATGGTGGTTATTTTTTGTTTTTCTATGCCAGCCATGCTAATCCTGCGGGCTACTGCCGTCCCTGTGGCTATATAGTGATTTGCGCCGCTCCATCGCAATAGCCATATTGGCGTCATCAAATCCTGCACTTCTAATATCAGTTTTACTTTAAACAATAAAGCATATATAACTGCTCCAATAACTATAGCAGTTGATGAATGAACGTGCAGTACTGTAATATGATATTTTTTAACTAAACGTGCTATATAAATAAATGAATACAGAGGAAGTACGGTTGTACGAACAATAACATTAGATATAATGACATTAGGGATACGACGAATAATATTATTTTCTTTTTGCCTACCACTCCTTGCTTGATTTCTGGTAGTTAATACATATGAATTCACTTCCCTACTCTTAATGAGAGAATTATGGAGGTAATAAAAATACGTAGCCGCACCGCCAGTTTGTGGCGGAAAGTATGGAGTAACCAATAAAATATTTCTACTTTTCATTTCTCTTTACTAATGTTATTATCGAGTCCGCAAATGTATCTACTTGGCCTGGCGGAACCAATAAACCGTTTTTCACCAGCTCCGGATGCGAACATAAATCAAAAGCCACTACTGGTTTGCCGTATAATTGGGCTTCAGCCAGCGGTAAATCAAATCCCTCCCATAGGGTTGTAGTAGCGTAAACGCTGCAGGCCTCGTAAAAGGCGGCCACTTCTTCATCACTTATATAGCCGGTAAAAAGTACCGAATTATCACTCATTTTTTTTAAGTTTTTAAAATAATGGCCAAAATCCGCCTTCCCCGCCAAGACCAATTGCGCGGTTGGTATTTTGGCTTTCACTTTATTAAATGCCCGAATAAGCAAATGAACGCCCTTGTGTGGAGATATCCTACCAACAAATAATATTATAGGGCCTTCATTCAGATGGTACTTTTTTTTAATTTGCTTAAAATCAATTCCTCCTGACGATCTCCTCTTTACATTATTATACACCACGGTACTGGTAATACCTGTCTGTTTTTTCAACACTCTGGCTAAATAATTACTGATGGAAATTGCCCGATCAGCACTTCTGACTGACCAAATATTTAGTTTGGTAATTATATAAATATATAATTTTTCAAAAAAGTTATTAAACACCTTAGGAGGAGTCAGTCCGTGGTTATAATAAATATAAGTAGCGCCGTATCTTTTTTTTGCCTTTCCAGCTATCAAATTCATTGGATAATTATGGCTGTATACTTCCCGGCAATCCGCTAGCATTTTAGCCGCCCTATTAATCTTCTTGCTATCCAGGAAAAACAGTAACCGATATATTCGCTGTAATAAAAGGCCCTTGGGCACGCCCAATTCATTTACAGTAACTCCAGAAACCTGTAATTCCGCTTTCAAAGTAATTATGCGTACTTTGTTTCCTTTTTTTACCAGAGATTTAGCCTGGTCTTCGACTACCCGGTCAATACCGCTGTATGAAACAAATGTTGAGGTTACGATGCCTATATTCATAAAATATCTTGGTAAATAGAAGTAGACTGTTCAGCAATTTTTTTCCAAGAATATTCCCTGGCAATTGCCGATCCTTGTTCTGTCAATTTTTGCACTAACTCCTGATCGCGTATTATCATATGCAATTTACTGGCCATTTCCTCGATATTACCAACACGGTAGTGAATTGCTCCCTGTCCATTTTTTGTTACTTCGCGTAGAGGAGGGATATCTGAAGCAACGATGGGCAACCCGCAAGCCATAGCTTCTAAAAGCACGATGCCAAAACCCTCGACCGCGGACGGAAAACAGAACACATTCGATTGTTTCATAATTTTTATAACATCAGAATATTTCTTGATAAATCCATGCATTACAATATTGCCGCTCAATCCTAGCTCCTTGATAAGTTTTTTCAGCCTAGGCATCTCCGGCCCGCTGCCGACAATATGGCATTTGATATGCTGATGTTCTTTTTTTAATATTTTTACCGCCCGAATTAAATCGTTTACCCGCTTGTAGCTGACCAGGCGTGACACACAGCATATACTGATGCCCCTTTCCTTAACTGCTGATACTTTATTAACAAATTCCAAATCAATCCCATTAGGCACTACTTGTACAATACTAGGATTGACTTTTGCTTGTAGCAGTTTTTGTTTAGTTGTATGGCTATTAGCAATTATTACCTTCCATGGCCATGATAAATACTTCCTTTCGTACAGTTCTCCAACGAGTCCAGTAGCCTTGAATAATTTGCACCACTCCCCAAGCCAGACATCATGGCAGGTCATAACAGCCGGTTTTTTCAATTGTTTAGCTACCTTGAAAGCCGGATAATACGCAATAATGCTTTGTCCGTCAATTAAATCCGGCTGTAGCTGGCAACCCAGGGAAATTGCCTGCCTCATAAATTGCCACCTTTTGAACAATTCACCGGCTTGGGTATATTTTCTTTCCGCGCCGCATCGGTATATTTCCATTCCTTGAAAAACCTGCTTGCTTTCCGTGCCAGGTTCCCGTGACGTTATTATTTTGATATTGAACTGGCTTGTTAAATTTTTGGCTATTTGCCAGCTTCTCATTTCAACCCCGCCCCGAGATTCCCCTGCTTCAGAAGCCGGAAAAAATTCAGTTATTATCAATATCGTCTTTTTTTTCGTGTTTTTCATAATCGGTTTTTAAAGCCAGTTTGCGTACTATCTGGGTTATCTCGTGCTCTATATGCTCCTGCTTTACATACAGCCTAAATAGTCCATAGAAAATCACAATAATCGATAAATAAATGATGGCATCCGCGCCGCGCCCCACACCAACCAATTTTGCCAACACAGCCGTGGTTTGCGGCAGCAAGACAACAATGGGGATCACTATCCATAGTAGTGTCCAGGTAATAAACTCCAATAAGGATATCTTTTTTTCCCTGAATCTTAGTACGACCCTGGAGATTACAAATATTGAAAATCCAATTACGATAACCTGAATAATCATTTATTTGAGTATCCTTAAAACTACTAATTTTATAAAAGTTTTTACTCCGACAAAAAATCCCTGCCCTTTTGATAATGAGTAATCGGTATAAATAGCTTTGATGGGTATTTCCAAGTATTTCAGTTTATTTATTTTCACTTCCCGTATGATCTCTGACGATACTTCCATTTTATTGGCCCGCAAATCCAGTGAATATGCCGCCTGGCGGCTAAAAGCCCGCAGCCCTGATTGGCTATCTGACACTTTCATGCCAAACAGCAAATATGTTATGATATTCCCCAGGCCATTATACATTTTCCGCAACCACGGCATGCCACTGGAGGAGTGCATGCGAGAACCTACCACAACGTCAGCACGGCCTCGCAGTATCGGATCAATTAGCCTGGCAATATCATCAGGCTGATGCTGTCCGTCCGCGTCAAAGGTAACGATAATGTCCGCTTGTTCCATAAGTGCTTTTTTTATTCCCGTGCCCAAAGCGCCGCCTAAACCGCGGTTAATAATATGGCTACAAACAATGACCTGGTTTCTCTCGGCAATCTCTTGGGTGGCGTCTGACGAACCGTCATTAACTACTACTATATTTTGGTAATTTTTTTTAACATTAAATAAAACATTGCTCAATGTCTTTTCTTCGTTAAACGCCGGGATAACTATAAACACCTTCATTTTTTAAATACTTTATGGTTATCGTCAATAAATATTGAAAAGCCTAATAATGCTATTATCAATCCAGTGGCAATAGTAAGCAGCCAAACGGTATTGGTTGTCCCTTCGGCGGTTACATACACGATAAGCATTCCCAAAACTGAAAATAATACGATCAAAATATAATTAAATTTTCCTGGATGTTTATTTTCGTGCTGTTCATATGGCGAAACAAAAATACTGACTATTGAAAATACGGCAATGACGATTAATATGTAATTTGGATTAAAGGTATTACTGACAAACCCTGGCAGATTACTTTCGATGATAGATAAAATTAAATACAG
>CAZJUO010000020.1:11519-19533 GCA_964549245.1 uncultured Gammaproteobacteria bacterium
CAATATTGATTTTTATAGAAACCGTATCATTACTATCAAAATAATCAGAAAATTATAAGACACCTCCCTGATATGCGATTTGTACTTGCTTATTCTAAACGTAAAAACCATTTTAGTAATTGTTGGTAATTGCTCAAATGTATGTTGTATTTGACTTAATTATATCCTTTGGTTATGATCATAATATAACAAATATAGGCATAATTTTCAAGCTGATGAAAATACTGGATGAATACATAAAAAAACAAAACTCAAAAACCGCGGTACGCATAGTTACCGAAGTAGGGATAATATTTATTATCTTACTGATTTTTGGCCTAATTAATAAAAACTTCCTGTTATTTTCCAATAGTGTTCATTTTGAATATACGTATCCTGAAAATACGCAAGTTATCCGGCCCATCACCCCTCTGGTTGAGAAAACTGTTTTTTCGGAGCAAAATACCTCTAACGATAACGATCAGATCAGCGCACTAAAAAACCAGTACATTGATACGGAATTGGCTGAATTATCTTTAAACCTGCCCTCTACGTATCAACCTGATAAACTGCATACGCTCAAGGTAATGCTTGAATTCGTTCCGCAGGAAATAACCGAGCTTTCTATAACACCCAAAAACGTTTCACCCGATGGAACAAATGCATATCAACCAATTTACAATAAAGCACTTGATGACCTTGACTGGGAAGTACTTGAGGGAGAGGATACTGATTTATGGCAGAAATACCCAGACTACCGTTCTATTCATGAATTCACTGCCAACCCGCCTATAGACTCCACAAAAATATCAGCTTCAAAAGACGAAGAAATTAAAGCCGCGGAGTATTTTACTGAATTCAATCAGTCAGACATTGTCGATAAGCTTATTAACAAGGACCAAAACACCAGCCTATCACAAACCCCGTATATGGAAGGTATGGTAACCGCATACACCTTCGTAACAAGCAGCGACAACGCAGTTTTTACTATCCGAAAACATGATATAAATTATTATGAAGGTGAAGATATCGTGCCAATTAAAATATATGACGACAATGGCAATCTAATATCAGATGAGATCATAGAAGACGATGGTATCCTTGCTTCAAATAATAAAATTGGCCAAGACCAGACAAAAATTATTACTTTGTCGGGACTTAGGCACAAGATTGTTAAAATTGTTGCTGGTGGAACAGATTCTTACACCAAAATTATAACCAATCAACCGTACTTGGTGGTGCAAAATTCAATTATGATTCAAGACAGCCTTTTTGATAACGATACACAGCCTTATACCCTTTATACGAACGCCCAAAATATTGAAATACCTTTCTGGCATGTACCCCGCACCAACCAAACGTTGACTATAAATAATTCTTCTGAATCGATGATTAACTTCAGCACTGGCAATACTGCCAGTGAAATAATCGAACTCGGCGAACCGGCTGATGAAATTAATACCATCACTCTAGAAAAAAACCATATATTTTTAAAAAGCGCCGACTATTCTTTGAACAGGTATTTTTCTTTTACCAAAGAATCATTTTTTAATCCTAAGCCATTAGACATCAAAAATCTTGATATCAGCAAAGACACTGCCAAAAACTCCTCAATAAAGTACATCCTGACTTCATATAAAAAACCCGAAGCAAAAGATAACTCTTTATATGTAGAAAAAGAATTTACCATAAATCCAGATAATTTTTCTGAAGATAATATATTTACCTTACTTTTCAAAAATACCTCATATAATAAAAATCAAGCCCAGTACAAGATCATATCCGTTGAACTAGAATTATCCAAATAATTCTATTTACTGGACTTTGTATAGTTGAAACTCCTCATCCTCGTTTACGAGCAAATAGTGCTTTTTGGCATACTCGCCTAGTTGCGCTTCTTCGATATCAGGATTAGCTTTTAGCAATAGATGCGTGACGGCGTGTTTTTTTATTACCCCATCCAATTCCGCGGGATCTTCAAAAGCACTTATTATATCAAAGTAGCCCTCTCTTTGTATCTTATCTTGGGAAAAACTTAAATGCTTAGGACGAACGCCAATCACATTATGCTCTGTCAATCCAGAAAAAATATGTGACAATTGTTCATCCATAAAGACGACGCTATCTTTTGGCAAATCAGCCGCAATACCAAAATCAACCGACTGATCATGGTAATACGATTGCTGATACGTAAATGGCTGCCAATCGTCAAAAACCTTATATTTATAATTCATATATGAAACGCCTAGGACGATAACCAAAGATAATACTAAAAATATTTTTTTATAATTTAATCTTGATACATACACCACCCAACCGGCCGTTCCGGCAAAAACCAGCAAAGGCGCAAAACGCCAATAAAACCTTATTGGCACGGGCGTATACCCGGTGAGAATTATCAATACAACAGTACAAAATAATAGTATCAGAAAATAAAGTCTTTTTTTCGAATGAAAAAGAAAAAATACTCCCAATACGCTGATTCCGGCAATCATTAAATAGGCATATAAACCATTAAAAATACTGCTGATGCTGGTTTCACTGACTATTTTACTTTCGTCTCTTACAACATTTAAGGTATCATTGCTATAAAAATACTTGAGCTGGTCATACAATGGCCAGGTAAAATTTATTAGAAATATGGCTACGGGTGAAGCAATAAGCAGCCACGTATAATTATTAAATCGCTTATGAATAATTTCATTAACCACCAGCGCAAAAATACCCAGGAACAAATACAAACCGGTTAGCATATGCGTATTAAAAAGAACAAAACCAACGATAACCAACATTACCCATCGGTTCATTTTATCTTTTTCTGCTTTGATAAATGTATACGCGAAAGCCAGTCCTAAAAAAAATAGTCCCGTAACGAAAAAATGATAAAACGGTCCAATCCACAAAGCCTCATTAAAAGAAAACATATTGGCGCTTATTTGGCGGCTCGGCCCCCATAGAAAAAATAATAAAAGCGGAAACAAGAAATAATATTTATACTCTCTCAAAACCGTACGAGCGAAAAAATAAGCGCAAGCAACAAAAAATATAATATTTACCAGTCCAAAAAACAAATAGGTGTTGATGGTGGAAATATTGAGCGTATGAGAGATGATAGCTATGAATGTCAAATATGAGCCGCTTCGCGGATCAGGATCACCGCTCGTAAAAAAAGGCGTATTTATCTGGTTGTAATTATCGACTTTTAGTTCGTTAATGATAGCCAAATGGGTCCAAAAATCAGTATTGCTTTTTTGGGGATACAAATCAATAAAATAAAAATAGTAAGCAATACCGCACATTATAACTATAAAGGTAACTATAAATACAGTGGCTTTGGTGGGTTTATGCACGTAATGATAATTATAATGGTTGATAAACTATATAAAAAGTATACACTATATAAGCAGTTGGCGGCTAGTCCGAAAATACCCATTAAAAAAGTTAATTATTATACTTGACTATATAATTAACTATGATATACTACCAAACATTATATCTAATACATAACAACTTATGAAAGAAAAACATAGATACACCACTATTTCTATTCCGGTTCAGCTGAATGAAAAGATAAAAGTTAAAATCGAAGGCACGGGTTTTCATTCTGTTTCAAGTTTTGTGATATACGTGCTGCGCCAGCTCGTTTCCTCTGAATCCTCCTCACAAAAAGGATTTAGCAATAAAGACGAAGTGACAATCAGGAAACGGCTAAAAAAACTTGGATATTTTTAATTATTTAAACATATATCAAACATGCTTATCATTGGATTGGACGGGGCTACCTGGGATATTATCAGACCAAATATTGATCAGCTCCCCGCCTTTAAAAAACTTATTGAAAATTACGATGATTATACCATTAGCCTAAAACAAAAACCCTGGTCTGCTTCAGTCTGGTGCTCTATGTTCTCGGGTAAGACCCCGGAAGAACACCAGCATTTAGATTTTGTCAAAGACGATAAAGTATTAACCAGAAACGACGTCAAGGTAAAATTTATTTGGGATATCATGGACCAGCAAAATAAATCAGTAGTGGCGCTCAATATACCCTTTATTGTTCCGCCGTATAATTTCAAGGTTGATTTTGATCCGCCCGGACATGGCGTTCCGCTGACGCAGGAGGAGTTAAACGCGGAAATATCCATGATCACTGATAAAGTTGAAGAAATTAAAAAAAACAATAATCCTGAACTGTTAATCGCCGTGTATACCGCTTTGGACAAGATGTCCCATCTCCATTGGGGGGAACAGTCTTTAATTGATTATTATAAAAAAATCGATCAGGCCGTAGAAAGGATTAACGCCCTAGACGAACAAATACTTTTTTTATCCGACCACGGATTTACTGATTACGACAAAGCCCCCATTCAAACGCTGCCCAAGATTACTTCAACGGGCAATGAATTAAAGGGTGACCACCACCCTGACGCTATAGCCATTGGAAAAAATATGCCCTTTAAGGTTTCCCAGCCTATGGACGTTTTTAATGGATTACATAATCACTTTAATATTAAATAACCCTTATGTCACATTTAGACGACCTGGAAAATAAAAGCATCTATATCATACGTGAAGCATATAATCAATTTAAAAAAATCGCCGTTCTTTGGTCTATTGGCAAGGATTCCACCACTCTAATTCAACTATGCAGAAAAGCTTTTTTCGGACATATCCCCTTTCCGGTTATCCATATTGATACTGGAGCTAAATTTGAAGAAATGTATGAATTTCGCGATAAATACGCCAAAGAATGGAATTTAAATTTAATAATTGCCATGAATAAAGAAGCTATGGCCAGAGGCGTTAAATGCGGTGATGGCGATGGTTTTACCTGTTGTAATGAGCTAAAAACTAATGCTCTCAAACAATGCATGGCCAAACACGGCTTTAAAGCGCTTATTTTGGGCATACGGCGCGACGAACACGGTATCAGAGCCAAAGAACGCGTATTTTCGCCCAGAGACCAGAAATTTTCCTGGGACTATAAAAACCAGCCGCCCGAACTTTGGAACCAGTACAGGTCAATTTCAGACGATCAGACGCATGTCAGGATCCACCCTTTGCTTCACTGGACCGAAGTTGATGTTTGGGAATATGTAAAACGTGAAAATCTGCCAGTGAACAAGCTATATTTCGCCAAAAATGGATTACGCTTTCGGAGCCTCGGCTGCAAGCCCAATACCAAACCGATAAAGTCAGAAGCCGATACTATAGACAAAATTATCGATGAAATCAAAAATTCAAAAACCTCTGAACGGGCCGGACGCTCCCAAGATAAAGAAGCGGCTTATGTCATGCAGCGATTGCGAAAGTTGGGATATATGTGATGAAGTTATAAATAACTTCATCACCCTGAATATATGAAGGGTCTTTATTATCAGCATTAATTAACCCGAGTTTGAACGAGGGGTCTACAGAAAATAATTTATCACTAAATAATATGACAAACGAACAGGAAAAACCAAATCTTAACGTAGTTTTTGTCGGGCACGTGGACCACGGCAAATCAACCTTGATTGGCAGAATACTTTTTGACACCGACTCTTTGCCAGAACAAAAAGTGTCCGAGGTTAAAACAATCTGTAAGCAGCAAGGCAGGCCTTTTGAATTTGCCTTTCTCATGGACCATATGCAAGAAGAGCGGGACCAAAATATTACTATCGATACTGCCCAGATATTTTTTAAAACCGATAAGCGGGATTATGTCATCATTGACGCGCCTGGCCACGTAGAATTCACCAAAAACATGATTACCGGCGCCTCACAAGCCGAAGCGGCCATACTCATAGTTGACGCCCAAGAAGGCATTCAAGAACAGACAAAACGCCACGCGAAATTTTTAAGCCTCCTAGGCCTAGGGCAAGTTATCGTAGTGATTAATAAAATGGATAAAGTAGACTATCAAGAAGAATGTTTTAACCAGGTAAAAGAAGACTTGATTTCATTTCTTACCAAGATAAACATTACCCCTACTTTTGTTATCCCCATATCAGCCTTCAAAGGCGATAACATTTCCAAAAAATCAGAAAACATGAAATGGTATGACGGTTTGAGCATTTTATCGGCGCTTGACACGTTCAAACAAACTAAAAACTTAAACGATAAACCATTCCGCTTGCCGGTACAAGATTTGTATAAATTTGATGATAAACGAATTATCGCCGGCCAAATCGCCTCGGGAACTATTGCCAAAGGCGATGAAATTGTTTTTTTACCGGAGGGCAAAAAATCAACCATCAAAACAATAGAAAAAATGAACCAGCAGCTAGATGCCGCTTCAGCCGGAGAAAATATCGGCCTCACCCTGGCTGATCCCCTTTTCATCGACCGCGGAAATGTAGCGGCCACCCCTGATAATCAGCCAAAACCGACTAGCACACTAACCGGAAACTTATTCTGGATGTCAAAGCAACCCTTAAATAGTAATGACAGTTTATCTTTGCAATGCGCTACGCAAGAAACAGGAGTTACCATAAAATCTATCAGCAACCGCATCAATTCTTCTTCCTTAGAAATCATTGAAGAAAAATCGCAAGAATTGAATGAAATGGAAATTGCGACCGTCGTGTTACAAACTGATGACTCTATTGTTGTTGAAGATTTTAATGCTATACCAGAATTAGGCAGGTTTACGCTGATAAGAAACGGTGAAGTAGTAGCTGGTGGAATTGTCATAACCAATAACGATTAAATATAGCCAATACCTAAGAATTAACACGCAACATTATGAAAACAATATCTATCGATGATCACGTATATGAACAAATCCAAAAAAAGGTCTCCGCGTCTGACGAATTTAGTTCGGTAGACGAATATATAAAATATGTTCTTGATGAACTCCTCAAAGACGATAAACAAGACAACGATACTCCCGATTCATCGTATTCAAAAGAAGATGAGGAAAAAGTGAAAGACAAGCTACGCTCGTTAGGTTATTTGGATTAATATTTTATTAAACTAACATAGCTGATTAACTTAAGGCATGGAAAATGTAAACCTACCGCTTCGTAGGATCGGCAGGATCTGTTTTTTATAACAACAAATATAATTTAACTAGTTCTAATTTTTTTAATTATCTGAGTTGTGGACAGTAGCTCTTTTTTCTTATTTAACAACACTAGTTTTCCATTATTTTTTTTTACTACAGGGGCCTCAATGCAATTTTTTCCATATTCAGCGCTATTTACATGAATATTAGGTTTAACTAAATTTATAAATTTATTTGGAATTTTCTCATTGAAAATATAAATATAGTCGACAAATTCAATAGCGCTTAATAAAATAGCTCTATTATTCTGGGAAATGATTGGTCTTTTCTTACCTTTATTTTTCTTGACTGATTTATCACTGTTTAATCCAACAATTAGTACATCTCCAAATTCTTTTGCTTTCTGTAGAAGAAATATATGACCAGCGTGTAAAATATCAAAACTTCCATTAGTAGTAACAATGGTTCCTTGTTGTCTTTTCAACCAGATAACTTTTCTTTTTAATTGGCTTTTACTAAGTATTTTGTTGGATTTGTTTACAGGCTTCATATAAATTGATCGCATTATAATCGGGGTTTATATAATATTTACCATCTAGGCCGCCTTTGCCTGTTTTTACTAATATTGTTTTACAGCCAATATCTTTACCAACTTTAATATCTTCGGTTTTATCTCCAATCAAGAATGATTTATTTATATCGATTTGATGCTTTTTTATTGCAGCTAAAAAATTCTTTTTACCCGGTTTACGACATTGGCAAGCTTCTTTAGGGTGGTGTGGACACATATATGTATCCGAAATGTAAATTCTTGCCCTTCTTAATCTATCGAGAACTTCTGACATGAATTTTTCATATTGACTCAACGAATAATATCCTCTTCCTATGCCAGACTGGTTAGTAATAATTATTAATATAAATCCTAATTCATGTAGTATTTTTAAACCCTCAATAGATCTATCAATGAACTCTAAATCTTTTATTTTGTGTAAATAACCATGATCCACGATTATTGTCCCATCCCGATCTAAAAAAACTGCTTTATTC
>CAZJUO010000021.1:0-18676 GCA_964549245.1 uncultured Gammaproteobacteria bacterium
TAATTCAAGCGGCAGCTGGGCGATGGGGCTGTAGCGCAGCTCTTTAGATTCCGTAGTAAAAACTTCTATTATTTCAAGAATGCGCTTTACCGATACCGTGGCTATCATGCTTTCGATAATTACCAACTGCTTTTCATCCAGGCCTTCCTGCCGCAAGGCTTCTGAAGATTTGGCAATCTTGGATAAAAGAACCAGGCGCATAAATTCAATATAGTCCTTAGAAAAATCTAATAGGCTCACTCCCTCTTCCACCAACCTGTTTATTAGCTCTATGGCTGACAATGTATTGTTGTGCACTAAGCTGTCAAATAAAGAAATCGTGTTCTGCACATCAGAGCGCGGAATGACCAATGAAGCTTCCTCTTCAGTTATTTCTTTTTCTCCCAAGGCAATGATCTGCCCAAGCAGTACTTCCGCGTCCCGCACTGAACCGTCTGAACGCCTGGCAATCGTCTGCAAAACCGAATCCTTTACCTTTATTGATTCCTGTTGGGCAATGGTTTGCAGGCGCTTTACCAATTCTTCAACGCTTACTCTCCGAAAATCAAAGCGCTGGCAGCGGGAAATGATTGTTTCCGGCACGCGATGGATCTCCGTGGTGGCCAGGATAAAAACAACGTGTTCCGGCGGTTCTTCCAAAGTTTTTAAAAGCGCATTAAAAGCGGAAATGGAGAGCATATGCACCTCATCGATGATAAACACTTTAAAAGCAGCGCGTTGAGGCGTGAAACGGGCGCTTTCAATAATATTTTCACGGACATTATCTACGCCGGTATGTGAAGCGGCATCAATTTCAATCAGGTCCATGGCTTTGCCGTTATTAAATTCCTGGCAAAACTCGCATTCATCGCAAGGCTCGGCTCCCGTACGGTTGGTACAGTTTATGGCTTTAGCAACCAATCGGGCGGTCGTGGTCTTGCCCACCCCACGCGGTCCCGAAAACAAATACGCATGGGCAATATTTCCCTGCTCAATTTCATTCTGCAAAGTAATAGAAATTGGGTTTTGTCCAACCAATTCTTTGAATTTTTTCGGTCGATATTTCCTATATAGCGCTTGGGGCATACCGTATATACATAGACAAAAAATTATTCGCCTTCCCTCTTGAATCGGCGACTTTATTGTATACTACCTGTTGTTTTATGGCAAATTTTGTACTCGTATTATCCTAAATCTTCAATTTCCTCAACCTGCGTACCGGGCTCCGCTGCGTTTTTGGCTGGCGCAGAGCTTTCTTTTTCGGTTTGGTTTTCGGCGTCCTTGATGATATTTTCCACCGCGGCCCACTCGCTTTCTTTGCCTTTGGGGGTCAGCAATACTACCTCATCACCCGGCTCACCTTTGAAATAGGTTACACTGGCTAACAGAATTTTATAAGCTTTTTCACCGACGATTACCCGATACTCGTCCGTGGTTTCATCTTTGGCCAGTGTTCCGACGAGACGG
Organism: uncultured Gammaproteobacteria bacterium; assembly: GCA_964549245.1. Classification (GTDB taxonomy): domain Bacteria; phylum Patescibacteriota; class Patescibacteriia; order UBA10025; family JAHIVO01; genus CAZJUO01. Next base: position 1,447 of record CAZJUO010000021.1, read on the forward strand.
TTGCGGTCAACCGGCCCGATTTGTTTATATAAAAACGTGCCATCTTCTTTAATGGTCAGCTTGAGCGTATCACCATCAACTAGTTTTGATTTTGAAGCGTAATTGGCCGGCACGCTATACTGTTTGCCGTCAGGCCCGATCATGTTTTGCCCGTCGAATACTCCCTCAATTATTTTTTCCAGGCCGTTCACTTCAACTTTTCCGACTTCTTCCGCTTTTGATACAGCCTCCGCAGAAACTTCGTTTTTACCGCCGGTCATCTGTTGCAAAAGCTGCCTGGCATTTTCCAGGGATATGTGAGCGCTTTCAACAAGTTTTTTTATTTGATCCAGTTTGTTTTGTTTTGTCATATTTTTATTATTTTCTTTGTTGTTTTCGTTTTTTTAATTTTTTATGTTTTTTTAATGGATGTTTGTTGTGTTTTTTTTCAATATTTTTTTGTAATCTTTGTTCTATTTATTTCTTTTTTTGCTTTATTTTTGGGCTTTTTGTTTGGTTTTTATTTCCCTACCAGTGTAGCCAATTTTTGCTAACTAGTCAACTATATATTTGAAAATAGGGATAGCTTTGGCGTGCGGCTTATCGACTACAACCGGTTCCCAGCCGGGCAGTGAAAACGTGTAGGAAATCACCCTTGTGCCTGGCCGCAATTCTTTTTTGAACTTGGGAGCTAATTTTTTCATGGCTTTTGGGGTCAAAAAACAAAAAACCAGGCTGGCTTGGCCTAAATCCCGAGACAAAAAATCTACGCCCCGAATTTCTACCCGTTTGCGCAAACCCAAAAACCAAAGGCGAAGCCGCGACCACAGATAGAGCAAAAAGGAAATTTCATAGCCGACTATGATTTGCGCATCAGAATTATTGGCCACGGCAATGACAATCCGGCCGTCACCCGACCCCAGATCATAAACAACGTCATCGGTTTTTATATCCGCGATTTTTAAAACTCTCGGTATGTCCCGCTTCAAAACTGGCAGCCATGGCGACGCTTTAAACCCAGCATAAGCAGCCGTGCCAAAAACCGCCAATATAATTAATAAGATGACAATGTAGAGCAATACGGTTCCCATAGTCTCTATTTTTACACGATCATTGCTTTTTGTCTAACGCAAACCGGGACGAACGTCCAGCTACTCACCAGCAACTATATTTACTCCCATATGCAATCCTTGCGGTAAGCCATAAAAAGCACTGTATATCACACCCCCATTGGCATCAAATATCCTGATCAGCGCGTCACTGTTTGACCGGACCGCGGTAACGATTTCATCATAGCCGTCATAATTATAATCAAGTGTAGCCACGGAAACTCCCCCCCGAAACTGGGGCATATAACCAAAAAAACCAGGGTGTACCAAGCCGATTATGCCATAGCGTGTTCGGCCAAAAATTCGGATATGCGGTCCGCCCATAGAATATATGCCCGTGATTATTTCATGCGGCTCGTCGTCATTTACTTGGCCGCTGACCAGTGTTAATCCACCGCGAAAAGCCGGATCATAAGCCATCAAACCCGGCGTTATCTCTTTAAACGTTTTTTCCCGTATGCCGAAGAAGCGCAGCTGTGGCCCGCCCATACCCATCGGAGCAGTGACTAATTCATCCTTGCCGTCTCCTTCAATATCGTTGAATGCCAGGGAGACCCCTCCGCGAAATTGTTGGTGGTAAGCATAAAAATTCGGAACTACTGGGACAAATGCCTGTTCCGTATCCCGATAGCCAAACACCCGAACTACCGGACCTCCGCCGGATACCGGTGCAGTGGCAATTTCTTCAAGTCCGTCTCCCTCTATATCTCCGCTGGCCACTGAAACACCGCCGAAAAAAGTATCTCCATACGGCCGAAATGAATTGATCACACTTCCGTCACGCCGAAATATACGAACTTCAGCCACCCGCCCCGGACCTGACCCGACTACAATTTCATCTACCCCATCACCGCCAAAATCACCAGTAGCTACGGTAATGCCTCCCCGGAAATCAGCTTCAAAGGCGAAAAACTGGGAAAGCAATTCGCCGTTAGTATTAAAAATTCTTACCATAGGCCCGCCGCCCTGGTTAACTCCAACCACAATGAAGGGCTCTCTGCGTACCGTAAAGGTCACCTCGGCTGGAGTACTATCAACATTTTTGGCTTCATCCCGTGATCGCACCAGAAAGGTGTGCTCACCATTACGCATCTCGCGATAGGTAGTAGTGGTTTGCGAATCCCATGCTGACCACGCCTCATCATCTACTTTATACGAATAGACGAGTGTCGAACTGTTACTTACGTCATCAGTGCCTCGCCAGGCAATAGTAACAATTTTATTTTGATGCAGTGTGCCTGGCGAGGAAGTAATTTGTGTGTTTGGTTCAACGTCATCCGCATTCGGTGCATTACCACTCGTGCAATCATACCTCTCCGCTGGTTTGTCGTTCGTTGTACCGCAATCATTGGCGTCAGTGCAGGTTCTGGTTTGAGCATTATTGATACAGGCCGACCAAGCGGTACAATGCCAATCTTCCAGGCAATTGCTTGAGCTCTGGCAGCTTTGCTGTATGGCTGGCCGGTCATCGGTAGTTCCGCAGCCGTTATTGTCAAGGCAGGTGCGCGTTCGCTGGTTATCAACACAATCAGACCACGACCCGCAACTCCATGATTCGGTACATGAAGCAGAGCCGGTTTTTTTGCTGGCTATGTTTGATAAACTGGACCAATTGCCGGCTTCATCAGCTGTTTTTAGCGCGAAATAATACGTTGTTTCCGGCTGTAAACCGCCAATCACTAACTCTTCCGTACTGCCGGCTGTCGCGGGGGCCGGTTCGTTGGTAACCTTACTGGCGCTGGCCCAATTCGCCCCGCTGATTGAATGCGTGGCGTAGCGAATGTCATACACGCTGGCTCGACCCGAATCGCCGTTATCACCGGGAGCGGTCCAACGTAATGTAACTGATTGCAGATCGCTGCTGCCGGCCGCCATGAAAACGCTCGGTGCCGAGGCTGTACTAAAACTAACTATCCATAATAATACTATTAAAACAATACCGGCCACGATAACCGTAGTTAAAGAAATGATAGTAGCTGTTTTGCTTTTTGTGTCTACTAATAGTTCGGCTGGCATAGAGCTATAATACTTGTAAGTCAGTTACCTTGCCGGGCGGTTGGTTGTCTTCCAGTGTAATTTCAAACTCTTTACTTTGATCCATGGTGACAGAACCGCTGTATGAGGTATATCCGTTTTTAGTCACCGCAATACTATGGGGTGTATAATCAGTCTGTTGTACCTCGCCCAGATATGATTCTTGGTATTGGTAATACTCCTGCAGGGTAGCCCGCAGTTGTCCGTTGGCGTCTGTTGTGTCTTCATATACCACATTATCCTGCGCGTCAGTTATCGCTACAGCAGCACCTGACAAGGGATCGCTTCCATCAGTCACTGTAATATCGAGATACCACTTGACCGTATAATTGAGCGGCCCGTATTCGCCATTGGAAATATAGTCAACATTGCCGCTGTCAAAGCCGGCTCTATTTTGAAAGGTGGTATCGGTAAAAATATGCCCCTGCGAATCATAAAAGCAGCAATACCCCAAGCCCAGAGTTTTGAAATCTATCGGGTCAGCCCCTTTGATAAACGTATTGGAAATAAAATCAACGTTGTTGGCATTACCATTATCATATCCCAATCGCACAATTTGGTTGTTGCTGGTAACCGTATTGTCGGAAAACACATCCTCATGGTCATTGTCCTCCGAACTGAACAATAGCCCGATGGCTTCGTGGCCGGATTGGCCGGTACTCACCGTAATAGTGTTGTTGGTATACGTATTATTCACCGAACCTGCATAGCGGTAATTTGAGAGGTAAATACCGACGACCTTCGGGGTACAAAAATCAGGGGCACTGCCTATGGTCCCGATTATGGTATTATCATGCACGTTATTATTCGACGTCGGTCCGGATAATGAATAATCCCGCACCCTGATACCGACGGACTTCAATGACGAGTACTCAAAATTGCACGGCCTCGAGGAAAAAGTTATGGTATTGTTATAAATTTCCACGGTATCGGTTTCTTCGCTCTTAATGCCTTCTCCTTCAATGGGGGTAATAGTATTATTATAAATTTTTACATTGTTCAAATTCCACACCCCGATGGAATATTGATTGGAATCATTGCCGTCGGAAATGATGGTATTATCATGAATACGAACATCATTAGTATAACTTTCATAATCCAAACCCTGGATCCAGAAACCGCCCGGTCCGCCGTTAAGCTCATTATCATAAAACTCAAAAAGACCTTGCCGCATGCCATAGCCCATATCAATATGCCCGCCGTGGTTTTCCCGGTCTAGCAAATAGGGTACGGTACTATTGAATACATTATCGTGAATATAACCTGGCCCGTCAAAAACATCGTAATTCGACAGAATGCTATGCGTCGAGGGCCCGGAAATATTGGTAGTAACATGATCTATCTCACCAAACGGGATCAATGAATGGTAATTAATCGCCGCACCGTAAAAACCTGCCGAAGCTCCCTGGGTAACGGTGCCGTTGCGCACGGTAACATTGCTGGCCCCGCCCCCTGACAATCCCTTATGCCAGGTGCTGTGCATATAGCGGGCTGCCACGATTCCATAATCCCGTGTGGTCCTAATATCAGCTTCATCCACATAGATATATCCCGTATGGCCAGCACCAAGCGTGATGCGCATACGGACATCTGTTTCTTCGGTAATTTCAAATTCGCATCCCCGCCCCTTTGGTATGCCTGGATCCCCTGAACTGGTGCACAAGGTCTGCCCCAGGTCGTTTTCCACGCTGACTACCGGCCCTGGCGAGCCGCTCAAGCCTTTTTTGTTGAACATGGCGTTAGCCCGGTAATAGCGCGCCTCCGTTAATGTAATATAATCTGAAAGCATATACTCCTCTCCGGCCGCGGCCGTCCATTTCAGCAGATAATCACCCCAGCCGCCATGGTCAGTCTCGCTTGAAATACGTTCGAGGGTGGTTACGTTCGTGATATCCCAATTGTCAGGCGTCTCGCCACTCCACGCCTCAAAGCCATGATTTGCTAAAGTAACTACTGGACCATTATTAAAAGTAACGGTTTTGCCGTTCAGGTCAAAAATAACATTATCACCGTTGATGATAAAGCAGGTGCCATCGGCGGTAACGTCATTTTGCAAAACATAGGTAGTATCACTGGCGGCCAGCGTACCGCAAGCGGTAACTTCAATAGTTTCCTCTCCAAAAACTGTTTTGGATTGAAAAAATAAAAGCTGCCAAAGCAATACCGTTATTACGGATAATAAAAACAGGTACCCCAATACCCTCGTGTAAGAATTAACAAAACGATAATACATAATTAAAGAAAAAGTTGTTTACAAATTCCTCCCCCCCATCGGTGGCCCTTGTCGTACTGTAGGTTTCCCAAGTTTTGATTTTTCCAATATTTCAGCCTCGACTTCGCGGCGGTCCCGGCCGTATTTCATGCGTGATAGTTCCACTATTTTGTTAGCCAAGGCGGTGTTGCCCGGCTCCGGCGGGTAGGTTTTCATATTGAAAGGTTTTGAAGCGGTGTTATCGATCAGCAACTTTACGTTGGCCGTATACATCTCAACGTTTATCACATCGTATTCATTAAATACCGGCTCAAACTCCTGCGCCAGCATTTCGGCGTCTTCCACCCCGACCCGGAAAGCGACCATAGTACCGACATTGCCAAAGACCGCGTCGCGGATCCTAGTATCATTATTTTCACGGACCAGCTGGGAAACATACTGATGGGCGATGGTAAGGTTTAGACGGTACTTTCTGGCTTCAGACAAAATCGTAGCAATGCTATCAGTGACAAAATTCTGAAACTCATCAATATAAAGGTAAAAATCACTGCGCTGGGTTTCTTTCAAAGCGGCCCGGCGCATAGCCGCCATCTGCAGCTTAGAAACGATGATCATGCCCAATAAACTGCTGTTTACTTCCCCGGTGGTGCCTTTGGCTAAATTCACCAACAAGATTTTTTTATTATCCATGACGTCATTGAAATTAAAACCGGATTTTGGCTGGCCGATAATATTGCGCATCATGGCATTTTCCACAAACCGCCCTACTTTTGAAATCAAATACCCCAACATTTCTGATTTATGGAAGTCAGAAGTTTTGGCCATCTCCTGCTCCCAAAATGAGCGTACCACCGGATCTTTCACTTTGGCTACTTTATATTTTTGGAATTGCTGGTCAGTGAACATACGCGGAATTTCCACGATCGTTCCGGGATATTGCTCATCTTCCATAAGAGTCAGCATGACATTGCGCATATTATGCTCAAACATAGGACCGATCATTTCTGGCGGAAAAAGCTTTTCAAAAATAGCCACCATCTCCTGTACCGCGAAATCCCGTTCATCCGCTGTAGTGGCCTCCAGCATATTCAAACCCACTGGGCGCTCAATATCCGACGGATTAAAAAGTATTACGTCTTCAGACCGCTCCTTGGGAATGTGCTGCACCACCTCCTGTATCAAATCGCCATGAGGATCAACCACACCCACGCCTTTCCCATTCTGGATATCCTGAATAATCATATTTGAAAGCATGACTGATTTGCCGACACCCGATTTACCGATTATATACACATGCCGACGGCGATCGTCATCCTTGATCTTGATGACCGTATCGTCACCGCGGTACTCGGTATGCCCCAGAACCAGGCCTTCCTTGGGAATATTTGTGGGGGGCGGGGCTTTGCGGGCTTGTAGCCAGCGGATGTTTGGTGTTTCAGTTAGCGGCAAGGGAAAATGGAACAAGCTGGCCATTTCTTCGGTATTGAAGACTAATTTGCTCCTATCATTAAACCTCCGATATATAAAATCCATGATCAGCTTATTTTTCTTCAAAGGATCCTTGCGCGTAAAACCATTGCCATATTCATATAAGTTGTACTGGCTATAAGTATCGACAATATGTTTTAAGTGGGCCTGCGCACGCTCTTTGCTGCTTGATGACACAATAATGCGGATATTGGCGTCCATGCCTGCTTTGGATGTTTTTTCTTCCAAGCTCTTGGCGATCTCTTCTTCCCGCGGCGAGAGCTGCCGCTGTTGCAGTTCCTGCTCGTTTTTTTCCTTTTTGGGGAAAAAAGTACGGAACAATTCATATATAAAACCCCAGAAGCCGCGCCGTCCTATGGCTTCTTTTAAATTCTTGCCTTGGTGCATTTCCCGGGCTACCCGCACGCCCCAATTATGCCACTGTGCCTTGGCAGACCGGATGACGTACTGGATCGCCACTCCTTCATCGGGATTTATTTTCGAGAGAACGTTGGTTATAGAATTCATGGGATCAATCTCCAACTTCTGATAGGTGCGGATAGGAAAAATATATGGTTTTCGGAATTCTAAGGTAGTGCCGGCCACCTGGCTCTTGGCGGTAAATAAATTGTACGATTCTACTTCTTCAATTTGCGAACGGGGGTATTGGGCATGGATATGCTGCTCCATATAGTGGCGCAAATAATTTGGCACTACCACATAGAATGATATCAGTCCCTGGTGGGCCACGATTTCCAAAGAAAATATATCCTGCCGCCCAGTCACTGACGTACCCATGCCACGCTGTGCCCGCATGCCACCCAAGGCCGTAAACCAGGCTTCTGTTTCGGCCAGCATTTCTGCCACTGTTTCCTGCTGTCTATTTTCTTCTTCCTTTATTTCAGATTCCTTGGGCACCGTCACCAGCAGCATCGTTTTGCGCAGCGGGTGCGGCAAGTGCCGTTCGCTTCTCAAATACCGCCGCAGCAAAAAAAACGCGCCTATGGTAACGATAAGCACTGACACACCCACCAAGATAATGGGGAATGCCGCGTCCCCCAGTAGTGAAATAAAAAAATCCTTGATAGGGTCTAAAAAACTAAAAGATGGTGTCAGCATGGAACTACAGCCTTACGTTTGATTATGCTTTTTGTCGTGCAAATTGAAAATCCGGTCGGTTTTTATTTTCGCTTCCTGTTCAAGGAAAAACTTATTAACCCCCGGTATCAATTTAAGCCATTCTTTAATCAATTGTAAAACTTCTTTGGCTTTTACTTTTGTCTGCTGGAGCAAAACTTCTATCTTTTGGGCTGTTTCTTCTCCCTTATTTTTAAAAGCGACCTGCTGGTCCGGGGTCATTTCTATAAACAGCTCATCCAAATGGTCTGATAAAATATTTTCAATGGCTGCCAATTCCTGGCTTTTTTGCTCTTTTTGAATATCTGTTTGGGAAGCCGGCGGGACGTATTGCCGGCGGGACGTTTCGTCCTCGGTTCTTTTTTCCGCGGTTCGTTCAGCTTCTGTTTCACGGATAGTCTCTTTTTTCTCCAGCGGTTGTTCTTGAACTTCCCTGGCAGGCGCACGCTCCCTCTCTTTTTTCTGAAAATTAAAAATATCCTCTACCTTTTGAGGCTGCTTAGGCGCTTGCTCTCTTCTATTAGTGGGCTGTGCCGGATTTGGCATAATTATTTACTTTTATATAAATCAAGGTGTCAATAGTCACAATACTTACGATAAATTCCAGATAAATTAATTATATCACATTTTTGCCTATTTTTCAAGGTTTTTTATAAGGATTATTGGAGCTGTGGATAAGTGCCCTTGACAAATAAAAACAGGCATGATAGTATAAAACGTTATTTGAGGAGAGAAAACAACTACCAATCATATATACAGGAGGATACAGATGAGGCACCTCAAACATCTGTTCTTTGTAATTATTATTTTGGCTTTAACTATCAGCAACATGACTGGTTGCTACTCAATAAAGAAGTTGACTGACCATTATGGTTATACCAACTTCGAAATGGACTCAACTAAACTTCTCGAAGTGCCGATCATAATTGATGGCGGCGGTTACTACCTTGATGATGAAGTAAAGTTGGCGCATTGCCTTGGCTTTAAAGTCAATCCGCCATATCTTGGAACTAATCTGGAGCCATCCTATGCCGTTTGGCATTGGGGTTCTATCTGCCATGGCAGATTCAATATTCATCCTAAATGTGGTTCTCATACCGGTCGCGGAAGACTCTGTCATCCGGATGTAAAATATCGCGGTCTACTGACTGTTGATATTTACTACGTCGAGGTAAGCGTCGAATATGACCACAACGGGCATCGAATCAAATATGAATCCGAGCCTATACTCAAAGCTCGAGCCCAAACATTTGTTTGGTGCGAGAGCCACGTTGGGCTAAAGAGATCCAAGCATTAAGCCAAAATAATTACCAGACGTCTAAATATGATTTAGACGTCTTTTTTTTATTTACTCTCTCTTGCCAAAAGGCAAAAAGTATGCTACAATATAACCAACGTAAACAAAAACAAAAACTATGGCTATTCAGGAAATACGGGCAAAAAACATGCGGTGGATCGATTTGACCAACGCAAAAAAAATTAATTGCCCGGAAATAAAATTTCTCAAAAAGAATTACCACTTCCATCCGATAAATCTGGAGGATTGCATTGTTGATGGCCAGCGTCCTAAGATAGATTCCTACCGCGACCATCTTTTTTTGGTTATGCTCTACCCCCAGTACAACAGGAAAACCGGCGTTATCGAAGAAAAGGAAGTTGACTTTTTTGTCCATAAAAACTATCTCATTACCGTACACGATTCCAAGCTGCCTACCCTAGTTCACTTTTTCAACCATCTGAAAAAAACAAAACATTACCGCGAAAAAAATGAATTCCTTTCAAATAATATTATTATCATACTTTACGAATTACATAACCGGCTGCTCTCTCACTGCTTTCCGATGCTTGACCATATCAGCCTTGATATCAAACATGCAGAGAAAAATATTTTTTGCGGAAAAGAAAAAGAAATGGTCAAAGACATCCTGGCCTCACGGCGAAATATCGTTACCTTCAGAAAAACCCTGGCGGCCCATAAAAACATTTACAAAAAACTGCAGCACGCCAACCGCGATATCAAATTCTTTGATCCCCTAAAATCGGACGTATACTTCAATAGCCTCATTGACAAGGCAAAAGATATTTGGGACTCCCTAGAAAGCTTCAAAGAATCTATTGAGGCTATCCACGAAACCAATGAATCGCTCATCTCCTTCAGACTGAACCAGATTATGAAAACTTTTACCATCATCTCGGTAGTTATCTTTTTACTGACCCTTACTGCTACCCTCTTGAGCATTGGAGCGCCAGGGACGCCTATTGTTGACTGGCCGTTGGGATTTTGGATAATTATCCTTTTGGAAATATTCATTGCTAATTTGGTACTATTCATCTTCAAAAGGAAAAAGTGGCTTGAATAGCTATCATAATATATTATGGTAAATTATACTTTTCCACTGCTTGTTATCCTGGTGGTTGTCGGGGCAATCATTGTTTGGTTATACCGTGAAAATATTAAATCCAGATCAGGTCCCCAAGTTCTTAAGCTTTATTCCAAAGATTTAACCGCTCTGGCAAAAGAAGACCGGCTCGATCCGGTAATTGGCCGTGAACACGAGATAGAACGGGTCATACAAATACTGTCACGCCGTACAAAAAATAATCCGGTACTTATCGGCCAATCCGGGGTGGGCAAAACTGCCATCGTGGAAGGCCTGGCAAATAAAATCGCGGCTGGTAAAGTCACTGATGCGGTAGCCGGAAAACGTGTAGTGGCCCTTGATCTAAGCGGCTTGGTAGCCGGAACAAAATACCGCGGTGAATTTGAAAAGCGCCTCAAATCATTAGTTGATGAAATTATTGCCGCTAAAAGGAAAATTATCCTTTTTATTGATGAAATGCACACCCTGGCGGAAGCTGGCCAAGCTACCGGGGCTATTGACGCGGCTGATATATTGAAACCCGCACTGGCTCGTGGCGAACTGCAGGTTATCGGCGCTACTACCATGGAGGATTATAAAAAGTACGTCGAGCGTGATTTGACCCTGGAGCGCCGATTCCAACCAATCATGATTGAAGAGCCCAACCAGCAGCAAACCATGGCCATCCTCAAAGGCATCCGCTCCCGGTATGAAAACCACCATAAAGTAAAAATAACCGACGACGCGCTGCAAAAATGCATTGAGCTGGCCGAACAATATATCCACGACCGCGTCTTCCCTGACAAAGCCATTGACCTGATGGACGAAGCGGCGGCCAAAGTAAAGCTGTCCAGCCTGCATAATAAACCAGGCGATGCCATGGTAACAGTACAAGGGCCAGACATCGAACAACTTATGTCCGAATGGAAAACCATCGGGCTGGGCGTACAAAAATCAGAAAATAACAAAGGCTAGTTAACATAATGTACAATCAGTACGACCTAACAACTACTTGATTTGTTTTTATCGTAATTATGAGCGGATTTATTTACGTATTACTAGGTTCTATTCTCTTTCCCATCGTTGATGTCTTTAAAAAGAAAGCAACGAACAAATTTGACATTAAAATTATTTTTTGGGGCGTGGTTACGTTCGCGCTACCGATTTACGGATTTGTCCTGCTGTACAACGGGCTGCCGGCCATCGACTCTTCTTTTTGGTGGCTCATAGCGGTCAATACTCCGCTGCTGATTTTCACCAACATACTGCTCATAAAAGACGAAAAGATCGCTCCCATATCAACCACCCTGCCGCTGCTTTCATTCACGCCGGTATTTCTTATCTTTACTTCTTTTATCCTGCTTGGTGAGCTGCCCAACAAATTTGGGATTATTGGCATTTTTTTAGTGGTACTCGGCGCCCTGTTATTAAAAGGCGAGCGTATCCGTCACGGCTTTAGTAAAAACCTATATAGCATTTTTAAACGGCGCGAAAGCCAATACATACTTATTATTGCTTTCATTTGGGCCTTTAACAGCAACCTGATTAAATTGGCCATACAAGCCAGTTCAGTTTGGTTCTACCTTTTTGTTACTGCCGGTATCGAGGCGCTTATCATGAGTATCTGGCTGGCTTCCAAGCACCGTGCCCATCTAAAAAAAGTGGTGGCCAAAAACTACCGCTCTACCCTATTAATCATTTTTGCGGCTTTGATAACTGCCCTGGCCGACATATTGTTTTTAACCGGTATGGAAAAAATCTTTGTTTCGTATGCTATTGCCATTAAACGGGCTTTTCTTATCATTGGCTGTTTGACCCTGGGAGCGACTGTTTTTCATGAAAAAAATATCAAATATCGCCTGGCTGGAGCGGGCATCATGGTAGCCGGTATAATTTTTATTTTAATACTGCACTAAATTTCACCCGCATATCGTTTTGTATAAAAGCTAGGTGCGGCCTTTTTTATTATTGATTTATAGAAATAAAAAATGTACAATGTAATCATTATTACGTAATTTTGAATAAAATTATTCATTATTTTCCTAATCAATATGCTTTCACTCTATAATACGCTTTCCAAAACCAAGGAGGCCTTTAAACCCATCAACCCGCCCGAAGTTACACTTTATACCTGCAGGCCAACGGTTTATAATTACGCCCATTTGGGAAATTTGCGTACCTATATTTTTGAGGATATTTTAAAAAGAACACTGCAATTTGATGATTACACAGTCAAACACGTAATGAATATCACCGACGTCGGGCATCTAACCTCTGATGCGGACGAAGGCGAAGACAAGCTGGAACAAGGAGCCGCCAGGGAGCATAAAACCGTCTGGCAAATAGCAAATTACTATACCACAGCCTTCAAGCAAGATATGAAAACTTTAAATCTTTTAGAACCGGATATTTGGGCCAAGGCCACCGACCATATTACCGAACAAATTGATTGGATTAAAAAATTAGAAAAAAAACATTTCACCTACCGCACCACTGACGGCATTTATTTTAATACCAGCAAGCTGAAAGATTACGGCAAACTCACCGGCCAAAACCGCAGCCAGCTTCAGGAAGGCGCGCGCATAGAAAAAAACACGGAAAAGAAAAATCCCACTGACTTTGCCTTGTGGAAATTCTCTCCCAGCGATACAAAACGCCAGATGGAATGGGACAGCCCCTGGGGCAAAGGATTTCCCGGGTGGCATTTGGAATGCTCGGTCATGGCCCAAAAATATTTGGGCGAAACCTTTGATATTCACTGCGGCGGCATTGACCATATTCCCATTCACCATACCAATGAGATCGCCCAGGCCGAAGCGATAACCAACAAACCGTTAGCCCGCTACTGGCTGCATGGGGAATTTTTAATTCTCGGACAAGATAATCGTATGGGGAAATCAGAGGGAAATTTTATTACCTTGCAAACAGTCACCAAAAAAGGCATCAACCCCTTAGCTTACCGATACTTTGCTCTGGGGACCCAGTACCGAAAACCGCTAACCTTTAGCTGGCCGGCGCTGCGAGCCGCGCAAAACGCCTTAGAAAACCTCTACGCCTTAGTAGCTGAACTCGAGCCAGCCGACGGAAATTGCCCTGAATTCGAAGAACGATTTGGCAAAGCAGTAAATGACGATTTAAATACACCTCGAGCCTTAGCTATCGTCTGGGAAGTATTAAAATCCAACAAGCCTTCAGCCGCCAAAAAAGCTAGTTTGCTAAAATTCGATACGGTTTTGGGGCTTGATTTGGCCAGCGCCAAACCAATTACCGTACCTGACACAATTAAACAAATGGCCCAGCAGCGCGAAGAACTGCGGACTAATAAAGATTTCCAAGCGGCTGATGAGCTTCGTGAGAGCATAGAAAAAGCTGGCTATCGCATTGAGGACACGCCAGCCGGATATGTAATAAAAAAGTAATATGGGATTTGCCTTTGGCCTGCTTTGTGCCGCCCTGTTCGCCGCAAAAGAAGGGATTAACAAAAAACTGACGCAAAAAACTAATATTTACGTTATCCTCTGGATCACCACTCTGCTGATGCTGCCGTTTTTTGCTGTGGCTCTGCTGTTTGAAAAACAAGTCGCCATACAAAGCGGATTTTGGTATATTATCCCCGTAAACATCTCCCTCTTTACCTTATCAAGCCTGCTCCTTATTAAAGCCATGCAAATATCCCCGCTTTCATTAACGCTGCCTTTTTTGTCGTTCAGCCCGGTTTTTATGATTTTTACTTCCTGGATTATATTGGGCCAATTGCCTAATTCGTGGGGTATTATTGGGATTGTGCTAATCGTAATCGGCTCCTATATTTTGAACCTAAAAAAAGTAAAAAAGAATTTCCTGGCTCCTTTTACGGCTATTGGCAAAGAAAAAGGCAGTCTCTTGGCCTTGGCCGTGGCTTTTATCTGGAGTATCACCTCTAACCTCGATAAAATAGCCATTGATAATTCTTCAACCTTTTCATACCTGCTGCTTATCAATATCGGCGTGGTCATTGTATTGAGCGTTATCCTTATCAGCAAACAGCGCACTACCTTTTTATCAGCCGCGCAAAACAATATCAAGCTGGCTTCCCTGGTAGCCGCCATTGGCTCGGCGGCTGTAGCCTTTCAAATGCTGGCCATCCAGCATATCCTGGTTCCTTACGTCATAGCAATGAAACGTACTGGTACGACCCTAGGCGGTATCATTATCGGCCAGCGGGCATTCCATGAAACAGAGGATAAGGCTTATCGTTTGGTAGGCGGGATTATCATGGCTATTGGAATTATTATTATCCTTGTTCTGCATTAAAAAAAAGCCCAACCATAATAGGTGGACTTTCCGTGTAGTGACAGTAGGAGCCGTGCTTTACCACACCAAAAAGCCACTGACCACAAGCCACGGACAATGTGCAATACCCTACTCCTCCTCAATCACCTTGCGCTTTTTTTTCTGCGAGGCGCCGCCTTTGAATATGAACATAGCCACGATCGGCCCGATAATCCAAACGTTCTGTGCCAAATCGGTGGTAAATACATTTAAAGTCAGTGGCGCCAAAACACTATCCAATGATTCTTTGGGAATATAGGAAAGGATAATACTAACAATCAAGCCCACATGCAAAATACTGTATATCAGGACTTGCCACCACGGCCCTGGAGAATCTGACGAGGCAATAGTTTTCAGTAAGGCACTGCGGGTAATGATAAAAAACAATATGATGAACAGCACCAAAAAGGCGGAAATCTGAAAGACAAAAAACTGCCCAACCAGATTATTGATCATGTTTTGGAAACCCTCGTTATTAACTAAGGGGGCGTGTTCAACGATCGCTAACGAAACGTAAATGCCTACCAGAATAACGATAATCCTATCCCGACCAAGCGATAAACCGTACAGAAAAGCGGCTACTATAAAAAACAAGATAATAAACAAATCCCAGGTTGGCCTGGTCCAATCAACATGTTCTAAAAAACCTGCTGATTGGGTCGCTACATTGGTTGTTTCAGCGGCCAGCGCTGCAAATATCATAGTTTTTGTTTTATAAAAAGTAACCCGCTTCTCTAGTATAGCACAAATTAGCAAAAATATCAAATTTAAAAAAGCCGAGTAACAACCCGACTTTATGATTTACATTATTCAACCACGATTATTTGCATGATATCGCCGATACCGTTAATTGACTCACGGTCATGATAATGAAAATGCTCACCTACCTTTAAATGCCCGTGTCCTTGTTCTGGCTTAACCGTGGCATTTCCAGAATAGATTATCTCACATTCCTTTTTCAAACACCCTGAACGATAATTGGTTTCGGTAAGCATCCTTTTCATTTTATCATGCCCAGCTTCGGCCAATAACTTTTTCTTTTCATCGTGCCCTAATAATGATGTTATTTCATCATAATATACATCCAGTTCGTATGCGCAGACATGCTTGGTAGCAGGATCAAAATCAAAGATCAGCATCAGCATGCCGGGAAATCCTGGTTTGGTAACGTCTTCAATCACCACCAAAACCCGTTTATCGGTGTTTGGCTGAAGGCCGAATAGTTCAGCAGACTCGACGGTTTTTGCCGTCAGGGCCGGCATAGAGCCAACATCAAATGGCTGCCAGACAATTGTTTCCTCTTCTGATGGGTCAATAGTGGACACTCATCCCTCCTTCTTTTTGCTTGTTTAAGGTGCTAAATTAATTACTTAATTATATACAAAAACAAACCAATGTCAATACTGTTGGCTGTTGCCCCCCCTTTTTTTAGCTTACGTTATCAAGTTCTTCAAACAGCTTTTTCTGCTGGCGCGATAAGCCGGTTGGCGTTACCACATTCACGGTGACCAAATGGTCACCCCGGCCCCGGCTGCGCAAATGAGGCACTCCTTTGTCTTTGAGGCGAAATACTTTACCTGACTGCGTACCGGCGGGAATTTTTAAGCTCACCTCTCCTTCCAAGGTGGTAATGGGAATCTTCGTGCCCAAAGCGGCCTGGGAAAAACTTATGTCAATATTGGAAAGAATGTTATCTTCTTCCCGCTTAAACTGCGGATCAGGTGTCACCCGAACACCAATGAACAAATCTCCGGCTGTAGCACCGCGCGCTCCTGCTTCACCCTTGCCGGATAAGCGGATGGTTTCCCCGTCAGAAATCCCGGCCGGAATTTTAATTTTAATTTTTTCATTTTGTTTAACCCGGCCCTCGCCGCGGCATTGCCTGCACTTTTGGGAAGGTATTTTTCCTTCGCCACGGCAATCCGGGCACACCCGCGCGCTGCGCATGGCACCCAGGATAGTCCGCTGCACCTGTTCCACTTGCCCTCGGCCGCCGCAGGTTTTGCAGGTTTCTATTTTGGTACCCGGCTCGGCGCCGTTGCCAGAACAGTGGGGACAGGTAATTAATTTATATAATTCAATAATTTTATCGGCTCCAAACACCGCCTCGTGAAAAGTAACCGTCATCTCCGCCTGAATATCACCGCCGCGGGACGCACGCCCGCCCCGTCTGGCCCTGCTTGAACGGCCAAAACCGAAAAGATCGCCAAAAACATCACCCAAATCGCCGAAATCAAATTCCACGTTTTGCTGGCCGCCTTGGAACGGCCCCTGGCCCCCAGAAGCCCGCGCAAAATCCTCCCAGGAAAATCCGCCAAAGCCGCCGCCCGGCGCGCCACCCTGGCCAAAAGTTTGGCCGAACTGGTCGTATTGCTGGCGTTTCTGGGCATTACCCAAGACCTGATACGCTTCATTCACCTCTTTGAATTTAGCCTCGTCCCCGCCTGGTTTATCCGGGTGGTACTGGTGGGCCAGCTTTCGATAGGCCTTCTTTATCTCGTCCTGTGAAGCGCCTTTTTCCACCCCTAGTATTTTGTAGTAATCTTTTGCCATTTATTATTTTTTTATCGATGCAAGTTCTAAGTTTAAAGGGTAATTCTTTCAGCCTCCACCTTCACTTT
>CAZJUO010000022.1:0-17760 GCA_964549245.1 uncultured Gammaproteobacteria bacterium
ACAACCACGGCTGATTTGGAAAAATACTATAAAACAGTCGCAGAGTCATACCATTCCATTTTCAATGTGCTGGGTATCGGCGATAAAACCGTTTATACTTTTGCCGACGGGGGTACTTTTTCAAAATATTCCCATGAATTCCAAACCATTACTGATGCAGGAGAGGATACCATACACCTTTGCCCCAAATGTGCTATCGCTGTTAATAACGAGATTATTTCCGCCCAATCGGAATGTCCGAAGTGCCATAACCGCCAGCTTAAAAAAGTAAAATCCATTGAAGTCGGCAATATTTTTCCGCTCAAAACAAAATTTTCTGATGCTTTTGAACTCCGCTATACTGATGAAAAAGGCAATCCAAAACCCGTGTATATGGGATGCTATGGCATCGGCCTCGGCAGAGTCATGGGAACTATTGCTGAATTGCATAATGATACCAAGGGATTACAATGGCCCGCTTCTGTTTCTCCGTTTCACGTTCACCTGCTGAACTTATCAAAAAACACTGATACCGCGAAAGCATATTACAAAGAATTGCAGCGTCACGGCATTGATGTACTTTTCGACGATCGTAACGTTTCTGCCGGCGTTAAATTCAATGACGCTGACCTAATCGGCATCACCATCAGGGCTATCATCAGTGATTCAAAAAAGGATACAATAGAAATCAAACTGCGGCATGAAGCTAATTCAAACCAATATCAACCGTCGGATAGCATAAAATTCATTAAATCATTATACCGTGAGTATATTCAATAACTTTTTTGGTAAATTTTCAAAAGACATGGGTATTGACCTTGGTACGGCCAATACGCTTGTTTATGTCAAAGATAAGGGAATTGTCATCAATGAGCCTTCCGTAGTAGCTATTAATACCCGTAACGACCAAATATTGGCAGTAGGGGAAGAAGCCCAGCGCATGATCGGCAAAACACCCGCACATATTGTGGCTTCACGTCCGCTGGTGGATGGGGTTATTTCCGACTTTGAAGTTACGGAAAAAATGCTCAAGTATTTCATCGATAAAGTCCACCGTGAAAATTTTTCTATTCTGCCCAGGCCTAGAATTGTCATTGGCATTCCGCTTGGCGTTACCGAAGTAGAAAGAAAAGCGGTAGAAGACGCTTGTTTGAGCGCCGGAGCCCGGGAAGCTTTTCTCATAGAAGAGCCAATGGCCGCCGCCATCGGAGCCCGGTTACCTATACAAGACGCCTCCGGCAACATGATCGTCGATATCGGCGGTGGTACCACCGAAATAGCCGTTATCTCTCTTGGTGGCGTGGTAACGTGGAAATCGCTCCGTACGGCTGGGGACGAACTTGATCAAAATATTATTCAGTACTCACGTGATCATTTTAACCTGTTATTAGGCGAACGGACAGCTGAACAAATAAAAATTAAAATTGGTTGCGCTCTTCCTATGGATGAACCCTTGGAAACGCCCATGCGCGGCAGAGACCTCATCTCCGGATTGCCAAAAGAAGTGATCATAAACAGCAACCACATCAAAGAAGCCATCAGCCGTTCATTGCGCATGATTGTTGATAACATAAAAACGACAATAGAGATAACGCCGCCGGAATTAGTAGCTGACATTTATGAACGTGGCATTGTGCTGTCAGGCGGCGGCGCCAACTTAAAAAACTTAGACAAGCTGATCCACCAGGAAACAAAAATACCTGTTCATATCACGGATGATCCGCTGACCGCAGTGGCCCGAGGAGCCGGAATTGTGCTTGACGATTTGGTAAATTTACAGGAAATACTGGCCTCTTCTACTATTGAAGAAAAAATTAAAGATTAAGCTATGAAAGTACCAATACGATCTCGATGGGGAGTTGTTATTATTATTGCAGCTGTAATAATTATTGCTGTACTGTTGCAGGCTTTTGGCGTCCTCAAATTTGCTGAAAATACGACCACGGCGGTTTTATCTCCGGTACAATCGGTTTTTTCTACAACTGCTGATAGGGTTAAAAATTTCTTTGTTTATTTCAGCGACATTAAAAGCTTGCGAGAAGAAAACAGAACTCTCAAAGAAGAAATAAATGAATTAACGAATGATAAAATTACATTAGAAAATAAATTAAATGAAGTAGAGCTTATACAAGAACAAATTGATTATATTACCAGGCATGAATACCGTGGCATAAGCGGTAAAATAATAGGCAGAAGCACCAGCGAATCATTGCAGGTCGTTATTATCAATAAAGGCACCCACGACGGTATCCAAAACGGCTATCCGGTAATAGTAGGGGATGGCGTACTCATCGGAAAAATAATTGAAGCCCAGCAGTATATTTCAAAAGTCATGCTGCTCAATGACATACGCAGTGAAATCAGCGCTACCGTCCAAAACGACGAGAAAAGTCCGGGTATCGTAGTAGGTGAATACGGGCTATCGATAAAAATCGAACTAGTCCCCCAAAACAATACCATTAACGAAAATCAAATAGTTGTAACCTCCGGATTGGAGCAGGACATACCGCCTAACATTATTATTGGATATATTGATAAGATATACAAGCAGGAAAGCGGTTTGTTTCAAGAAGCTATTATCAAGCCAGCCGCCCTTTATAAAGACGCTGATATAATATCAGTAATACTGCCAACCGATGTTTAAAAAAGCAATATATTTTTTACTTATTGTATTAACTGTTTTATGGCAGATGAGTTTTTTATATGAGTTTTCCTTTTTTAGGAATTATATAAACATTATACTGATCTTGCTGGTTTTGATTACCATGACCATAAATTATAAAAGCGGACTATGGTTCGCCGTTATCTCCGGCATTTTGCTGGATATCTATTCGCCATTTATCTTCGGGGTGCTTACCATATCACTTATTGTGCCTGTATCACTAAGCTACTTTTTATTGCGTGGTTATTTTGCACGAAAATCAACTTATTCACTTCTTCTGGTAATGGCCATCAGCACGCTAGCGTACCATCTGCTGCAATGGGGATTGAGCAATGTATTGTTTCTTTTCGGTGCTAGTGAAATAAAAATAATTATTACTCCCCAGTTTGTTTATACGGTTATCGGCCAAACTATCATGCATTCTATAATTTTATTGTTGCTTTATTTAGTATTTAAATTTTTAACACGCAAAATTAAATCTAAAGTCATTTTAAGCGAGCGAGTCTAATGGATAATAATATATTTACAAATTATAATAATAATGATGATACCGTTACTCCCAATAAAAAAAGTAAGTACGATTGGGTGGATGAATCATTCTTATTGAACAATAACCAGCAGGATGAGTATTTAACTCCGAATTTCGATCTTAAAAAACTACGCTGGATTTTTATCGGCGTGATCGTCTTGTTCGGCATTATTTCATTCAGAACAGCTTTTTTACAGGTCGTAAAAGGCGATGAATACAGGGAAGCAGCCGAAGAAAACAGAATACGCATCACGGAAATCAAAGCTCCTCGCGGTATTATTTACGATCGTCATGGCACAGCCTTGACCCATAATATTCCAAACTTTGTGTTATCCTTTGTGCCCGGTGATTTGCCTGAAAACGATGATGACAAAACCGCACTCCTGAATCAAATAAACCAGATACTGCAAACTGATATTGAAACCTTATGGCAAACAATAAATGAAGCTCCTGCGCACACTTTCAAATCATATGTTTTGCAGGATCATATCCCTTATGAAAAGGCCTTGCTTCTTCGTATAGCGACTTCTGATTTGCCCGGTTTTAACATTTCTATTAGCACCTTTCGAGAGTATATATCTTCTCAATATTTTTCTCATATTCTAGGTTATATGGGTAAAATTACTGAACAAGAAATCGAAGAATACCCCGGCTATTCATATGATGATTATCTCGGAAAATCGGGTATTGAGCTGTACTACGAAGACACCTTACGGGGTGAACACGGCAAAAAAGAAATTGAAGTAAATTCATTAGGCAAGGAAAGTAAAATAATTACCGAAACGGAGCCAGTAAGCGGCACCAACGTCGTTTTGACCATAGACAGTGATTTACAAAACACGCTTGGCCAGGCTATTGATGATCTGACCGCACAATCCAATTCCATCACCGGAGCGGCCGCTATTGCTATGGACCCCAATAACGGCCAAATATTGGCTTTGGCATCCGCACCATCATTTGACAGTAACCGCTTCACCCTAGGCCTATCATCAGAAGAATACAATGAAGTGATTAAAAATCCAAAACAGCCATTATTCAATCGTGCCATTTCCGGAGAATACCCTTCCGGCTCTACCATCAAACCATTAATCGCTTTAGCTGGCCTAGAAGAGGGCGTTATTACAGACAAGACAACTGTTTTAAGTACTGGCGGTATTCGTATCGGCCAATGGTTTTTTCCTGATTGGAAAGCCGGTGGCCACGGCGTGACCGACGTCCGTAAAGCCATAGCCGAATCAGTAAACACTTTTTTTTACGCTGTTGGTGGAGGATATGAAGATATCGAGGGCTTGGGAGTAAGTAAAATCAAATCTTACCTTGAGCTTTTTGGCCTAAACTCAAATCTCGGTATTGACCTTCCAGGCGAATCTAGTGGTTTTTTGCCTACTAAAGAATGGAAAAAAGAAACAAAGGGTGAAAATTGGTACATTGGGGATACGTACCATTTGAGTATCGGTCAGGGCGATCTTTTGGTAACGCCTTTGCAAGTTGCTAATTACACTTCTATTATTGCTAATGGAGGAACATACTACCAGCCAACATTGTTACACTCTTACACAGATTCCAAAAATAATATTTTGGAAAATAATAATCCCGAGATTATACGAAACAACTTTATTGAGAAGCAATATTACCAGGATGTTCAGCAAGGCCTCCGTGATGGCGTTTTGTATGGCAGCTCAATTTCTTTATCAAACTTGCCTTTTAGCGTAGCTGGCAAAACTGGCACGGCCCAATTCAATAACCAAGATGATACGCATGCCTGGTTTACCTGCTACGCGCCATATGAAAATCCGGAAATTGTTATTACCGTAATGGTAGAAAATGGAGGTGAGGGTCATGCTACTGCCTTGCCCATCGCACGGCAAGGGCTGCTGAACTGGTTTAATCATGAATAGCCTAACATACTTGTGGATAACTTTCTTGACAAATATTCAATAAAATATTACATATTAACTTGTATTGAAACAAAAAAGAAATACTATTTATAATTTAATTACTACATAAATACTACTGTACTGATTATTTTATGTACGTTGATTTATAATTATCATTTCAAGATATATGACTGATAATAATACATTTATCACCCAACAGGGATTGGTAAAGCTTAAAGAGGAATTACAAAACCTCAAAACAAACAAGCGTAAAGAAATTTCAGAGCGTATTCAAGAAGCCAAAGAACTTGGCGATCTTTCTGAAAACGCAGAATATGTCGAAGCCAAAAATGAACAAGCTTTTATTGAAGGCAGGATTCAAGAGATTGAAAGCATTATCAAACAGGCTACCGTAATCAAAGAAGATGAAACTAGCAGTGATAAAGTTGAAGTTGGCTGTAAAATTAAGATAAAAAACGAAAAAAATATTATTGAATACTATATCGTTGGATCGAATGAGGCAGATCCTGCAAAAGGAAGAATATCAAATGAATCACCAATCGGCAGAGCTTTTTTAGGTAAAAAGATAGGTGATACTATAGAAATCCAGGTACCCAAAGGTATGATAAAATACAAGATTATTGCTATCTATTAATATATTTAAATAAAAAACCCGATATTACCGGAAAAATATAGGGTTTTTTATATTGCTAAACAGGCGCAATTTTGCTACCATATACCCATAATATGAGCCGATTAGACGAAACCTACAAAATACGAAAAGCAAAAATGGATCTTGCGAAAAAGCAGGGTCTAGAGCTTTATCCTAGCCGAGTCAAACGTACGAGCAGCATTAAAAAAGTACTGCAGTATTTTGCTAGAAATGAAAAAGATAAAACTTCTTTAGTTATCACGGGCCGCCTAAAAACGATACGCCTGCACGGTGGTTCATGTTTTTCCAATATCCAGGACGATTCAGGCGCCATACAGCTTTTTTTTAAAAAAGATCTATTGGGCACTGCCTCCTATCAACAACTTAAGGAATTTGTAGATATCGGAGATTTTTTGCAATGTCAAGGTACTTGTTTTGCGACCAAAAAGGGTGAGAAAACAATTCTTGTTAATGCATACAGCATAATCAGCAAATCATTGCTTCCATTACCTGAAAAATGGCATGGCCTTTCAGACATAGAGACGCGTTACCGGCAGCGTTATCTTGATTTGATTTCCAACCCTGACATAAAAATAACATTCCAAAAAAGAGCGCAAATTATAAACACGCTTCGTAATGTTTTGGAAACAAACGGTTTTTTGGAAGTAGAAACTCCAATACTGCAGCCAATTCCGGGTGGCGCTAACGCTATGCCTTTTGTTACGCATCATCATGCGCTTCATACTGACCTTTATCTGCGTATTGCTCCGGAATTATACCTCAAACGTTTAATAATTGGCGGTTTTGAAAAAGTATATGAAATTGCTCGATGCTTCCGCAATGAGGGGATAGATAAAGACCACAATCCTGAATTTACCCAGGTCGAATTTTATGCGGCCTATTGGGATTATCATATGATGATGGGCTTTACTGAAAAATTAACGTTGGAAATCGTAAAAAGTATTCAAAAAAGCGCAGTCATACCGCACCAGGGTGTTGATATCGATTTCTCTCCACCTTACCAAATATATACTTTTACAGAAGCTTGTCGTAAATATGCCAAAATAGATATCAAAAATAAAAACGAAGCGGAATTACGCAAGCAAGCTACGGACAGGGGACTTGCCATAGATAAATCTTTCCACAAAGCTAAAATACTTGATGAAATTTTTAAAGAATTGGTACGTGATAATTTGATCCAACCTACCTTCATCACTGATCATCCAATTGAACTTTCACCGCTTGCTAAACAAAAAACTGATAATCCCAATTATGTTGAGCGATTCCAGTTGATTGTTGGTGGCATAGAACTAGCTAATGCCTTTTCAGAACTGAACGATCCAATAGAACAAGAGAGGCGTTTTTTACATCAAGATTCCATTAGGCAATCTGGCGACGAAGAAGCCCAAAGAATTGACAAAGAATTTATTGAAGCACTGTCATACGGCATGCCGCCTACCGCTGGAATCGGCATCGGCATTGACCGCCTCACCGCTATTATTACCAACCAGCACAACCTTAAAGAAGTAATATTATTTCCCACCCTTAAACCCAAAAGTAAATGACCCTAGATACTGACCGAGAAGCTGCTTTACAATTGATGCAGGAATACGTTTCCAATAAAAATCTACGTAAGCATATGTTGGCCGTAGAAGCAGTCATGAAAGCATACGCCAAGATTTTCAATAAAGATACGCGATGGTGGGGGAATATCGGATTGTTACATGATTTTGACTATGAAAAATATCCATCTTTGAATGACCATCCCTTCAAAGGAGCGGGGATACTAGCCGAGAAAGGCTATTCCGAAGAGTTCATTAAAACAGTCCTAGCACACGCTCCTCATACAAAAGAACCGCGCGATACTACGGTAAAGAAAACTATTTTTGCCGTAGATGAGCTGACTGGCTTAATCGTTGCAGTTGCCCTAGTCATGCCGGACAAAAAACTTGTACAAGTTACTGTACCTTCAGTCATTAAAAAACTTCATAATAAAAGTTTTGCCCGGCAGGTTAATAGAGAAGAAATTTACCAAGGCGCCAAAGAACTTGCCATACCGCTTGAACAACACATACATACGGTAATCCAATCTTTGCAACCAATAGCTAATTCCTTAAATTTATAAATATATGGTTTCAGAAGGAGAAATTATTTTGCGAATACTTTTGGTTATTGTCTTTTCGGGCCTTATTGGCATTGAGCGAAAACACTACCACAAGCCTGCCGGCTTTCGAACGAACGTAATGGTTGGTTTGGGGTCAACTATTATTGCACTGACTGCCATCTACATCTACCAAACCTACAATATAAGCAGTAACGTTGATATTGGCAGAATAGTTGGTCAAATCGTCACGGGCATCGGTTTTTTGGGTGCTGGAGCAATCATCCAAGGACGCGGATCTGTCCATGGACTGACCACGGCGGCCAGTATTTGGGTAGTGGCGGCTATCGGCATGGCAGTTGGTTTAGGATATTACATGCTGGCCCTAACCGCTACTATTGGAGCTTTGCTGGTGCTGGTAGTCTTGGGTAGGATAGAACATAAATTTGAACAAAAATTCATAGAACATGAGAAATCTATTCACCATAAAGATAATTAATATAACATGATAGATATTTCAATAATTCGAAAAAATAATAGTTCCGCCTTAAGTGGCTTAAAAAAGCGGGGAGTAGCCAACGATACTCTTGATAAAGTGGTTATGCTTGATACAAAAAGAAGGAAGGTTATTCAAAAACTTGAAACCATACAAGCAAATAAAAATAAATTTAATAAAAAAATAGGTAGCCTACCGAAGAACAAAAAAGAAAAAAAACTAAAGGAAATGGAGCAGCTGTCCGAAGAAGAAAAAGATATAACTATCACCTTGAAACGGCTTGAAGAAGACCAAAAAATGTTTTTAGCCACCATACCCAATATACCCCATGATAGTGTTCATGTTGGAAAAGAGGAGGCGGATAACAAAGTTATTAAAACAGTAGATAATAACACCAAAAAAAATGTCAAGCCGTTTGATTATTTACAATTGGCTACGAAATACGATTTGATTGACACCGAGCGGGCAGCTAAAGTAAGCGGCAGCAGATTTGGATATTTAAAAAAACAAGGAGCGATATTATGGAACGCGGTTGTACAATATACCTTATCAATATTATTAGAAGAAAACTTTATACCTTTTTATTCACCCGCGCTGGTAAAAAAAGACGTAATGGAAAATACTGGATATGATTCGTATCTTGAAGGGCAAGAAGCATATTACATAGAAAAAGATGAATTATTCCTCGTAGGTACCGGAGAACACGCCCTTTTGCCATATCACGCCGGTGAAATACTGCCCGTATCTGATCTGCCGCTGTACTACACCACTTATTCAACGTGCTTTCGCCGTGAGGCCGGCAGTTATGGCAAAGATACCAAGGGCATTTTGCGAGTCCATCAGTTTGATAAACAGGAAATGCTGGTTATCACCACTCCTGATAAATCATGGCAGGAATTTGATCGATTAATAGCCATTCAAGAAAAAATTGTCCAGGGATTGAAACTGCCATACCAACTCTTGCAGGTCTGCACCGGGGATCTTCCAAAGCCTTCCGCTAAAGTAGTCGACTTAGAATGCTGGATACCTTCTGAAGGGAAATACCGAGAAACCCATTCAGCCTCCAACTGTACCGATTATCAAGCCCGAAACAATAATATACGTTATAAGGATAAAGACGGTAATAACAAGTTTGTGCACATACTGAACGCTACAGCCATAACTCCGCGTATCTTAATCGCTATTCTAGAAAATTATCAGCAAGCAGATGGCGCTATTTCCATCCCTAGTGTTCTTCAACCGTATTGCCAATCAAAAAAGATACAATAATGAAACATAACCATACCACTTGGGTTGAAGTATCCCAAAAAGCACTTACTCATAATATTAAAGAATTTCAAAGAATTCTCACACCACAAACAGAAATAATGGCCGTAGTAAAATCAAACGCCTACGGCCATGGCATGGTCCAGTCGGCTAAAATATTCAAACAAGCAGGATGCCAATGGATCGGCACGGTAAATCTTGAAGAAGCGCTTGAATTGAGAAAAAACAATATTACCGGACCTATCCTCGTTTTAAGCTACTTTCATCCTGACAAACTAGCAGAAGCCATCAAGCAAAATATATCCCTTACGGTATACCATTTGACAGCGGTCCGTACAATCTCACGCTTGGCTGAAAAGTTAAACAAAACAGCTGCTATTCATTTTAAACTCGATACTGGTACTTCTCGTCTGGGCGTACAAGCAGATCAATCTCTTGATAGTATTAAAAAAATAAAAGCCCTTCCACATCTAAATTTAGAAGGTATATTCAGCCACTTAGCTGACGCTGAAAAGCCAAATCAAAATTTCACCAGACGGCAAATTAACATATTTGAAAAAATAATCACCCAGTGCCAAAAAGAGGGTATAACTTTCCCCATCAAGCATATTGCCTGTTCAGCGGCCGCCATTCTCAATAAAGAAAGCTATTTCAATCTCGTTCGAATCGGTATTTCTTCGTATGGCCTATGGTCAGTTGAAAACAACGGTACCTATAGACCAGGAATCAAGTTACAACCGGCTCTTTCATGGCATACCCGCATCATACAGATCAAAACCATTGCCAAAGGTCAAACCATAGGCTACGGACGTACCTATAAGGTAAAAAAAGAGATGCGAATTGCCTTATTGCCCATCGGGTATTGGGAAGGTTTTGATAGAAAACTCTCCAATAACGGTGAAGTGATCATTGGCGGAAAGCTATGTAATATTCGCGGCAGAATTTGCATGAACCTTACCATGGTAGATGTTTCAAATTGTAAAAACGTCAAGGTAGGGGACCGAGCGACCCTCATTGGCACTCAAAATAATAGCCGGATAACCGCAGAAGATCTTGCGCGCCGTATTGGTACCATAAACTACGAGGTGGTAACTAGAATAAATCCTCTTATACCACGCATATACGTCTAATCATTAATCAACATCCTATGAACGATAATAAAACGTATAGCAAAGGCGATAGGGTAGAGGTGCCAGGAGAATATATCTGCGTACCCTGCGGTTATAAAAAGCATTTTAATCTTGGTGATGTTTTTGGGGAATGCACCTCCTGCCTAGCTGGCAGTGAGGAAGGCGACCCGCAGCACGTTGAAGGCACTGCCATCTGGGAAAAAGTAGCAACTGATTAAACAATAATCTATACGATAATATCCACCCTTACACCATTCTTATGCGTAATAAATTACGTGTCGGTATTATATTCGGCGGACGATCGGGAGAACATGAAGTTTCCATAGTTTCAGCTAGCTCTGTTATTTCCGCAATTGATAAAACCAAATATAAAGTTATTCCGATCGGCATAACCAAACAAGGCGTCTGGATCACTAACGCCGATCCAATTACTTTCCTTAAAAAGGGAGTTAATAAAAATACCAAATCGCAATCTATAATACTACCCGATGCTACCAGACCAGGGCTGATTGATTTACAAAAAAATATTTTATCCAAAAAAATTGACGTTGTCTTTCCGTTACTGCACGGGCCTTTTGGTGAAGACGGTACAATACAGGGACTTTTTGAATTAGCCAACCTGCCGTATGTGGGCAGCGACGTACTCGGCTCATCAATAGCCATGGATAAAGTTATCCAAAAACAAATTTGCCGGCATCTAAACATCCCCACAGTGCCATACGAATATTTTATGTATAATGATTATACTGTTGATAAACAAGCTACTATCAAAAAATGCGAAAAACTCGGCTACCCTTTATTTATTAAGCCAGCAAATCTTGGCTCTTCGGTTGGCATTACCAAAGCACATAACAAAAAAGAGCTGCGAAATAGCATTACCTTGGCGGCTTCATACGATAATAAAATAATTGTTGAAAAAAGTATTGAACCAAACCATGAAATAGAAGTGGCCATCTTGGGCAATACTAAGCCCCGGGCATCTGTGCCGGGTGAAATTGTTGCTTCAAACGAATTTTATGATTACAATGCAAAGTACGTTGATGGCAAGTCATACCACAAAATCCCGGCGCCACTACCAAAAACCGTCCAAACTGCTATTAGAACGATTGCCAAAAAAGCCTTTTTAGCGCTCAATTGCTCCGGCATGGCTCGCGTAGACTTCTTGGTAGCAAAAGGCAGCCACCGCATTTATCTCAACGAAGTAAATACAATCCCTGGCTTTACCTCAATTTCTATGTACGCAAAATTATGGGCTGCTTCAGGCATACCATACGTCACACTGCTTGATCGGCTGATTTCCTTAGCCCTGGAAAATCACCGACAGAAAAATAAGCTGAAAGCTTCTTTTAAACCCAAAACAAACTGGTATAAATAATTTAATATGAGATGGAACAATAAACAAAAAAGGATACAACGCGATAGTGCTACCGGACCAGCATACAAAAATCCGCTTTTTACCAAAAAAAACTGGCAAGCCTTTATCGTAGAGAGGTTCAGTTTTTTTTCATTAGCGTTATTATTGTTTTTTTTGGTGCTCGTATATATCTTTCTATATTCACCGCTGTTTGCTATTACCTCGGTGACTATCAACGGCGCCTCTGATTCCAACGCACTTTACATTAAAGATAAAATTGTCGAATGGCAGGCGGCCCAAACGAAGTGGCTTATCTTCAGGCAATCAAATATTTTATTATTCAGCAGTTCGTGGCTCAAAGACAATATCAACTCATATCTAAATCCAGAATCTGTTGATATCGACAAACAATTGCCGCATACGCTTAGCATAACCATCAAAGAGCGGCAACCTACTTTTATTTGGAGCACTGACCAAAGTTTTTACTACCTTGGGCTTAGCGGCGTTATAGCTACTGAAATATCCAACATTGACGAAGCCCCAGCACTTCCTGCCTTGTATGATGAATCAAACCAGCCCGTACGAGCTGCTGAGCAGGTGCTCTCGGAAGATAAAATGCAAGCCATACAATCAATTATTGACAGTCTTAATGAAATAGAAACTGTTACATATACTACTTTTTCCATGCCGCACCGCCTCTCCTTACGGTTAAACGTACATACAGAAAACGGATATTTAATTTATTTTGATGTAAGCGAGAATATTCAAACGCAAATAGAAAAACTAAACCGCGTCCTTACCGACACCGTACCCAACACACCGCCCCAGGAATATATTGACCTTCGGATAGGGGAGAGGGTTTATCTAAAATAAAAATATGCTACTCCTTGCTCATACCGCAACCGGCGCGGTTATTGGCCAAAAAATTGATTCACTTTTTATTGTCGCTATTCTCGGCTTTATTTCCCACTTTGTTTTGGACCATGTTCCGCACTGGAATTATTCGGTACCAAAAAACTTCACTGTTCGCACCTTTATAAATATCCTTCCGGACATCATTCCTTCAGTTCTAATTTATTTTGTCTTTATTTCGGCTTTTCCCGACCAATGGCTGTCAATCAGCGTCGGTGTGGCTGGTGCTATCCTGCCTGATTTTCTTATCCTCTCAAAATATTTCAAAAAGTTAAGCGTGGTCTTCAAGCCATTAAACCATTTTCATGAACGCATACAGGGACACCTCCCCAAATCAATAGAGATTCCAATCGGCTTATTTAACCAGGTATTATACCTGGGAATACTTATCGTATTATTTATCATATTATAACCTATGCCTGTAAAACCAAAAAAATCAAAAAAAATATGGCTTTCAGCCACCGGCATTGAGAATTCCAAACGATGCCCGCGTTGCTTTTGGCTGCAGTACCATAAAAAAATAAGGCAGCCGGAGGGAATCGTTTCCCGCCTGGCAAACCGTTTTGATACCGTTATTAAAAAATATTTTGACCTTTACCGCGCCAAAGGTGGACTGCCCCCAATGGTAGAAAACAAAGTAAACGGCAAACTGCAATACCCGTTCCAGGAGCGTTATTTTTATCACTACAATGACGATTATGGTCTGTGGGGCAGGCTCGATGAATGTCTTATCAGCGATGAGGGTACCTATACTCCGGTAGACCATAAAACGGCCAGCTCTGATCCAAATACCAAAGAAATGATACCGGCCTACCAAACTCAACTCGACATTTATGCCTTACTGCTGGAAAAAAATCATCGTCCATCGTCCGGCATCGGACATTTGATCTACTTTTATCCAGCCGAGGGAAAGAAGTTGCACGACGGTTTCCCCATGCAGGTTACAGTCAAAACATTAAAAACAAATACCCAGCAAGCTTTAACCGAATTGTTAAAAGCCATCAAAATATTGGAGGCTCCTATGCCAAAACCGTCCAAGGATTGCCCTTTCTGCACGTGGCATAAGGAAATAAATAAAATTGCAAAAAAATAACCTATCTGTTATTCAGATAGGTTTAATCCGGCAAGTGATAACCGCCACGGTTCCAAAACAAACCGATGGTTATTACATTTAGTACAATAGCATGCTTTAATAATCCTTTTAGCAAGATGGTAGGTATCCCGATCATTAGCTGGTAATTCACCCCGGATAATTTTACGCGCTTGCTGACAGTCCATTACACCTCCATGATTTT
The DNA here is from genome assembly GCA_964549245.1 of uncultured Gammaproteobacteria bacterium. Taxonomy (GTDB): domain Bacteria; phylum Patescibacteriota; class Patescibacteriia; order UBA10025; family JAHIVO01; genus CAZJUO01. The sequence goes on from CAZJUO010000022.1 coordinate 14,254, forward strand.
GTATTTATTTCTGGTTTTACAGTACCTCTATTTATAAACTTTGTAAAGTAGCTGCGTAAAACAAAAAGACCCCGTTTGTAGTAAGAGTCTTTTTGTGTTTTTAGTAATTTGCCGTGTTTATAAAATAGAATCTTTGGCGGCTTTTGCCACTCTGAATTTTACCACGGTCTTGGCCGGAATCTGAATAGTTTCGCCAGTGGCTGGGTTGCGTCCTTGTCGTGCGGCCCGGTGCTTTTTCACTAATTTTCCGATGCCAGGAATGGTAAATTCACCGTTGGTTTTAACTTCCTCATAGGCAGTGTTTACCATCATCTCCATGAAGTCATTGACTTCTTTTTTTGACATACCTGACTTTTCAGCCAAGGCAGCCATTAGCTGGGATTTGGTCATTTTAGCCATGTTGTTTATCCTTATTTTATTAATTGTTAAACGGCCTTTATTGGTTGTAGTATAGCAGTATTATTAAAAAAAGCCAATATTTATAGGGGTAAAATCATTGTGGACAACTTATAATAACTATTTTATGGCTAATGTTAGCTAATTTATATCAAATAAAAAACTAGCAAATTTCTATATAGAATAGCATGCTAGTTTTTGTAGATTGAGGGCTGTTTATAGTACTATCAAGAAAATTATCCATAATCCACAAGCCAGTATGGCCCATGATATGGCATGAAATTTATATTGCCCGTCTTGTATTACTTTAAACTTCCATACGTTTAGTACTACCATACCCGTAAATAATATTGATACAACCAACAAAATTATTTGTAAAATATTCAAAGTGCCAAACCTCCTTATAAAAATCATTTTCATTCCATAGTACCGCCAAGAGGGGATTGTGTCAAGGAAATATTGCATTGACACATACCCAAAATATCATGTAACATACTTGTATTGTACATTAATATAATATCAATGGTAATTATAAATAATAATGGAGGTATTTATGTCCGTAAAGATTAACAAAGAAACGATTACCGCAAAAGGTGAAGAGCTGCTGAAACAAATGGATGATATCGTTAAACGGGGAATAAAAGAGGGTAACATTCGCAAGGTAACCTTAAAAAACCCAAATGGCGAACCAATTGCTTCACTTTCTTTGACCGCCTTATCTATTAGTTTTGGATTAACATTTTTATTGGCTCCTATACTACCGATTTTGGCGAGCGCAGCCGCTCTAGCTACCGATTGTACTATTGAGATAGAAAAAATATCCGGTAAGTAGTACCTATACTCATACTTACGGCAATGCATCCCTTGATACTTTTATCAGGGGATTTTTTACTTGACACAAGCCTGCCAATACCCTAGTATAATAAATAAATTAACCATTAAAATTATGCCAGAGGAAAAAACATTTAAAGAAGAACTAAAAGTTACCGGAGACCAGCTGGTTGCTACCGTAATAAAATTAGTCCACGAAGGCAACGTCCGAAAAATCATTATTAAAAATGAAGCTGGCGATCAGGTACTGTCCATTCCCGTGACCGTGGCTACGGTTGGCGCTCTGCTATTACCGGTATTGGCGGCGGTAGGGGCTTTGGCTGCCTTACTGACCAACTGTACAGTTGAAGTAATTAAAGTAAAATAATTTAAATATAGTTAAACAGGGGAGGGAATTATCATCATTGATCCTTTGACATTGCGAATAATATCAATGGCGGTTGGATGTTGTCTGCTTATTATTTTGGCAGTTGCCAATTCACTGAAACGAAAGTATTTTATTCAAGCAGCTGAACATTTCATTTGTCTTTCAAAGACTGATGAACTAATTAATCGTGATATAAACCATTACATTAATGCCATTTTTGAAACAGACTATTCGGAAGGAAAAAAGACACTTCGTGATGAACAACCAAATATATTTCATCAGGAGTATAAAAAGTTTTTTATTGTTGATCTGGTGTTTCGCTTTTCCTTATCATTAGGATCTATTACTATGGTGCTTTTTCTTTGCTCTTTTTGTAGCCATCCAACCTAATCAATGTTTTAATCGAATACTGTTTAAAGCGGGTTATCGTTACGGAGGCCCGCTTTTTTTATTATTGACAATATATAATATCAAAGTATAATGGTGTAATACGTTCTTTTACAAGCAACCAAGGAGGAATGATGTATTTTTTAGTTGAAATACTGAACGTTAGCTATCATGATGCTAGGCTGTTTGTTGGCTTTTGCATACTTGGTATGGGGTTTCTATTTGTCAGGTCGTTGCTTTTCCAACAATTTGACAAAGCTATCCTTGAGACTGCTACTACCACCCCGGAAAAACCCCGTGAATACATTAACGCGTATTTGAAAAATATCACTGATGAGATTGAGGCTAGTGGAAAGAACCCTTTTGTAATGTTCAATTTGTTTTCACAATTACCAAAAAGATCATATACATACCTATACGCAATACTGTTTATTCAATACGCCAATTACCTTTGCTTTGGAATAGCTATTTATTACGGAATTACATTGATTACCAGTATTGATGTAAATAATATTGTTATTGACCCCGATCAATCAATTCCACTATTACTTGTCTTACTTGGCATTACGGCAATCCTACTTTTTATCCTACACATACTATTGCTTTTACAAAAGCGTGATGATAACGTATTTCGATTAACCACACTTTATTATGCACTTATTATCGCTGTGGTTTCAATAATATTGATTATTGACGGAATAATATTATACTGCATACATATTTCATAAGCGGATATTTTATTCCGCTTTTTTATTTGTACTTTCCTTGACAGACTGATTACGCATATATATAATAATCAAATTAATAATTGTTCTTTTTTCTAAATTCAATTGTGCAACCAAAAACCAATAACGAGGAGGTAAAAGTGGAAGAACTGGAAAGTATCTTCAATACCCACGGAACCGTAACCATTAACGGTGACGTTAACATCGTTACCAATCCCGAACAGGTAACCTTTATCGACAAATCAAAATCAGATGCTTCACCAAGGAAAGAACCTGCCACTACTGAAGAGACGCCGGCTCAAGAAACCGAAATTCCGGAAGGTCCGGAAACGGCAGGGGAAACCGAAGAAGAATCCGAAGACGAAGATTTTGGATTAAATATCGCTGCTATGGACTTCAGCGGCATCACCAGAATGCTCTCAAGTTTTCTGGCTTCTGAAACCGGTGATTTCCAGAAAAAGCTGAATGCGTTTACTGATGCTGTCGATTTTAAAGATTTGACGAGCCGTATCATGCAAGCCGCCAAAGAGCAAGTTCAGGCTACGCCCAACCTAAACCCGGCCCTCAAGGAACTATTCAGCGAAACAAATTTACGGATTCAGGGGATACTTTTCATGCTTATCGATAAGCTGGTCCCTACGGATGATGTCGAAGAGGATATCGATTCGGAAACATCCGACAATGCCGATGATGAAAGCAAGGCAGAGGATTCTGAAACTGATGCACCACCATCACCCGAAGATTCCGAAAAAACCTCGGAAGACCAATCCAAAAAGCATGAAGATGCCCCGGCCGAGGATA
>CAZJUO010000023.1:0-16277 GCA_964549245.1 uncultured Gammaproteobacteria bacterium
TCCTTTCCTCATCCGCCCAGGGCGGAATCGGTAATTCTATTATTGATACTAGCCTTACTTTTTCACCAAGGCCTTTGTCTTATTTAGTTTTTAAGGTTATAAGGTATTATAAGGGATTACAGGGATAATAGCAAATCCATCATGCCGGGCGAGATCCCGTATAATTTATCTCTTCGCTCGAAATACACGGGACAAGGAATCTTACTAAGTAAAGTAAAAGCATGAGAGGTAGAAGTTACATCAGTGCATCGATACGATTGTGCTTTAGTAGGATTTTAAGCCGCGTGTGACTGCCTGCCATTGCCTTTGCCGAGAGGGAGAGTCGAACTCCCATGAGGTTGCCCTCGCAGGATTTTGAGTCCTGTGCGTCTACCAGTTCCGCCATCTCGGCAAAAGTAAAGGCAGGCATATTTGCCAATGGAGCCTGTCCCGCTGTATGACGGGACCATCCCGGCAGGTATTGCTGATTGTAGTTAAAAAAAATGATTTTGTCAATTGACTGGAAAAACAATGAAAATTGTAAGTATGCCATGAGGCTATCGAAGTGTTATTGCTTTTTTGGTATAATAAATGCATTACCTATGTCGAGAATTATTTCAATAGTAAACCAAAAAGGAGGGGTGGGTAAAACCACCACAGCAGTGAACGTAGCGGCCTATCTGGCTCATCATGGCAAGTTTGTCTTGCTGGTCGACCTCGATCCCCAGGGTAATGCTTCATCTGGTTTAGGCATTGATTATCGGACTATCCCCCGGGGCATTTATCATCCTATTGTAGAGGGAGAGCCTATCAGATCCATCGTTACCCAAACCGAAATCGACAGTTTGCAGGTGGCCCCGGCTAATCCCGATTTGGCGGGAGCACGGGTCGAATTGGTGGATATGGAGACCAGGGAGTTCCGCTTGCACGATTCGCTGCTCGAAGTTCGCAATGACTATGATTATGTTATCATTGATTGCCCTCCATCACTATGCTTACTGACTGTAAATGGTTTAGTGGCTAGTGATGAGGCCCTTATTCCTGTACAGACCGAGTATTATGCTTTAGAAGGATTAAGCCAGCTGCTGCATACCATACAGTTGGTTCAGAACAACTTAAAGCCCACCTTGAAAATAACTGGCGCGGTCATGACTATGTACGATGACCGGAATCGCCTTTCGCAAGATATTTTTCATGAGTTATACCAATATTTTCCAAACCAGATATTTCGCACGGTGATTCCGCGCAATGTAAAATTGGCCGAAGCTCCGAGTTTTGGTAAAAGCATTTTGCACTATGATAAGCGTTCTCCGGGCGGTAAGGCATACGAGCGGTTAGCCCGCGAAATTATTTCACAAGAAGAATATTAATACTATTAGACATATGGCACAACGTTCACTAGGTAGAGGACTGGGATCATTAATTCCCCAGCGTCAGATGCAGAGTGATAGCAGTATTTCGGAGAGGAATAGTGGAGCCGAAACGGGGGAACGTGTTCAGGAAATCCAGATTAATCTTATCCAGCCAAACCCCCATCAGCCCAGGGAAGATTTCAATCGTGAAAAGCTGGAAGATTTAATCAATTCCATTAAACAGCACGGCATCATCCAACCGCTAATCGTTTTAAAGCATGAGCAGGGGTATCAATTGATCGCCGGTGAGCGGCGTTATCGTTCGGCTAAAATTTTAGGTTTAAAAACGGTACCAGCTATAGTACGAAGCGCTTCTGAACAGGAGAAGCTGGAGCTAGCCATCGTTGAAAATATCCAGCGTCAAAATTTAAACCCCATAGAGCGGGCGTATGGCTACCAGCGGCTATTGGAAGAATTTAATCTGACCCAAGAGCAGGTAGCAAAACGGATGGGTCAGCATCGGGCGGTAGTGGCTAATAGTTTGCGATTACTGACATTGCCGCCGGAAATACAAAAAGCTTTAAAGGAAGGCGATATAACGGAAGGCCATGCTAAGGTTTTATTAAGTATTACTTCGGAACCAGAGCGATTGCGTGTATGTAAAGAAATCATTAAAGATAAGCTAAGTGTTCGGGCGGTGGAAAACCAGGCACGCAAAGTATCAGTGCGCAGGCACGTACGCAAAGTCAATAAAGACCCAAACATGGCCGCCCGTGAGGAAGCCCTCCAAGAATCGCTGGGCACGAAAGTAACTATTACCAGGAAAGGACAGCAGGGTACCATAAATATTCATTTTTATTCTGCTGAAGAATTTAAAGCCATAATTAATAAAATTACTAGCTAGGCTGTATGCAATTTCCTAAGGCGATATTGAATTTTTTTAGCATTGGTGACCAGAGACCGGATCTGTTTATGAAAATACTGCGATGGATACTGCGGTTCACGGTATGCATCATACCGATATTTTTTTTATGGCCGAGCAGCAGCCCTATCGAGCTGAATAAAACGTTGTTATTCGTTATTGTAATTAGCTTTTTGGCCGTACTATTTTTGATTCGAGCTTTAATTCGCCGTACGATAGCCATTACACTGACTCGGCTGGAATGGTATATGGCAGTTTTGTTATTGTTTTATATCCTAGCCTTTATATTTTCGGTGAATCATTATGCCAGTCTGGTAGGGATGGGTGGGGGTTACAGTTATGGCATTATCACCACAGTTTGCTTTATACTATTTTTTTATTTGGTCATCCAAAGCATACGTACTGCAAAAGACGTATGGTGGTATATTGTGGTTTTTGGTGTGGCAAGTTTTTTGGTCATCACATACAACCTTTTTGCCGCATTTGGCTTGTATTGGTTTCCGTGGGAAATCACCCATTCAGGATTGTTTAACCTTGTGGGTAGCTCTAGTGTAGTACTAAGTGTTTTTAGCGGTTTTTGCGTACTGTTAGGTATGGGTTTATTACTGCGGGCAAAAAAAATATGGCGGCGTTTAGGGGGCGGCATTTATTTAGTAGCCGCACTCGGTTTACTGTTTATTTTGGACAAGCCGCTAGTTTTATTTGCTGCCATGGCCGTAGTGTTTATTTTTTTAATTGTAGTTGCCTTGCGTTCAGGTTTGGCAGATAAATGGTGGCCTATAGTACCGACCGTTATCATAATTCTGCTGGTTACTATGATGTTTATGAATAGCCATGAGCTTTTTAGTATAAAGGTGAGTGATAGCATAAATATTGATCAAAAGACTTCCGCACACGTAGCTTGGCAAACGTTTGTTGAATCACCTTTTACCGGGTCAGGACCGCAAACATTTTTATACGATTTCGCTGAATTCCGGCCAGCCGCTTTTAACCAGACCGACTTTTGGAACGTCCGTTTTTCCAAGGCTTCCAATGTTTGGCTGGAATTATTGGCCACTACGGGGGTGGGCGCTACGGCAGCCTTTTTTCTTTTGGTGGTAGCTATTGTGGCAATACACTTCCGCACGATCATTAAACAAAAAAAACAGGACAAGCAGTGGGGGATGTTAGCTGTATTGCTTTTTGGGTGCATTTACCTGTTGGCGCTTAGCTTTTTTGTAGCTTTTAATTTTATTATACTTTTTATCTGGTGGCTTTTTTTGGCTGTAAGTTTAAAGATGGGCATGTTAATAAAAGATACATCCGTAAAAAAACAATATAGACTTAGAGACAAAAAACGATGGTTAATCGGGATTGGCGCCACAACGGCAGTTGTTTTGGGATTGGCACTGGTAATCTTTTTTGGCAGTAAAGTTTGGATAGCCGACTATCATTATGCGGCCGCCCAAGAGCAGATCGCACAACAAAACGATATTTCAGTTATCCAAGATCGGTTACAAACAGCTATTCGATTAAATCCATACGACTATCGTTATTACGCTTTGTTAGCGCAAAGCTATGCTATCCAGGCGCAGTTGCTTATTGAGCGGGGTGATGGACAAGCTACAGATTTACAACAATACAGCCAGCAGGTGATAGATCAGCTAGAAAACATGGAATCAGCAGATCCAAAAAATCCCCTCGTCTATGAAGAACAGGGGAAATTGTATGACAGCTTACGAAATATTATAGCCAATGTTGACGAACTTTCCGTTGAGTCATATAACAAGCAAGCCGGCCTAGAACCTAACAATCCGCTCGTTTACCTCAATTTAGGCCGTTCACAGTGGCTATGGGCACGGCAATTGCAAAATCAGGAAAGCAGCCAAAGCCAACAGTCCGAAATCGAAAAGCTGGCCACGGGAGCAGTAACGAATTTTCAAAAAGCCAAGGCATTAAAAACCGATTATTATATCGCTGATTATAATACTGGATTGATATATTCTTGGAATGGCCAGTATGAGACAGCCTTGTCTTATTTCCAAAAAGTAATCGATGGCATGCCGCAGGCCATTGAGGCGTATTGGCAGCGGGCGGGTATATTCGAAGAGCAAGGAGAAATCGATATGGCTCTGAATGAATTGAATACCATATTGCAATACGATCCTGATAATAGCACAGTTTTGGAAAAAATAACGGATTTAAAAAAAGGAACAACGGGGATCTGAACGATACACCGTTTGACATACAATAAATTATAACATAGAATACTATATTATAATGTAATGTTCTTTTTATTATAAACCGTATCGCGAAATTGGCTGTAAGGGATTACGGCTTTTACTTACTAGCAATTTTTTGCAGAACCAAGGCGTGTAGATATGTATACGAAAGAAAATGTCTGATTGGATAACCATCAGAAAAAATGGAAGGGGTGTAATAAATCTCTGCAAAACGAGTAGGCACCAAAGAGCAGTGATATGCGTATTGCGTATCGATAACCTGAATAAGGGAGGCATGATGAGTAAAAAAACCAGCTGGTTTTTATTACTGACAGCATTTCTTTTTTTCCTGGTTATCGGTTGTGAAAGCGTAAATGCCTATCCAAATCCCATGTCGTGGTTTGACGGCAGCGGAGTGGACACCGTGTTGCTGGCTTGCAACAGTGGCCCACCGGCATTGGCAAATACAGCTAATTTGTTTACAGCCGATACTGATATTTCCGGTACAGGTTTATACGATTCCACCGGCGATGTCAACTTTATCCGTACAGAAGAATGTACCAGCGTTTTAACGGCCAATATGGGTTCACCTAAGATCCAGCTGTCCGTTACTGATCGCTACGATTGTTTAATTGATGATTTTTGTGATTGCCGAAATGGTTCCTTCGAACCTGCTTGCATATATAATCCATTACCGGACGCTGAAAGTAGCGTTGCATTAGTGAATGGTTTATTTGATGCGATTGTCCCGGCCGTCCAGTCGACCCTTAACCGAAAGGCCCAGGTGAATGATAAAACGGTGATCTTCCGTTTTGAAGATAGCGTTGAAGTAGAAAATCCGGCCGGCTTTGGATTGAGTCCTGGTTAACCTTCCGGGATAGATCTATGCCAAAAGCCAAGCCTCGTCTTGAATATAGACGGGGCTCTTTTTTATAATAATGGTTCAGGTATTATGATGAGGAGTTTTGGAAGTTACATTCTTTATTTGAGCATTTTTGTTTACTGCCGACCGCAGCGATCAATAATGAGCCGCACTCTGGACATTTGTCTCCGGTGGGCCTTTGCCATAAGGCAAATTTGCAATCTGGATAACGGTTGCATGAATAGAATGTTTTTCCCATTCGTGAACGCTTGACCACGATATCACCCTGGCCGCATTCCGGGCAGGTAACGCCGGTTTTTTGCTCGATGTTTTTTATGTTCCGGCAGTCAGGATAGCCGGAGCAGGCCAGAAACGGCCCGTACCGTCCGTTTTTGACCAGCATGGGACTGCCGCATTTTTCACAGGTTTGTTTAGTCGGTTGATTGGTTGGCGCTTGAGCCGGCCTTTCGTTTCCATTCAGGGGTTTGGTAGTCTTACAATTTGGATAGCCGCTACAAGCCAGGAATGCACCAAAACGGCCTTTTTTTTCCACCATTGGTTGGCCGCATTTTGGACACGTATCAGGCATTTATTTTTTTAATTTATGGGGGTTATGATTGGGGCAGGTTTTATCACTGCAGCGTTCTGGTATGGTTTTGGTGCCTTCCATCATCAAAGCGCCGCAGACGCCATTTTCCCTGACATAGTCGCAGGTTCGGCCGGTAGGCTTGGCTTTCATGGCGTAGCGGCATTTAGGATATTCTGAACAGCTATAGAACGGCCCAAATCTGCCGCGGCGCTCAACCAGTTCACCCTTTTTGCATTGAGGGCATTTTACACCAGTGGAATTATTATTATCTCCATTTTTGACGTATTTGCATTTTGGGTAATTTGAGCAGGAAATAAATTTGCCGTACTTTCCCTCCCGCTCTACCAGTTTGCCGTCTTTGCAATCCGGGCAGTTTTCTCCAGTTTCTTTTGGCCCGGCTAATTCTTTCCCTTCGATGGTTCTGGCTCCCTGGCATTTGGGGAATTTTTTACAGCTTAAAAATTTGCCTGATTTGCCTAGTTTAATGACCATAGGGGCGCCGCATTCAGGGCATGTAATATTTTTATCGGCCTCTCCAAGGGTAGTGATTTTTTCTATATTTTCCTTTGATTTCACGTCCTTTGAAAAAGGCGCGTAGAAATCTTTGAGAGTTTTTTCGTATTCCCGTTTGCCATTAGCGATTTCATCCAGCTCATCTTCCATTTCGGCGGTAAAAGAATCGCTGATATACTTGGTAAAGTATTTTTCCAAAAAGCCGCTTACAACTTCGCCAGTATCAGTCGGACGCAAGGCTCTGCCTTCCCGGTCCACGTAACCGCGGTCAATGATTGTTTTAATTATAGCGGCATAGGTGCTGGGTCGGCCGATGCCCCGTTTTTCCAGCTCTTTGACCAGCCCGGCTTCAGTATAGCGCGGCGGGGGTTGGGTTTGTTTTTCTTGCGAAGCGATAGACTGCAATTCCAAAGGATCGTTAGCAGTAACTTTAGGCAGGTCAGTTTCTTTGTTGCGGGCCGCTGGGTCGGCCAGTAGCCAGCCGGGGTAGGTGATGCGTGATCCATTAACCGAAAAATTGGGAATATTCCCATCCTTAACGGAAGCAATGATTTTTGTCCTTTTTAATTTGGCATCTGTCATTTGCGAGGCGAGGGTCCGCTGCCGGATAAGCGTATAGAGCTTTTTTTGGTCGGTAGACTGTCCAACAATTTTTTTATCGAAATGAGTAGGGCGTATAGCTTCATGCGCTTCTTGGGCATTTTTTGAGGTAGTTTTGTATTGCCGTAATTGCAGATGTTCGGAGCCGTATTCACGCTTAATAACTTCTGACAGGTGGGGCATTATCTCTTTACTTAAAGCAACACTGTCAGTCCGCATATAGGTAATGTGGCCTGCTTCATAAAGCCGCTGGGCCGTACGCATGGTACGTGAGGGTGCAAATCCAAGGCGTGAACTGGCTGTTTGCTGGAGCGTAGAGGTAGTAAACGGTGTGCGGGGAGCTCGCGTCATATTTGATTCAGTAACGTCAGTTACCAGCCAGCTTCCCTTTTTGCCTATAGCGAGTATTTTATCAACCAGTTGTTTGTCGCGGGGCTCTTTGCTGCAGGTTAGCGTTATGGTGTCTTTATGTTCTGTTAGTACATCAGCGGTGATAACCCAAAATGTTTCAGGCTTAAAAGCTTTGATTTCCCGTTCACGCTCTACCAGTATGCGCAAGGCCGGGGATTGCACCCGCCCCGCTGATAAGCCGTAGCGTACTTTTTTCCAGATCAAACCGCTCAAATCATAGCCTACCAGCCGGTCAAGAACCCGGCGCGCTTCCTGGGCTTTTCGCAATGCTTGGTCAATAGTTCGCGGGTTTTTGATGGCCTCTGCTATGGCTGATTTGGTAATTTCATGAAACACCACCCTTTTGATATCGTTATGCTTACTTGTATCATCATGGTTAAGTATTTGGGCGATATGCCAGGCAATAGCTTCTCCTTCGCGGTCAGGATCAGTAGCCAGATATACGTGGTCGGCTTTTTTTGCCAGTTTTTTTAGTTCTGCAACGATTTCTTCTTTATCTTTTGGTATTTCGTAGTGCGGAATAAAACCCTTTTCAATATCAATAGCTTTTTTATTGCTTTTTGGCAAATCTCGTATATGCCCAACGCTGGCGGTGACATCAAATGGAAGACCGGCCAAATACTTTGAGACTGTTTTGGCTTTGGTCGGTGATTCAACGATGAGTAAGTTTTTTGACATCGGTTTTATATATTTGTTAGTTGAAAGCATAATATTGCCCACCGATATGTTTGACTATACCTTTCATTTCCATCATGGTCAAGTGAGCGTTAATAATGCTAGTATCCAGTTTGCACTGGCGAACTATTTCATCAATATGCTTTGGCTCTGAAGCTAGTACCTGCGAGATAGTTTTTTCTTCTTCGGACCGGGGAAGCATTTTTTTATTTTGCTCTTGTTGATGAACAACCGCCAGATCTAGTACGGATAAAATATCATTTGCTTCGGTGACTACGTGAGCGCCCATTTTTATCAAATTATTCGGTCCTTGGGCAGTAGCGCAGTTGATATTACCCGGTACGGCAAAGACCTCTCTGTTTTGTTCTAGGGCGAAACGTGCAGTAATAAGTGCCCCTGATTTTTGACTGCCCTCAACCACTACTACACCTTTGCATAAACCAGAAATAATGCGATTTCTGGCCGGAAAATGCTGTTTTAAAGGTTGTGTGCCCGGCGGGTATTCGGAGATCAGGGCGCCTCCATGTGAGATAATATTTTCAGCTAGGCGCCTATTCGTAGCAGGGTAGATGATATCCAGGCCGCAGCCGAGTACGGCGTAGGTTTGATTCCCATTTTCTAAGGCAGTTTGATGAGCCAAGGCGTCGATGCCCAGGGCTAACCCTGATACAATTGGTACGCCCGCATGGCTTATAGCACGTACGATAGCGGAGGTTGCCGTCCTGCCATACCGTGTTGTTTTTCTCGTACCCACTACGGCAATGGCTACAGCAGGCAAAGCGGTGAGAGAACCTCGTATGTATAAGAGCGGTGGGGGCGCGTAAATTTCTTTGAGCAATGCCGGATATGCTTTATGATTTATAGTAATAACGTGAATGTTATGTTTTGTCAAATTATCATATTCACAATCAGGATCGATTTGCTTTTTTGCTGCCGTGATTGTATGTATATCACAAGGGTACAGGCCGGCTGCTTGGTATTCAGTAGCCGAAGCCTGCCAGGCTGCTTCCATGTTGGGGAAATAGCTTTTCAGAAGTTTCATTTTTTGCGGGCCGATATTTTCAATTTTAGAAAAAGCCACCCAATATTTCAGATCATTATTCATATGATTGCATTAATAAAATAGACCTTCGATGGTTTGGGGAAGGCCTAAAGATAGTATAGCAGACGTTTTATTTGGCCGCAAGGCGATTGACAACTACGCTAATAATAGAGTACTATCTAGTATGAAATAAAAAAACATTCTTTAAATTAGGAGGTTGGTATGGTATTCATACAAATATTTTTATTGGCCCTTTTTGAGGCAGTAGCGGTTATCGCTAGCTTTATGGTAATATTTGCTAGTTTGGTTTTATTGCTACCATTTTTTATAGCCATGCGGTACCAGGCACGTTTGTACAACCGAGGTGGACGATGACCAGCGTGTGGCCCAGTCAGGAAATGTTAGTTCAAAAATACTTACAGTGGTCTGCGGAAAGGCCGGAGGAGTTTAGCGGTGTTACTGCTGCGGCTATCAAAAAAGTACCGGTTGGACAGTTAAGGACGGCTTACTTTCGGGGCCGTTACCATAAGGGCCGGCGATGGGCTTGGATGCGCCAATATTTATTATAAAACCGCAACTACACGCTACTTGCGGTTTTTTTCTTGGTGCTGGAATATTCGGATAACCGTTTTCAGCTCCGCTAGCCAGTTATCTCCCAACTTATTGAGATTGATTTTTATGGAATCGTCATTAAACTGCCAGTTGGAGTTTTTTTGCAATAGGCGCGCTAAATTCTCCGGTTTGAGCGGAAAAAGGAATTTGATAAGCAGGCGCCTCTTTTTTTGGCCGCTTTGGTCAGTTGATAACGTAGTGTCAATGTTGGAGATATCAGTCTTCTGGGCCAGCAATCGAACTTCAATAATTTCAAAAAGATTGTATATTTCTTGGGGGAACGTTTTTTGGTCTTCTTTGCTGCGTGAACGGATCATAGCATCTTTTAGTTTTTGTAATTCGTCTAGGGTTACGATACCCGCCATTTTTTGGTAGAGGGTTAACCGCTCCTGTTCGGGCAAGAATTCTTTGGGGATATAAGCCTCGATAGGCAGGTCAATCACAATATCCCGGATTGGCTCCTGTACTTTGCCGAATTTTAATTCTTCAATGGCCTGGGCCAACAGCCGTGTGTAGAGCGACAGGCCGATGGCTGATACTTTTCCGTGCTGTTCTTTGCCGAGAATATTGCCGGCTCCGCGTATTTCTAAATCCCGCAGTGCCAACTGAAAACCGCTGCCCAGTTTTTTTGCTTCCATCAGGGCCTGGAGCCTTTTTTTGGCATTGCCCTTGAGCTTTTTTCGGTGGTAGAGGAAATATGCATACGCCTGCCTATTGCCTCTGCCGATGCGGCCACGCAGCTGATATAGTTGCGCCAAGCCAAAATTCGTGGCGTTATCGACTATCAAGGTATTTACGTTTGGCAGGTCAAGGCCATTTTCAATAATGGTTGAGCAGACTAAAATATTGGTTTTTTTTGTGTCAAAGTCTTGCATAGCTTTGGCCAAATCTTTTTCTGGCAGGCGGCCGTGAGCGATACCAACCTTTGCCTTCGGTATCAGTTTTTGCAGTTCTTTGGCGGCAAAATTTATGGTTTCGACTTTATTGTGGAGGTAGTATACTTGGCCTTCCCGTTCTAGCTCGCTGTCAATAACTTTTTTTACGGTATTTTCGCTGTAGGGTTCGATATGCGTTTCTATAGGCAGTCTGCCCTCTGGCGGTGTTTCAATAATGCTGACATCACGCACGCCCGAGAGGGCGATATTAAGCGTTCGGGGGATGGGAGTGGCGGTAAGTGTCAAAATGTGCGCTTGGGTACGGAGTGATTTTAATTTTTCCTTGGCCTGTACGCCAAAACGCTGTTCTTCATCGATGATGATAAGCCCAAGGTTTTTTAATTTCACGTCGGCCGATAAAAGCCGATGGGTGCCGACGACGATATCTATCAGCCCTGCTTTAAGTTTTTCTATAGTATCCTGCTGTTCTTTATCTGTCTCAAAGCGCGATAAAATGCCCAGGCGGACAGGAAATTTTTTTAGCCGTTCTTTAAAGGTGTCGTAATGTTGCTGGGTGAGAATGGTGGTCGGGGCCAGTAAGGCGACTTGTGTTTTATTCATCACCGCTTTGAGTGCGGCTCGGACAGCCACTTCGGTCTTTCCAAACCCGACGTCACCGCAGATTAGCCGATCCATGGGTGTTTCTTTTTCCAAATCGTTTATTACCTCGGCAATGGCTTTGGCCTGGTCGGGAGTTTCTTTGTAAGGGAATGAGGCGGCTAATTCGCGGTCTTCTTTGGTGTCCTTTTGAAAGGGCTTTATTTTGATCATCTCCCGCTTGGCGTACACTTTGAGCAATTCATGGGCCAGGACCTTGGCTTCCTGCTTTACTTTGCGCGTCAATTGGTACCATTGGGTTCCGGATAAGCGGTGCAGTTTTGGATGAGCGATGCCGATATATTTAGAGAGCTTGTCAGCAGTTTCTACGGGTACATAGAGCTTGTCGCCTTCAGCATACTGTAGGATAAAGTATTCCTTGGTAATTCCCTCTACCACGTTTTTAGTCATTTCGGTAAATTGGCCGATGCCATGATCAAGGTGTACTACGTAATCACCAGGCTTGATACCCATGATAAAGGCTTCATTAACTCGCTTGTGAGGGGATTCGGTATGAATATTATCTTGGCCAAATATTTCCTTGTCAGTAAGATACAGTAATTTATTTTTTTCATTGCAAAATCCAGTTAGGTATTTATCAAAGTTGCAGTAGAGGATGGGCAGAGAACTGGCTTTTTTGGTTTTTAGCAGTTGTTGGAGCTGTTTTGTCTGGGTGGTGGCTAAAGCGAGTTGCCAGCCTTGCTTGTGATATTTTTTCAGATCAGCCACCAGGGCATTAAAATCTTGGCGATAAATAGGCGCTGAAGTGAAATGCAGAGGATGCGCCTTGTTGGCTAAGTTGTTAATGATAATCCTATGGTAGTCGGTGAGCTTGTGGTCCAGGTTGCGCCATTTGGGCAGCAAATTTTGCATATCATGTGTATCATAATGAACAATGATCGGGTCTTGGAGTTTTTCTAAGTAACCAAAAAAATCAGTTCGGCTTGTTGCGGGCAGAAACTTGCGGGCAATGATAGTACAAGCTGATTGGCTTTGGCCCGTACGTTTGGCTACGTGGTCGTAATGGTGTATTGAGAGAATACTGTCATCGCCAAATTCAAGTCGGCGCGGCCGTTCAGTGTTAATAGGGAAAATATCGACGATATTTCCGTGTCGGGAAAAAAGACCCGGTTCGCTTGCTTGTTTGGCCAGCTCATATCCGAATTGGATCAGTTTTTGGGCCAGTTGGGCGGGTCTATATTGTTGGTTGGTTGTTATAAGGAGTTGGTGGGCTTGCTTGTTGTTTAAAGAGGGGAGTTTTTCGGTTAGCGCGGTTGGATCGACGAGGATGATCTGGGGCTGCTCTTCAGACAGGCGCATAGCTCGCGGTGGGTTGATTTCCGAAAGTTTCCATATTGGAATGGCTATTTTATATAGGGTATGCCAGTAGATGAGCAGTTGTTTGATTTGGGAAACAGCCTCGTTATCAACCAACCAAAAAACTACCTTGCGCTGAAACAAAGGATTGACAGTAAAAAAGTATGTTTGGGTTGTAATATCAGGAAGTCCGGATAATTCCAGCTTTTTTTGTTTTGCTAAATGGCTGGCTATATCGCTGAAAAAGCCATGCTGACTTCCCGCTTCAGATGGTCTGCTGGGCACTTTTTATTTTTTATAATAGACAAAAATCGCTAATCTTAGCAATGTATCGTAGCAATGAATGCAAATAGGCCTTGACAATCAGCTCAAGGTCTGCTAGTATGCAGTATTACACTAGTTTCTTAAAAAAGCAAGTGGAAAACTGTGAAAAAATTATGAACATCCAGCTTTCTGCCTACCAAGCAGTGAAAACAAGGCAACCCCTCCTAAGCCTGGTAAGTAGCTACGAGTTAAGGTCTGGTAGTATTTACTTCTAGATCTTGCGCTTGGAGGCAGTAAATTGGATGTTTTTTAAAATCGAGGAGGTATTAATGTCAGCCAAGGAAACTTTGGTGAATATCATCACGGGATTGAAGGGTGAACTAGAAAGCACACTTCGATTGGTTAATTTTGAAGGGAACGTCGGAGCCGCTACCAGTTCTGATGCCGCAGAGGCAAAAGTATACACGCCAGCAGATATTTCAGCTAAAATTAAGCAGCTCTGTAGATCTGCCGAGCTGGCCGTATCCCAGATTACCCAAAAAACCTGGGAGTAATAAAATATACCGTCTGTTACGAATGAAACAGGCGGTTTTTTTTCTTCAATTCGTATTCTGCGATGTTTTACTTTTTCATGGCCAAGCCAACAGCTACCGCTACTTGCGGTCCAATTTTGGTGAGGGCTTCTTTCAAATCTAGGGGGTAGGAGATATATTGCCAAGGATCACTCATAGCTACATCTATAGATAACTTTTGCTGCATATAGGCAGATAAGTTTTTCATTTGCGCGCAGCCTCCAGTTAAGATGACTTGCTTTATCTTCTGGTTATTTTTTTGCTCAAATGAAGCGATCAAACGCTTGATTTCTTGGACGATCATATTATCAAGGACAAAAGTTATTGCTTTGGCGGCTGGGTGGTTAGCTTGGCTCGCCGCTATGCCAACATCCAGGCGGAACTGTTCGGCACGATCGGCAGTAATATTCATGGTACTGGCTATTTGGTTGTCGATGGTTACGCTGCCGATGTTAATATTGCGCGTGATCAGGGGAAGCCCGTTAAAAAAAGCGGTAGCGCTCGAAGAGGTGGTGCCGATGTCGAGCAGCAAGTATGAACCGGGTGCTTGGGGTAGTAACGATCGTTTGAGCGCCGATACTTCCGTTTCTAATCCGACTAGCTGTAAATCCGTTTGATGGAAAATTGACATGTAGCTATTGATAACGTCGTTCGAGGCGGCAGTCAGTATAATTTGGGTTGTTTTTGCGTCTTTGGGTTGGAGTTTGTCAGGTATGGTCTGCCAGGTTAGTTTCATCTTTTCGATTGGCAAAGGAATCAGCTTTTTTGCTTCCCAATGTATGGCCTGGGTCATTTCTTTGGCTGACATCTTGGGCATTTCAATGACTGTATTAAAAACACTAGCTGGGGGGAGCGCGGCTACTGCCTGGTCGGTAGTTACCCGTGCCTGCCGAAGCATTTCATGAAGCAAGGAGACGATTTCTTTTTGGTTTTTTTCTGATTCAAATTTGGCAGAAGTATGCGGTTTTTTGCCAAGACTATAGGTGACCAGTTGGTATTGATGATCGTTTTTTTGGAGCTGAACGATTTTGATGGTAGCAGAACCAAAATCGATCCCAACGAGATTTTTGTTTTTTTGTTTTAATAATGCCATAACCAGTATAATTATTAGGCGCGCAGCATATAGCGGAGCTGTTGCGGGTCGGTGGCGTGTTTGAGTGCGTCTTCCATTAAAATTTGGTTGGTTTTGGCCAGCTCGGCCAGTGACCAATCGAGGGAAATCATGCCCTCATCGCGTGAGGTTTGGATAATGTTGCTGATTTGATAAAGGGACCCCTCTTTGATATGTGACTGCACTGCCGGACTATTGGTCATAATTTCTGCGACCGCTATCTGGCCTCCACCAACCCGAGGTACCAGCTTTTGGCAGATGATACCGGTCAGGCAAACCGCCAGTTGGTTGCGTAACTGCGGTTGTTCATCACTGGGCAAGCTGTTGATAAAAAACTCCAATGTTTTGATAATGGTATCAGCTTCGATATTGGTGATAACCAATCGTTCCGAATTGGCTATTTTTAGAATTTCTTTAATTGCTTCCGGAGAAGACAGCTCGGAGAGAAAAAGCACATCAACATCTTCCTGGGTGATGGTGTCCAGGGCTATTTCAAAGGAGAGGGCGTCACGGCCGATTTCCCGCTGCTCTATGACGCTTTTACGATTGGCAAAAATATATTCGATCGGTTTTTCTAAGGTCAAAACGTATTTTGAATCCATTCGGTTAATATAATCGATAAAGGCTGCCGTGGTAGTGGTTTTACCGGAGCCAAACGGTCCGCTGATTATCAGCAGTCCTTGTTTGGCATTACAGAGCTGAAGGGCAGTTGGCGGCAACCCCAGCTTTTCTAGAGGTACAATACGGTTGCCAATATAGCGCAAATAGGCTGCCA
The DNA here is from genome assembly GCA_964549245.1 of uncultured Gammaproteobacteria bacterium. Taxonomy (GTDB): domain Bacteria; phylum Patescibacteriota; class Patescibacteriia; order UBA10025; family JAHIVO01; genus CAZJUO01. The sequence goes on from CAZJUO010000023.1 coordinate 15,330, forward strand.
GCATGCCCTTTTGGTAGAAAATATTGACCCTGAATCTGGCCTCTTTGTTGAATTGGTGCGAGAGGACTATTTCCTTTTTTTCTTGCAGGATTTTTTTCTGGTCTGGATCAAGCGTATCTTCGACAAAACTTTCCATAAAGTCTTTATTGATAATCGGTTCGTCGTTCAACGTGATCAGCTTGTCGTCTATGCGCAAAATTGGAGGACTCCCCACTGATAAATGGACATCGGAAGCTTTTTGTTCTGCGGCGGTGTCCAGAATATGGTTTATTGATAATTTGCTTTGCGTGTCCATAATAATAAAAGATGAATGTATTTATATAGTAGCATGAATAGAGATATTTTGCTTGTTTGCACTGGCGCAATGGTCGCGTAGGGCTGCAGCGGCTTGAGCGGCGATTGCTTGGTCAGTATCGCCATTAAGGCGTTCTTGCTCTTCTTTAGTAAAGCGGGACAGTACGTACCGAGAGCCGTTTATTCTTGTTTTCGTTGGACCGCGGATGCCAATGCGTAAGCGCCAAAAATCTTTTGTCTGCAGGTAATCCATTATTGAAATAACACCGTTGTGTCCCGCCGAGTTTTTGTTTTTTTGGATTTTAATACTGCCGAATGCGAGGTCTAGATCGTCATGCAGCACATAGATGCGGCTAGCGTCAGTAAGGCTGAAATAGTTGATTACTTTTTGGACAGCGCGACCGGAATTATTCATCAGGGTAGTGGGCTTCATGACAATATAGTCGCTGTCCTGGGTGATGTGGCACTCATTCTTTTTATCAAGTTTTGCCGCTGGCAGGGGCAGTAAGGAAATAAATCGATCAGCTACTATAAAGCCGGCATTATGGCGGGTATTGCGGTATTTGGTTTTTGAATTGCCGAGTCCGACAATGAGATTTTTCATAGTATTATTTTTTTCGTAATTGAATGGAAATAGGCGTGCCGGCAAATCCG
>CAZJUO010000024.1:0-15307 GCA_964549245.1 uncultured Gammaproteobacteria bacterium
CAAGGATAAATTGTGGATTGTTTTTTCTTTGGTATAATACAAATACAGAGCCTTGCCCGGTCGGGAAGGTTTTTTTGTGGGGCAGGGAACCACCTCCCCGTAGTGACCTCCCCCCGGATACATTTTTTACTTATTGAAACCTCTTACGCTCTTCCCCTCCTTGAAAAGGAGGGGAGTCTACCATCTTACTTTTAGTAATAGGGGTGGAACGGGGAGGTGGTTCCACAGTCTACTATGACAGAAGTGTTCAACAAGCAATCAATGAAAAAACGGCGTCAGAAATTAAGGAATTCTGCTGTAAAGGCCGAGGTTGTTTTGTGGTCGTATCTTAAGAACAAGCAGCTCTATGGGTATAAATTTCGCCGTCAGTACAGCGTTGGTCCGTATGTTATAGATTTTTATTGCCCAGCTATTAAGCTGGCTATTGAGGTGGACGGTCCGTCGCATATAGGGCAGGAAGCCTACGATAGGGAACGACAAAATTATATTGAGCAGTTTGGTATACGTTTTTTGAGAGTTACAAATAGAGATGTTTATAAAAATATCAGTGGAGTAATTAAAGCGATCTGTGATTATTTTTTATAATTCAATCAACCAAAAAGAGCGATCCTTTGGAGAACCGCTCTTTTGTGGTGTATATCTTATGAACGATCTTTGGAGATCGTAAGTTTTAGAACAACTCCAGAGAAGAGGACTATCAGCCCGGCCGCAATGAAGTAGAGAATGGTGAGCAATGAACCACCAGTAGTCGGCAATTCTTCACCCAAAACTTCTACCTTACGAACTTCGACGCTGACCGAGTCAGACACCTTATCATGGTTTTCAGCCCAAGCGATGGCCAAGTTTTCATAATCACCTGGCAGGACGGTCTTGTCCGAAACGCCGGTATATGAAATTTCCTTGGTTTCTCCGGGGCGAATGTCACCCAGTTCCCAGACTTTGGTTACCTCGCCGTCTTCAAAAGTGAAGCCGGCTGGCATGACGTCTTGGACATTGACATTCAGAGCTACCGCTTCAGCGTCTTCATCACCGTTGTTGGTTACCTTAATGGTATAGGTAACGGTATCACCCTGGTTGATGAATTCTTTGTCAGCTGTTTTTTCAATGGTCAATATCGGATCAGCCTCTTCAGCTAGGACAGTTGGTAAGCGCACTTCCAATCCAACGCTATCAGTCACATTGCCGTGGTTATCGGCGGATGCTACTGCCAGGTTGTCATAGGTGCCTTCTGTTACCGTATCGGCGATAGCTACTGCGTAGGTGATCGTTACTTCATCACCAGCTTCAATATCGCCTAAGCTCCAGGTATGCGAACCTGTACCAAAGTCGACAAAGGTAAAGCCAGTCGGCAGTAAGTCAGTCAATTCGACATTGACAGCCGTATCGTCACCCTCATTGGCTACCGTGACCGTATAGGTTGCGGTATCGCCGGGATTGACGAATTCTTTATCAACTGATTTGACGATGGTTAGTTTCGGCTCGCCGGGTTTGGCCGGTATTTCGGTGGTAGCTGAAGATTGTACCGGACCGGTCTGGTCTGAAGTAATAACAGCGATGTTTATGATATCGGTATTGGCCGGAGTATCTTGGTTAATGCTTACGGTGTAGGTAACCGTACCGGTGGCACCGACCGGCAAATCGCCAATATTCCAGACAACAGTATCACCATTGTCCGTACCAGTACCTGGATTGGTTACTGTAACGTATTGCTCGGGGTAATCATCAGTGATAGTTACGCCAGTCAGATCAACATTACCGCTGTTGCCAAAAGTTAATTGGTAGGCAATTGAACCACCGGGTACGAGGTTTGATTCAGTAATTTCTTTAACCAGGGTTAGGCCCGGTTCTTTTTCTATCACGTCGTTAGCAAAGATTACTTCAGTAGTTTCGTTGGTTACCACTTCAACCGTTTGTTCAACCTCGGTTAAAGCATTGTAGTCGTCAGCATTGTAGATTTCTTTGGCCGTATACGTACCGGTTGGCAAATTCGGCCAGGTGTAGGTGCCGTCTTCACCGGTTACTTGCGTATCTACCAATGCGCCATCCTGCCAAACTTCGATAGTCCAGCCAGCAGCGGGAGTCCAGTCATTATCTGTATCGAGCGTACCGTCTTGGTCAAGGTATTTTACCACCTTGAGGTCGCCGGTGTTGCGGGTATTCTCTACTACGCAGACGCCGCCCTCTTCGCCGGTATTCATAACGATCTGGCCCTCAACCAATTCACAAATTCCAGAGGCATTGGTCAAAGTATATAAATCGTTATATTCGGAATCTTCAGTGACGTTGTAGCTGGCATTGGTTAGTACGGCCACGGGGTCACTTTCCTCGTTAAACGTACCGCTTTCACCGTCGATAGTGAAATTCCAGTCAGTATCAGCATGATTGCCGCCGACCACCACTTTATCAAAGGTCACTTCGGTGGTATTGCGTACATTAGTGAAAGTACAGACGAGGTTCTCGTCCTTTTCCAGCGTGACGTCAAAGGAAGTGCCGGTGCCTTGTGAATACAGTTTGTCGCCCTCGTAGCAAACCCAGCTGGTAGTGTAGTTATCTTCAGGATAATGAGTCATATCTTCGGTAATGCTGTATTGCATACCGCTATAGACAGTTCTCATGGCTCCGCCAGCGATGTCAGCTTCGTTGTCCGTGCCGTTATCCCACATCCAGGACCAGTCTTCGGGATTGTACAATGTTTCATCATTGGGAAGTTCGACAAATTTATTTACTTTAATGGTGGAAGTGTCGCGGGTATTGGTCAGGGTGCAGGTTTTGCTATCACCATGTTCGATAGTGACATTGCCCAATTCATCACAGTCACCAGAGAATGATAAAGAATAGTTTTCTGAACCGCTTTCGGTAATGACGTATGAACCAGCTTTTACCGTATTGGTAACGCCAGTTTCACTGCCGGCAAAGTTCAGCGGACTTGGACCAAGTACCTGCATGGTGAAATCACTCGCTTCATCATAACCGCCTTCGACATGCTTGATGATGGTTAATTCACCAAGGCATTCTTTATAGACGGTAGTGGTAACAATGTTGCTTTCGCCAGTTAATACCTGACCGGTAGTGCCATTCTTGGCCCAGTAGGTTGCTTGGTTGTCAATTTCCCAATCACCGCAGATTTCATCGCCTGGGTCATCGGCAGTAACTTTGAAGGTAAGATCACCCTCTTCGCCAGGATAAATCCAACCGACGTTCCACATGATTTTTTCACTGTCTACTTCCGTGGCTGCCGGATTGGCAGATTCTGAAACGTAAGTAGTATTATCAGGAAATTTGTCAGTAATTTTCACGCCGCCGCCGGTGCAGACATTGTCACCGAGATTTTCATAATGCACGGTGTAGGTTATTTCACCGTTGACGTCTACTTCAGCCGTTCCGGTTTTTGTTATGACTAAATTGCATTCCAATAAGCGGTTACCAAAATCAACACGCTTTTCATCGCCAGGATTGATGGTGACATCGACACTGGCCGGCGTGGTGTTGGTATAGTTGTCAGGAATATTTTCCGAGACAGTATAATTTCCCGGAACCAGATCGGTAAATTCGTAGTAACCGTTTGCGTCAGTTACTTGCGAATCGGTTGCTTCACCGCTTAGATCGATGGTAACGCCGGGAAGAGCCGGTTCTTCTGGCTGATCCCAGGTGCCGTTTTCATTTTTATCATTGAATTTATAACCGAAGATTTTGCCATTGTCAGCTTGGTTGGTGATAGTACAAGTGCCGCCGTTTTCAGTAACCGTGAGTTTTACCGGCGAGATATCGCCTTGTGAAAGCTCACAGGCGCCTTCGGCATTTACCAGCGAATATCCGTCAGGACCATCTTCGGTTAGTTGGTATTGGCCGACGAGGAACGTATCCTGATCTCCGTTATTGTAATCGTTTCCGTTTACATGAAAGGTAAATTCATTTGGTTGTGCCTCGCCGTTAACTACAACTTTTTCAAAGGTGATATCACCGGTATTGGCGCTATTTACGAATTCACAGTAGATAGTCTCGTCAGTGTCCATGGTTAAGCCAGCTACGCCATTGGTAGTTGGCGTGCCGATAGCTTGGCCTTCTTTTTCGCAAGAGGCGTCAACAAAATGAGTATTTGGCTTTTGATTTGTTTCAACGGCCGAATAGGTGCCGTTTAAAACGTCGAAAGATAGGTAACCGGTCGTGTCGGTAGTTTTTTGCGTGCCATTAACTGTAAATTCCCAACCGGCCAATGAAGCATCTTTAACAGAATCGTCATAGTCAACCTGTCCATCGCCATCAGCATCGTACTGTTTCTGGACCAAAATTTTTCCGCCGCATAATTCATCAGCTAAATCAGAAAGCACTTGGGCCAGCTGATCAAAATCTGAGAGGATTACGTCAGCGGTTGTATCGATAGATGCCGGGGGCGCCACGTTGGGCCCAGAGATAGCAATAAGATTATCAAGGTCGAGAGCCGGATCAGATCCATCAGGATTTTCTCCGATACCGAGCGCCACAATGCGGATGCCATCCGCCTTAATGTCATTGGCAACTGAAATTGCCGCGCTAACCGCTTCTGATTCACTGGCAGAACCGCTCGGTTGGGCGATGGTAGAATTTGGATTGCCGTCTGATGCGAAAATAATTACGTCAGGTTTTGGAGTGGGGTCGTACTGGTTATGGATTTCCTGAAGGGCGGCTTCCCAGTTAGTCCATCCGCCGCTTACCGCTGCGTTAATGCGATTTTTAATTGGTGTTGCGTCATCAGTAAAGGGGAGTGTTGGTCCGACGACGTTATTATCAAATTCAACAACGCTAAACTGTGTTGGGGTGCCAGGCAAGAACGCATCAACAAAACCGTTAAAAGCATTTTTCATAATCGGCAGTTCGCTGTTGTCAATGCTTCCAGAGCTGTCTATTACCAAGCCAATATCCAAACCGCAGGATTCAACCAGCGGAGGATTGGTAATTGGTTCATCGGTGGTAGTTAACACTACATGGCTGATGTCATGGCTATACGGGCCAGCTTGACCGTCAGTTGCATCAGGATGGTCCAACTGCGTACCGTACTTCAAACATACGGAAGTTACGACATACCCAGGCATTGCTTCCCAGGTTACGTAATTATGCTCGTCGCCATCATGGTAGGTGATGGTGGCGCTTCCGTCAGTATATTCGTAATCAGCCGCATCGGCCTCCAGTTTGACATCGCCAGCCGGACAAACCGTTACTGACGTAGCCTGGGCCGTTTTTGGCGCGAAAAACACACCGACCATAGACATGTTAAATATGAGGGCTACCATAGCCACCATATGAAGGGTTTTGTAGGCTGCCTTCCAAGCCTTTTTTTGCATTAATGTGTTGCTTTGCATATGTTTTAGATTAGGTTAATTAAATGGTTATATGTATAAATTATTAGTAGTTGTGGATAACTTTTTACTAGTTTTAGACTCCTCGCTACACGGGGTTGGTTGCCGGATCTTATCAGATCCTGCGTCCACCTGTGGTGTCCGCGATTGTTTTTACAATTAGGCAACTAAAAAAGCCAATACCAAGTTACAAATTGTTAAAAAATCTATAAAATCAGCTATGAATTAGCTCCAAAAGTTAGTGTTTTTTCTACTGGTTTTAGCTGATTTTTTATTTTTCTTGTGTTTTCTTTGAGTTCCCTCCGAATTTATAACTCAATATTGGCTTTTTACATTCCTCCGAAATGTATTGTTACAAGGTGCAAATGGTTGTATGAAAGAACTATGTTAATAGACTATCTTAATACATCTTTGTTTTTTTGTCAAGGGCTAGCAATAAGCCTGTTTTACTATAGTATAGCTTGCGGTGTGGTGTGTCAAGCAAATTGGAAAAAGTGCATTTTATGATTTTGTGTCGTATTGGAGTTCTGTTTTTGTAAGTATTTAACGTATTTAACGCTTGTGGATAACTTTTAAGGTAATTGTTACTGTTTTGGCGGCTGTTTTGTAGAAACGGGTTTTTTATCCCTTTTTTTCTTAATTTTTTTCCATTCTTTGCTTATTTTTCTGCTTTCTTCGTAAATGATGATAGTAGCTGGAATAATGATTAATATAATGATTCCCGGGATAGTCTTGGCAAAATCTAGCACATATCCAAGCAGGGGTATGGAAAGCCGCACTTTGCCAATAATTCCGTTTTCTGGCAAAGCATATGAGTCCGGCACCTCATTAGCATCCCCCTGGGTAGTGAATAGGGTTTGCCCTTCGAGCTGGTGGATGTTGACGATACGGTGTGTAATGAGCTCTTCTCTTCCCTGGGTACGAAAGGTAACGATCTCCCCGCTGCTATAGCTGTCTGCCGGATAAACAAAAACCAAGCTGCCGGTAAAGATAACTGGCGACATTGAACCTGATTTGACTGAAAGAGCACGCAGGCCGCCGGGATTAAAGCTAGAGATGAGCAGTAACAGCGCTATCAGAAAAATACTGATGATAAAAATATTACCTGCTGTTTTTATAAGTTTTTTGGGAGAAGTAATAGTGTCGTTAAATTGTTTATTGATTTTTTTCATATCCACGGTGATAACTTTTTATGGTTGCCCGTTAGTTATCATAATAACAGGCAACCGAAAAAGTTACTACTGGACTTTAAGTAGTGGCATCAACAACAAAGTCAAATGTAGTTGAAGTGCCCATGACGCCGTTACCAACGCCTGCTGGCAAGGTGACGGTATAATCCATAGGCATGCTCCAGCCAGTAGGTAGGCTGTTGCCCGGCAAGAGGATCTGTTTGTTTACCAAATCTTTGAGGTAGCCGTCAAAAACAACCTGGTTGTTCCAGCCAACCGTTGATTCTACCTTGACCATTAGTTTGTTGAACAAACTGGTGTTGCCGCCGGTTTTAGCCGCGGAAACGACAATGGAATTTGCTTCCAAAGTACTTGGCCCGCCGAAAAACGGAGCGCCATTATTTCTAATGGTAAAGGATCCTGAATAGCTGTCACCAGGAGCCGCGTTGCCAAAGTTAAAACCACTATAGGTCTTGGTGCCATTGATATTGATATCAAGCACGCCGGTAGCAAAGGTGTTATCGACTACTGAAGCAGAGCTGGTAAAAACAGCGCTGGTAGCTCCCACCGAAATTACTCCGACGAGCGCGATCGTCATAAGTGAGAAGAGAATTTTTTTCATGTTGTACACCCCCTTCCTTGTAATTGGTTATAAAAAACACCAAATAACCGTACAAGCTATTTGGCTTATCGACCTTTCTTACATAAGGTACCCTGCAGTATCGGATTAATCGATAAAAAGAGTACCTGGTGTAAAAAAACGATATATAAGGTTGTGTGCATAGGATTTGTAAATAAAAACACCAGTTATTGGATTTTGGTGTTTTTGGTGTTTGTTTGGGGGTTAATTCATTGTAGCAAAACAAGTTAGGGCGTCAATACGGGCAATTGTGTACGAGCGGGGTGGTTATTAGGATTAGAGCTTTTGAATAGTAGGGATAATAATGATATAATCTGATTATCAGTAAATTCAAAAAATAAAGAAAATATTCTAAATTATTGATATTCTATGGAGGATTTATTACATAACCTGGTCGAGGAAGGCTATTTAAAAACAGATAAAATTATCGAAGCTTTTCGTGCCATTAAGCGGTCTGATTTTTTACCGGATGAAATCAAAGATCAAGCAAATGCCAATATTCCCTTGCCCACCAGCCATGGACAAACTATTTCCCAGCCTTTAACGGTGGCTTTCATGCTTGAGTTGCTCCAAGCAAAAACGGGAGAGAGGGTTTTGGATGTAGGTTCTGGGTCCGGATGGCAGACGGCGCTGTTGGCACACTTAGTTGGGAGCGAAGGGCATGTCTACGCCATAGAGAGAGTCCCGGAGCTGAAACGCTTTGGAGAAAAAAATGTAAACAAATACGGATTTGGAAACGTAACTTTTATTTGCGGTGACGGCACCAAGGGGTATAAGAAAAAATCGCCCTATGATAAAATCATTGTAGCGGCAGCGGCCGAGATCGGTATTCCCGATATTTTGTTGCACCAACTGAAAACCGGCGGCCGTTTGGTCATACCGGTGGGTAAATATGAGCAGGAAATGGTGCAGATGGATAAAATATCCGAAACGGATTATCGAGAGAAAAAATTTCCAGGATTCCAGTTTGTACCGTTGGTACCGAAGGAGTGGGAAAAATAGTTGCATTCATAACACTAATGCCGTTTTACTAATTATGTTTACAGCAGATAGCAAATTAGAAACAAGTCTTATGTTCCAGGTTTAAGGAAAACAGTATAGAAGAATGTTACTGGTCTAAGGGTTTGGCACTATGACTTAAAACTGATGACCATACAGCCCTCTTTAAACTTACAACTTACTTCTCGTTACTAGTAGAATGAATGAAAATAACTTGTGATACTAAACATAAACAACTATGAAAATTGTAATATTAGCCGGCGGGGGCGGGACAAGGCTATGGCCCGTTTCTCGAAAACGAAAACCAAAACACATTCAACCATTTATTGGCAATAAGACCTTATTGCAAAAAACGTATAGCCGTGTACGTAGCGGTATTAAAAACCGTGATATTTATATTTCCACCAATTACAAGCATTATCCGGCGGTAGCCAAGCAAATTCCCAGCCTGCCCCGCCAAAATTATATTTTGGAAACAGAAAAAAGGGACACCGCGGCGGCTATTGGCCTGGCCGCTATTACCCTAGCCAAAGAAAATCCCAAAGAAATCATGGTTATGGCCAACGCTGATCATTTTATCAAGCAGGAAAGGGAATATATCAGGCTACTGCATCTGGCTGAAAAAGTATTAAAGCAAGATAGTAAGAATTCCATGGTAATCGGCGTTCGGCCAACCTACCCCGAAACAGGCTATGGGTACGTGAAAATCAATAAAGTATATAAACAGATCGGCAATGACGAAATTTTCCACGGCCAGAAATTTATTGAAAAACCTGATTTGCCAAAAGCCAAACAGTACGTAAAAAGCTGGGATTACTTATGGAATTCGGGCATGTTCTGCTGGCAGGTTGATTATCTATTGTCCATGTATAAAAAGTTTTTGCCTCGGCATTATGCCATTTTGCAGCGTATTGCGCCGGCTCTTGGTACTAGCCGGGAAAAGAGCACAGTCAAGCGGGAATTCAAGAAGTTTAAGCCTATATCGATTGATTATGGGATTATGGAGCGAACCCGTAAGCTACTGGTCATACCCGCTTCATTTGACTGGGCTGACGTTGGGCATTGGAGGGCGGTCAAAGATATCCTGTCCAAGAACCAGAATGACAACATTGTTCGCGGCAGCCTTGTCACGGTTGATTCTGAAGATAATTTAATTTACAGCTATACCGGACGTTTGGTGGCCACGGCTGGACTGCGTAATATGGTAGTGATTGATACCGAGGATTGCCTGCTGGTTTGCCCGAAAGACCGGGCGCAGGACGTAAAAAAGATTGTCCAAGCGTTAGAAAAAAAGCGGATGAAACGCTACTTATAGCACGGCGTATTACTTATGGTAAAGTCGGCTGTTTTGTGATAGGATAATACTACTATGCTAAAAAAGATATTAATCGTTTTATTTTTTGTAATCATCGCTGCGGTAATTTTTGGGGGGCTTTATTTTTGGAATCAGATTAGCTGGCCCGTTTCATCATCCGCTGAAACGGAGTCGTTTACTGTTCGGCAGGGAGAGGGGGTAAAGGAAATCGCCGCCAACTTGGAAGCAGTAGGGCTGATACGGAGCCAGTTTTGGTTTGAAACGTATGTATATGTAGACCGGTCAGAAACCGAGTTTATCGCCGGCACTTATTCATTATCACCTGACATGAATATCAAAGAGATAGTCAGCGCTTTCAAACAGGGTGAAAATACCCACGAGAATACCATAACCATTATTGAGGGCTGGGATTCAGAAGAAATTGCGGAATATCTCCAAGAAAAAGGTATTGTGAGCTCGGATACTTTTTTACAAACAGCTGCAGTGGCTGATTCACGAGAGATCATACCGGATACGACGTATGATTTTTTGGCCGATAAGCCGGAGGACCAAGGCTTGGAGGGGTATTTGTTTCCTGATACCTATCGGGTTTATGAGGACGCGGAAGCTGCCGATATCGTAGAAAAAATGCTGGATAATTTTGGTGAAAAATTTACTGATGACATGAAGAAAGATGCGGCTAAAGGCAATATGAGTGTGTACGAAATCGTAACCCTCGCTTCGATAATTGAGAAAGAGGTTCGTACAGACGAGGATAGGAAAATTGCCGCGGGGATATTTTATGACCGTTTGAATGTAGGGGTGCCTCTAGAATCTGACGCCACGGTGAATTATGTTACTGGCAAACAGGCGCTGCGGCCATCAGCCAGCGATTTGGCCGCAAACAGTTTGTATAATACCTATAAATACAAAGGGCTGCCCCCCGGACCTATTTGCAATCCGTCGTTATCAGCCATGCTGGCGGCAATTTATCCGGAAACAACCGATTATTTTTATTTTTTGACCAAGCCGGATGGTTCAACGGTTTTCAGTAAAACATATGACGAGCATCTGGAAAATAAAAGGAAATACCTAGATTAGCGTTTTATGGCAAAAGTTAAGGTAGACAAAACTATCGTACTGTCGCTTGGGGGATCGATTATTATTCCGGATAAAATCAATGTTACATACCTGAAACGGTTTAGATCCTTGATGTTGAAATTAAATAAACGGGGCTACCGTTTTATCATTGTCACCGGCGGGGGAGATATTTGCCGTCATTACCAAAAAGCGGCCCGCTTAGTGAGGCCCGAAATTTCCAGCATTGACCTTGATTGGATTGGTATTTCCGCCACCAAATATAACGCTGAATTAATTCGGGCGATTTTTGGCTCCCAGGCTCACCGTTCGATTATTACCAATCCATTGAAAAAAGCAAAAACAGGAAAAAAGATAATTATCGGGTCTGGCTGGAAACCGGGCTGTTCGTCTGACAAGGACGCTGTCTTGCTGGCAAAAACATACGGAGCAAAAAAATTAATTAATCTTTCCAACATCCGTTTTGTGTACACCGCCGATCCAAAGAAAAATAAAAACGCCAAACCAATACGGAGAATGTCTTGGCGCGAATTAATTGCTATTACCGGCCGGAAGTGGCAACCAGGGGCGCATGTGCCGTTTGATCCGGAGGCTTCGAAAGTGGCCAGCCGAATGGGTTTAGAAGTAGTTATCTGTTCCGGAAAGGACATGCAAAACTTAAATAATATTATTACCAAAAAAAGAGGAGTTGGGACTATTATTAAATAATTATTCATATGAAAGATGAACGGGGCGTTAATTATGAACTATCCTTTGACCAGGAAAAGGAAAATATGGCCAAAGGAGTCGAAGCGGCTATTGAGGAAACCAGGCAGATGATTGAGGGAAGCGTAACAATCGAGCATCTGACGACTTTTTTAATCCAGAGGATTGAAGGAGCGTTAGCTATCGGAGTGGACGAACAACAGCGCAATGACATTGCCAAGGTGCTGCAGGATGCGCCATCATTCCGTGAGGCAGATACAAAAGAACTATCAGAAGCAATTGTGGCGGTGTTATATAATGCCAAACAGCAAAATACTGCCGCTTAAGAACCTCTTTACTTGACAGTATTTACGGCTTTGTATATACTGTGAATAACATTTAGTAACAAGCCACAGACAGTAGGTATTCGTAATAAAAACGTTGTAAATCCTGCCGAGGCGATTGTTAATTGGCATGTTGGCTAGTTAGCAAGGTAGCGAGTCTGTGGTTATCCCGCAGATTTTTATATTTAAACAAGGATAAAAAGAGCTAGAGGAACTATAGGTTACGAAGGATATTGGTAGAGGAGTAGAGAGGTGTACATGGTTAGTGTTTTTAAAACCGCGATAGACCAATTATTCCCTTTTCATCTTAACCTTGTATCCTATTAACCTTTCAACGCATAGCCCTTGTGGTTCCTTTAACCATTTAGAAAATATATGGCAAAGACAAAACAACAGAAGGAAGAAATAGTAAAAAAAATAACGGATCGCTTATCAGGAGCCGCATCGGTAATATTTGTTAACTTTGACGGCTTGAATGTCCAAGAAACTACCGAGCTGCGCAGCATCTTGCGCGAAGAGGGTATTGAATATACGGTAGCCAAGCGGACATTATTGCAGCTGGCTCTGGAAAAAGCTGATTTGAAAGGAATAGATATCAGTGCTCTGCCAGGCGGACTGGGAGCGGCTTTTGGCAAAGAAGATGAGGTACTGCCTGCTAAATTGCTGTATACTTTCGGTAAAAAGCACGAGGCGCTTAAGCTGATAGGCGGAATCTACCAAGACAAGTTTATTGGTGCCGAAGAAGCATTAGCTCTCGCCCAATTGCCTGGCAAGGAAGAACTGAAGGCAAAACTGGTATGGCTGGTAAATTATCCAGTCAGTGGATTTGTCAATGTGCTGGCGGGGTCCATGCGGCAGTTGGTTTATGCGTTGCAGGCCATAAAAGAGTCGAAATCATAATAATAGTTTAATAAGTAATCATATAAACATATGGCAGACGAACAATCTACCTCCGCAAACGTTCCGGAGGATAAAAAAGAACAAGCCGACACCGAAAACAAAGAGGAAAAAACTGTTGAAGTGCCGGAAAAATTCAAGGATCTTATCGAGAAAATCGAGAAACTGACCGTTATGGAGTTAGCCGAACTGGTCAAGGTCCTCGAGGATAAATTTGGCGTATCGGCGCAGGCTCCAGTGGCAGTAGCCGGAGCGGCCGGAGCGGCCGGCGGAGAAGAAGCGGGTGAAGAAAAATCATCCTTCAACGTTGAGTTGACCGGTGCCGGATCAAACAAGATTGCGGTCATCAAAGTAGTTCGCGAAATTACAGAAAAAGGCCTCAAAGACGCAAAAGACATCGTCGATAGCGCACCGAAAGTCATCAAAGAGGAAGCTACCAAAGAAGAGGCAGAGGAGATAAAGAAGAAACTGGAAGAAGCAGGAGCCCAGGTTACGCTAAAATAACAAAGAAGAATAATAAAAATCGCTTCAAGCTAGCAATAGTAGAAGCGATTTTATTTATCTGTAAATATGGTTATGGCAATATATCAATCGCTACAATTGCGTTGCCGTTCAAGAGATAGGTGGTCTTGTTGTTCCAATCAACGGCGAAATCTTTGAGATTGGTAAAGGAATCCGAAACGTATTGGTTAATCAATACGCCTTCTTTGGTAAATTCGCAAAGACGATTTTCTTTTTTATCGAGTATAAAAATACGATCGATATCGGAAGAGGTCCATATTTTATCCCCACTAGTCAGCGCTGGCTCTATCGGGTCGAGTGACCATTCCTGCTTTCTTCCCTGAAAAAACTGGTTAACAGTGCCGTCGCTGAATAGCAAATATATATTACCGTCTATTGACATGGAAGTAGCATTAGCTAGTGAAATGTCATCGAGGAGCCACTCAACGGTTTGTGTATATCCACCGCTAATTCGGGAAGCTCGATAAATTTGGTTGTTTTTTATATCAAGGAGGTAAATTTTATTTTCATAGGTAGCCAGGCTGGTAATATTGGCCTCGTCGGCAGGAAGTGAGAACGAAAGCTGCCCCACCGTTTCGCTAGCAGTATTGAATTCAACCATGGTGTACTTGGTAGTCAGGTAGACGATATTATTGTTGTAGACTGACTGGTATTGAAGCGTATTCTGCAGGTTTGTTTGCGGCCACGTTGATATCTCTTCATTATCGATAGAAACACCGTAAATTGTCTTGCTTGATGGATCAAAGGTATATAGCCTCTGCCCGATAAGCAAGAGTCTGCTTGTTGAAGCGTTATAAGTGTCGCTGCCAAGGTTGGCAACCGTCGTGGTGGCCATAGTGGCGATGTGTTTTGTCTGTTCAAGCTGCGTATTTATATCGGACGTTAGTTCGGAAATTTTCTGTTTTTGCTCATCGGTTTCATTTGGCAGATCGTCAAGTAAATTCCTCGCCTCATACAACAGGTCTTTGGCGCCGCTTTCGTTGCCATACGAAAGTGCTGCTTCTGCTTTTAATATATTTTGGGAAATTAATGAGATCGTAGCTTCGTATTCGATTGATTGCTCTTGCTGCTGCTTGGAGAGGGCTGTAGTAAATATGCTTTGGGCCAGGACAAAGGCCACTACGATGACAAATAAAAAAATAATTTTACTAAGGCGCGGCAGTTTTTTGAACCAGATAATGGTTTTAGAAAGTTTATGTGAAAAAGAAGTGGGGCTTTTTTTTATTTCACTTGGTACTTTCTGACTCTTTTTTGTTATGGTAGCCATTGCGCTGGCTCCCTGGCCGATAATACTGCCGGTTTGCTTCATAACCCCGGAGGCGGTTTTTATTACAGAACGAACTGCGCTTTTTTTTCGGTACGTTTCTTGCTGTACCGGCCGGTATTGCCGAAGCTGCTGTTCGAATTGTACCCGCCGGGGAGATTGCCGCAGAATTTTTAGTTTGATAAATCCCATGATTGACGAATAGCCCTGGCGAAGCGAATTACGCAAGTAGCGGCTTAGTGAAGGAGTAAGTACTTTATTGGTTTGCGCTTGTTTTTGGAGTAAATTTTCCATGGAAGCGTGTGAGCCTGTTGATGGGGCGATGCTCGGCGAAGGAGTGGCTGGTATGGTGGCTGTACGTTTTTGTACAGTAGAAATATTCGGAGTGAGCCGTATAATTAGAGCGCTAAAAGCTGAATTATTGCTATTTTCCGTAAGCAATTTTTCCAACATCTGCACTGCTTGCGGGGGACTGTGCTCTACAAGGATGCGTTTTAGTTTTTCTTGGGAAAAGTAATCAAGTAAAGTACTAGCGCAGAACAATAGGGAATCATCAGTTTGCAGCTGTCCACTGATGACATTGGAAAAAGCTTTCAAGGGATTTATTTTTTGGTGGGGGGACTCATTATTTACCGTTGACTGTATGATATCGGTAATTTTATCTTGCCTGATAAGAAAAGAATGAATAGCGCCGACATAGCTTAAATGAAGCTGGTCGTTTTTAATAACCAGGGCGACAATATTAAGCTTGTCCAGCCAATTGGTATCGTAATCACCGACCAGGTCAGCGATAGTCTGGTTGGTGGTTTCTAAGGCTTTTTCAAAGGCTGTTTCAATATTTAAGTCCTCGGTATTGTAATAGCTTTCGCGGAGGCGTTCTTGAATGGTGCCGATGATATCGATGTTAATTTTATCGGCTGTATCGATTTCTGCGACGACAAAAAGCCTGCCAAGACTTGATTCTTCGGCAGGTGTTGGTTTGGCCGAGTATACATGCGAAATTGCGCGGCTTTTATCCGGGTCGCATAATAATAATTTTTCGGAACTAATAGAGAAACCAGAC